>DATICE010000064.1:0-15694 GCA_035456985.1 Burkholderiales bacterium | reverse complement strand
GGTCCTCGAGAAAGTCCGTGACGTTGAGATGCAGCCCGAGCAGATCGAGGCGGTAGCCGCCCCGCGGATTCTTGCTCAGAATCTTCGCGCCGAACGTGTCCACGTAAAATTTCGCCGTCTTGTCCGGATCCTTGGTCTTCAAGTGCAGGTGATTGAGTTTCAGGGTCATGGGCGCACTCTCCGGGTCTGCGGAAGTGATGGAATCATACAACGAAGAACTCGAAAACCCGGGACGGACCTGCGCGGTGAAGGATAAGAACAGGGACCAGGCTGCCCCGGGTATCCCCTGCTGGGCTTCCCGGGGTATTCGCCGCATCGGTAGCTCGACGCGCCGGCGGGTGCCATCCCGAAAACCGGTGTCCGGGCCTTGCCGGCGGCGCGCCTGTCCCTGAAGCCCCGCCCGCCGTAGAATCGCGAATATTCGCGGAACACCCGCGCGGCACGGAAGGAGAGCCTGCATGGGCCAGATACTCGGACTCGGCATCACCCACTACCCGAACCTTTCCTACAAGGGCAACATGAGCCGGCGCATCCGGATGTGCCTGGAGGATCGCGAGCTCCCGGAGCGGCTGCGGTCAGTGGAGAACTGGCATCCCGCCATGCGCGAGCAGTGGGGAGCCGACGAGGGGCTCGCGCACTCCGAGCGGCACCGCCGCGATCTCATCGAGAACCTGCGCCGGATCCGCGCGGAACTCGACGCCTTCAAGCCGGACTTCGTGCTGATCTGGGGCGACGACCAGTACGAGAACTTCCGCGAGGACTGCGTTCCCGCATTCTCCATCCTCGCCTACGACTCCGTCACCTTCCAGCCGTGGAAGGGCCATCACCGCGGCCCCAACGCGTGGGACGAGCCCGAGGAGATGTCCTTCACCGTGCCGGGCCACCGCGCTGGCGGCAAATACCTCGCCTCGGCGCTGCTGAAGGAAGGCGTGGACGTCGCCTACGCCTACAAGCCCCTGCACCACACACTCGGCCACGCCTTCGCCAACTCGATCCTCTACCTCGATTACGACCGCAGGGGCTTCCCCTGGCCGGTGGTGCCCTTCGCCGTGAACGCCTACGGGCGCTGGCTGATCGGCGCGCACGGCACGCCGTTGAGTCCGACCAAGGCGCAGCCGCTGATGCAGGCACAGGAAGGCGACCTCGATCCCCCGGGGCCGCAGCCGTGGCGCTGCTTCCAGGTGGGCAGCGTGATCGGGCGCGCACTCGCCGCGAGTCCGTGGCGCGTGGCGGTCATCGCCTCCTCCAGCTGGAGCCATTCGTTCCTGGTGAAGAAGAACGGCCTGATGTTCCCCGATGTCGAGGCGGACAAGCGCTACTACGAGGCCTTCAGGAAAGGCGATTGGGAATTCTGGCGCAACACCACGATCGAGCAGGCCGAGGATCGCGGGCACCACGAGCTCCTCAACTGGTTCTGCCTCGCCGGCGCGATGCACGCGCTGGGGCGCGGCGCGCCGGACGAGTCGGTGTTTCTCGAGTCCTGGATCACGAACTCTGACAAGGTGTTCGCGGTGTTCCGGCCCAATCACGCGGCCTGACGCTGCCACGACAGTTTTGCCCGGCATCTCCCCGGAGTAATATCGTCAATCCATCCTGGTCTAAACGCCGCTGCCGGGACGCAGTCAGATCCTTAACCGGCATCGTGGAGACCTTGCGACGGGCCGGCGCATGCCGAGGAAATTTCCCTACTCAGCGAAAGGAGATCGAACATGGCGATACGCATTGGAGACGAAGCACCGGATTTCAGCGCGGAAACCACCGAAGGGCCGATCCGCTTTCACGAATGGGTCGGCGACAAATGGGCGATCCTGTTCTCGCATCCGAAGGATTTCACGCCCGTCTGCACCACCGAGCTCGGCTACATGGCGGGCTTGAAGCCTCAGTTCGATAAGCGCAACACCAAGGTCGTCGGGCTGAGCGTGGACCCCGTGAGCGACCACAAGGCCTGGTCGAAGGACATCGAGGAAACCCAGGGACACAAGATCAACTACCCCATGATCGGCGACGCGGACCTGCACGTGGCCAAGCTCTACGACATGATCCACCCCAACGCAAGCGGCGGAAAGCGCACGGCAGTGGACAACGCGACGGTCCGCTCGGTGTTCATCGTCGGGCCCGACAAGAAGGTCAAGGCGATGCTGGTTTATCCCATGACCGCGGGGCGCAACTTCGACGAGGTGCTGAGGCTGCTCGATTCGCTGCAGTTGAACGCGAAGCACACCGTCGCCACACCCGTTAACTGGAAACCGGGGGACGATGTCATCATCCCGACTTCGGTTTCCGACGAAGACGCGAAGAAGAAGTATCCGCAGGGATTCAAGACGCTGAAGCCCTACCTGCGGACGGTAGCGCAGCCGAAGTAGCCGGGCTGCCGCAATCGGGAACGAGGGCGCAGCAATGCGCCCTTTTTTTCCGCCCCCATCCCGTAGAATGAGCGCCATGCCCCTCAAGTACCCCCTGGTGCACGTCGACGACGTCCGCCCCGAGAACATGAAGCAGGGGGAGGGCTGGGCGATCTCCGAGTTCCGGCTGCCGATCTCGGGCCGGAACGGGAGCTCGACCACCCTCTTCCACTCCATCTTCCGGCCCGGCTCCACGCACGCCAGGCACCTGCACCGCAACTGCGACGAGGTCGCCGTGTACCTGAAGGGCCACGGCACCGTCGGACTGGGAGACGAGCGCAGCACAGTCCGCGCCGGCCACTGCCGCGTGATGCCGAAGGGGATGGAGCACTTCTTCTACAACGAGACGAAAGACGAGGAAGCCATCGTCGTCGGCTTCTACGTCGGCGCGAAGAACGTCGAGGACACCGGCTACGAATTCCGCGGCCCGGTGACCGAGGCAGACCTCAAGTCGCCCCGCCGCGAGAAGTTCAGCAAGGGCGTTCTCGTCCACATCGACGAGGTCAAGCCCGCGCGGATGAGCGCGAAGGACGGCTGGAGCATCACCGACTTCCGCATGCCGATCGGCCGCCACAACGGCAGCCCGACCACTTTGTTCTGGGCGAAGTTCATGCCCGGCGCCGTGCACAAGAAGCACCGGCACGAAAACTGCGAGGAGCTCTACTACGTCATCCGCGGCCACGGCCTCGCGGGCGCCGGACCGGACCGGGCCGAGGTGCGCGGCGGCCACGTCCACTACATTCCGAAGGGCGTCGAGCACTTCATGTACAACCTGAGCCGGACCGAGCCGCTCGAGGTGATCGGCATCTACGTCGGCGCGGGCAGCGTGGAGGAGACCGGCTACGTCTACGCGGGCGACGTGACCGCCGCGGACCTCAGATCAACCTTTACTTCGTAGGGGGGTCACAATGGCCAAGGGCTACTGGATCAACACGTTTCGTTCCATCAAGGACCCGGCGAAGGTGGATGCGTACCGCAAGCTCGCCGGGCCGGTGATGCAGGCATCTGGCGGGAAATTCCTGGTGCGCGGGGACCCGACGAAAGTCTACGAGGCGGGCGCGATGCAGCGTGTAGTAGTAATCGAGTTCGAAAGCGTCGAGCAGGCGATCGCGGTTCACGACAGCCCCGGCTACCAGGCCGCGTTGAAGGCGCTCGGCGACGGAGCGGTGCGGGATTTGCGGATCGTCGAGGGCCTCTGAGCCCGAAGGACGTGAGGTCGTTGCGTCGCTGCGCGCCTGTATTCGCTTCCGATGAAACCGATCTTCTATGCCTTCTTCGTGTCCGAGACCGAATACCCCAAGCTGCAAGCGGCGTGCCCCGGGGATTTTCCGTTCAGCTATGCGGACTTCTGCGCCCGCGTGGACCGGAACGTCAAGGACGCCGCCGCCGACAATGTCGTGGTCGAGAGGGTATACGTCAGCGTCGAGAAGTTTCTCGCGTGGTGCGCCGAGACCAATGTCTCCCCCAGCAACCTCAGCCGCGCCCGCTATGCCACGCTGATCGGCTATCCATGGGGCAATACCTGAGACGCCCCGGGCCGGTTTGGAGAAACGTCTGGAATTAAGGGGCTTCCTGCGCTATAATAGCGAATCAGATCGCCCGGGCCCGCCGGGCTTTTTTTTCTCACTGCAGCTCGCCGGATTCATTCCGGAAACACAAATGGATACCCGCCATGGCAATCGCGAAACCGACACGAACGGTGGAGTGGACCAACGACAGGATAGCCGCGCTGACGACGCGCGAGGTACAGCAGTTGCGCGCGAACGCGGAGCGGCTCAACCACCCGGAGATCGCGCAACGGTGCGCCGCCGTGCTCAGCGAACGGCGAAAGGCCGCCGGCGCGAAGTCGAGGGCGCTGCGGGCGGAGCAGAAGAAGTCCCTGGCGACGGGCGGGGCGGTATGACGGCCCCGGTCGCTGGGCGCCTGCGGTTCCGCGTCGGCAAGTACGACGTAATCGCGGAGCCGATCCCGTATTCGCGGCAGATGCTCCGCTACACCGTGCACGTCGGCAAGACGCGGATCGGCGCCTCGGTCAGCGTGCCCTCGGAGTCCGATTGCCGGTTCATGGAAAACCCCCCGGTCGTGCCCCCGCTCAAGATTTTCTACGTCACGAGCAAGCCCGGCCGCCCGAAGAAGAACTCCAAACCCCCCGTGGTGCTGGACCGGCACCAGCCCGGCTTCCGGGAAGAGCTCCCTTCCGACGTGTCGCTCGACGGGCTTGGGAAGGCGGCAGACCGCTAGAATAAAACCGGGCCCGAGCCCGGTGCGGCTCCTTTCCGGAGGAGGATCGCGATGAGCAAGTGGCTGATCGTGCTGCTGCCGGCGTTGTTCGGAGCCGGCGTGGAGTGCGCGCTGGCGCAGAAATACCCCGTTCGACCCATCCGGCTTGTGGTTGCCTCCTCTCCCGGCGGAGCGAGCGACATACTCGCGCGGCTGCTCGCGCAGAAGCTCGGCGAGGAGCTGGGCCAGCAGGTGGTGGTGGACAACCGGGGCGGCGCGAGCGGGGTCATCGGCACCGATATCGTCGCGAAAGCCGCGCCCGACGGCTACACGCTGCTGATCATACAGCCCTCGCTCACCATCAACCCGAGCATGGTGAGGATGCTGCCCTACGACGCGGCGCGCGATTTCGCGCCGGTGTCGTGCGTCGTGGATGCGGTCCAGGTCATGACGGTGAACCCCGGGTTGGCGGCGAGGAGCGTGAAGGATCTGATCGCGCTCGCCAAAGCGAAGCCGGGCCAGCTTACGTTCGGCTCGCCGGGCATCGGCACCAGCCCGCACATGACGGCGGAGCTGTTCAAGCAGAACGTCAGCGTGGATATGCCGCAGGTGGTGTTCAAGGGCTCCGGCCCGGCCTTCATCAGCCTGATCTCCGGCGAGATCTCGGCCGCGGTGTCCACCGCGCTGTCCGCGATGCCGCACGTGAAGTCGGGCCGCCTTCGCCCGCTGGCGGTCACGGCATCGAAGCGCATCCCGATCCTGCCCGACGTTCCGACCTTCGTGGAATCGGGCCTGCCGACCTTCGTCGTGACGCAATGGTTCGGCATTCTCGCGCCGGCCGGCACCCCGCGCCCCGTCGTCGACAACCTCTACCAGGCGCTCACGCGCGGCGCCGGCAGCGCGGATTTCGTGGAGCGCATGAGCGCTCAGGGCGTGCAGGTCGTCAACCGCAGGCCGGAGGAATTCGCGAAGCTCATCCGCACCGAGATCGCGCAGTGGGCCAAGGTGGTCAAGGCGGCGGGAATCACGCCACGGTAACGGGGCCGCACGGCTCCTCCACGGGAAGTTCCCCGTGCCGGTACCCTCACCGCGTCACATCGGCTTCAACTCGCCCGCTGCGACGGGATCTCGGTTTTCCTCGAATGCGCGGTCGATCGCCGACCAGTCCTCGCGCGTAAACAACTTCTCCGCAAGCGGGAAAAGCTGCTCCTCCTCCTTGCGCATGTGCTCGAAATAGGCGCGCGCGAAATCCTCGACCGCCCGCGCGAAGGCGGGAAGGCCCGCGTCGCCCGCCGCCTCGAGCCGCGCGTAGCTTTGCTTGAGGCCGCCGAGCGCCCGCCCGCCGTCGGCGTGGTCGCGCTCGAGCCCGGCGATCAGCGCTTCGGCGCCGGCGCCCCGCCGGCGCAGAGGCGCGAACAGGTACTCATCCTCCTTCGGATGGTGCACGCGGTCGGCGTAATTCTCGAGGTAGTTGACCATCGCGCCGAATACCGCGGGATTGACCCTGGGAACTCGCCCCCCGTTCCGCGCCAGGCGCCGGAGATTTTCCAGCACGAGCGCGATCGAGCGGTGCTCGCTGCGGATGATGTCGAGTGCCTTGGTCATGTCGGCCCCTTTTCCCGATTGCACTGGAAAGCCATGTTCCCCCTGGTCATTGCGGGAGAACTTGATATCGATCAAGCTTTGGCAGGATACCGGTAGGCCGGCACCGCACTAACTCACTGCTCACTACAGGAGGAGGAGCACATGAAACAAGCCCTGCAGCAAGCATTGCTGGCGCTCGCCGCCGCGGCCGTTGCGGCCGGAGCGGGGGCGCAGGTTACCCCCAAAGATCCCGCCTACCCCACCCGGCCGGTACGGATCATCGTGCCTTTCACGCCAGGCAGCGCGACCGACATCATCGCGCGCGTCGTCGGGCCGAAGCTGGCGGAGCGCTGGGGCCGGCCGGTCGTGATGGACAATCGCCCGAGCGCGGGAGGCATCATCGCCTTCGGCATCGTTGCCGAAGCGGCCCCCGATGGTCATACGCTCCTCGTGACCGGCTCCAACTTCGCGGGCAGCGCAGCGCTCTATGCCGGGAAGCTTCCCTTCGACCCGGTCCGGGATTTCTCCGGCATCACGCAGTTCGCGACCACGCCGCTGGTGCTGGTGGTCGGGCCGTCGCTCGGAGTGAAGTCGGTCAGGGAGCTGATCGCGCTCGCGCGCGAAAAAAAGGGCCAGCTCAACTTCGCCTCCACCGGGCTCGGCAGCGGGCCGCACTACGGCGCGGAGCTATTCAAGCTCGCCGCCGGCATCGACGCGGTGCACGTGCCGTACCGGGGCTCGCCGGAAACGCTTACCGACGTCATGTCGGGCCGAGTGCAGTTCGTCCTCTCACCCGTCCTGGCCGCGACGCCGCTCATCAGGAGCGGGCGGGTGCTCGCGCTCGGCGTGACCACCGTCGCGCGCGCGCCAGCGCTGCCGGACGTGCCGACCATTGCGGAAGCGGGTCTGCCCGGCTTCGAGTATCAGGGGTGGTACGGGATGCTCGCGCCAGGCCGGACGCCGCGCCCGCTCGTCAACCTGCTCAATGCGGAAGTCGGCCGCGTCCTCGATCTGCCGGAGACCCGTGAGCGCATCTCGAAACAGGGCGCGGCCACGCTCCGCAGCACCCCGGAAGCGTTCGACAAGCTCGTGCACGAGGAGATCGTGACGCGCACCAAGGTCTGGAAAGCCGCCGGCGTCAAAGCCGAATAACAGGAGACGGAGCCCGGTTTCCGCGGCAAGGTTTCCCGCGGAAACCGGGCTCCGTCCCCATTCAATTACATCCTGCCGTGCCAGCCGCCCGGTCCGCCAATGAAGGCGCCGAAGATCATCGAGAGCACCGCGCCGATGACGAACAGGATGATCATCGCCGGAATTGCCGCGAGCGCCCACTTCACGAGCAACACGATCATCGACAGGAACGGGATCTTGACGTCGGTAACCACGATTTCCTGGATACTGTTTGCCATGTTCACCTCCGTTGGTTATCGCGAGATCTGACAATTCACGGCCCGCGCTCACTTCGTTCGCAGGGGGTCACCGCTGCCGCTCGGCGGCCTCGAGCGCCGCGCGGGCGCCCGCCGCGTCGCCCCGCGCCTCGCGCGCCTGCGCGATGAGGCGCCAGTTCTCCGCGCGCAGCCGGTTGTCGCCACCGGCCCATGAGCTGGAGCGCGCGGCGACGCTCTCCGCCTGCGCGTAATCGCCTTGCTTCAGGCGCACCCGCGCAAGCTCCTGCCACAGGCGCGGATTGCGCGGCTCGATGCGAAGCGCGCGCTCGAGCGACGCTGCGGCATTCACCAGCCGGCCGGCCGCAACGTCGGCGCGCGCGCCATCCATGAGGCTGGCGACGGCCGGGTTCTCGATCGCCGCCGGCGGCGCGGGAATGGGAACCGACGCGGGTTCGGACACGGGCGCCGGCGGCTCCACGGTCGCGCAGCCGCCGAGGATCGCCACCACGGCAAGGAGATATCTCATCTGGCTTCTATCCCCGGTTCATTGCCCGAAGAGGCGCTCCAGCCAGCTCTTCGCCTGCTGCTTCACCCCGTCGACCGCCGCGCCCAGGGCGGATGCGCACGGCGCGCGCTCCACCGGAGCCGAGCCCCGCGCGAACGGCAGCTCCACCGCGTCGGGACAGAGCCCGTCGGCGCGCAACCCGCTACCCGGATCGATCAGCACGTTCTCTATGCCGTCCGGCCTGGGCGGCGCCAGCGGCTCCGGGTCGAGCAATGCCATTATTTCCCCCCAAAGAGGCAGCGCCGCGGCGGCGCCCGAAAGATTCGCCGCGCGGTTGTCATCGTAGCCGATCCACACGACCGCAAGCCGGTTGCCGGTGAATCCGGCGAACCAGGCGTCGCGCTGGTCGTCCGTCGTGCCGGTTTTGCCCGCGGCGGCGCTCTCCGGCGGCAGCCAGTTCTTCAGCGACTGGGCCGTGCCTTCGCGCACGACCTCCTGCAAGGCGGCGGTGAGGAGGTAGGTCGGCTCGGCCGCGATCGCCTGCTCCACCTCGATCGAATAGGGCTTGAGCGGCCGGCCGTCCTGCGTGGTCACCTCGCGAATCGCGCGCAGCGGCGCGCGGAATCCCGCGCTCGCGATCGTCTGGTACATCTGCGCCACCTCGAACGGGGAAAGCTCCACCGCGCCGAGCAGCATCGCCGCGTACGGTTTCAGCGCGCGCTCGATGCCGAGCCGCTTCACGGTGGCGAGCACGCGCTCGATGCCGATCTCGGTGCCGAGCCGCGCGGTCGCAGCATTGTAGGATTGCGCGAGCGCCGTGCGCAGCTGCACCGCGCCGTGGAACGTCCTGTCGTAATTTTGCGGCTCCCAATCCGGCGCGCCGCGGCTCTTCCAGACGAAAGGCGCGTCCTCGATCGGCGTGACGAGGGTATAGCGCGAGGGCTCGGCGAGTGCCGTGAGGTAGACCACGGGCTTCAGGAGCGAGCCCACGGGGCGCGCCGCGTCGAGCGCGCGGTTGAAGCCGCGGTAGTGCACGTCACGTCCGCCGACCAGCGCCTGCACCTCGCCGGTCTGGCCGTCGGTGACCACGATCGCGCCCTCGAGCCCGGGCGGGCCGAAGCGCTTCTCCTTCTCGTACTGCGCGAGCTTGCGCTCGAGCACGCGCTCGGCGGCGTCCTGCACGCGCGGGTCGAGCGTGGTGAACACCCTCAGTCCCTCCGAGCGCAGGTCGGTCTCGTCGTAATCCCGGCGCAGCTGCCGGTGCACGAGCTCGAGAAAGGCGGGGTGCGGCGAGGTGCCCACCGGGGCCTTCGGATTCACTCCGAGTCCCGCGGTCCGCGCGGCCGCGTACTGCTCCATCGAGGCGTGGCCCTGGTTCTTTGTTTCGAGCAGGACCCTGTTGCGCCGCTCGAGCGCGCGCTGCGGGTGGCGGTACGGGTCGTACACCGCCGGGCCCCTCACCAGGCCGACCAGCAGCGCGCTCTCCGCAAGCGTCAGGTGCTCGACCCGCTTGCCGAAGTAGTGGAGCGACGCGAGCCCGACGCCGTGTATGGCGCGGTCGCGGTCCTGGCCGAGATAGATCTCGTTCAGGTAGGTTTCGAGGATTTCGCTCTTGTCGTAGTGCAGCTCGAGCAGCACCGCCATGAAAAGCTCGGTGACCTTGCGCTGCAAGGTGCGCTCGGGAGTCAGGAAGAAATTCTTCACCAGCTGCTGCGTCAGCGTGCTGCCGCCCTGGAGCCCCCGGCCCCGGACGAAGTTCACGGCCGCTCGCGCGATGCCGCGCGGGTCGAATCCGCGGTGAACGTAGAAGTTGCGGTCCTCCATCACGAGCAGCGCCTGCACCAGGTGCTTCGGCACTTCGCCGAGCCGCACCAGCACGCGATCCTCGTTGTTGGCGGGATAGATGCCGCCGATCGGCAGTGGCTCCAGGCGCACCAGCGGCAGGTCCCGGCCTTCCGCATCGCGCAGCGACGCCGCTGCGCCGTTCTCGAACGCCACGCGAATACGCTTCGCGGGCTGGGGCCCGTCCCAGAACACGAACGGCCGCAGCGCAATCTCGAGCCCGTCGCCGTCGCGGGCGAACCAGCCCGATTCGCCCTCGCGCGGCGCGTCGCGGTAGCCGGCCTGCCGCAGCTCTTCCACAATGCTCGCCTGCGAGATGCGCAGCCCGGCGTGCAGCTCCAGCGGGCGGGCGTAGATGCGCGCCGGCAGCGCGAAGCGCCGGCCCTCGAACTCGCTGCGCACGCGGAAGTCGAGGTACAGCGTGAAGCTCGCCGCGAGCAGCGCGACCGTCAGCAGGGTGTAACGGAGATACCGCCAGAATTTCCCGGGGCGGGACATCCGGTGGATGACCGAGAGAGCGGCGTCGCGGAGTTCGCGCCAGAATATCCTGATGCGGGACATTCGGTGGATTCTACTTTGTGCGGGTCATCGGCGACTGGCCGCCACTGCGCAGGGGATCAGGAGGGTAGGACCGTCGCTTTGCGGCGACAGAAAGCCGGTGTCGCGTGGGTCGTGGATTGAGGGTCGCGGAATTCGATTTTCGACTTATTCTTCCGTCGTCGCCCGCCATGCGAAGTAGCGCTTCATCGCGTTGACTCTCGCGAGGTAGATCCTGGCGTCATGATCGCCGCAGCGCGCCGCGGCGGTCAGCTGGAAGCCGCGCCGCGCATAGGCGTCGCCCACACCGGGCCCGCACAGATGAATCACGGCGGCCAGGTCCTGTTTCTGCTGGAGCGTGGCGGCGGCGATCCGCCGGCGCTCCAGCGTGCGCGCGACGCTGCGGTCGAGGAAGGCGGAGGTCAGCTCGACGGCGTGGCTTGGAACGACGCGGGTATAGAGGCTGTTGAACCAGCAGGATCCCCATTCGTTCCAGGGGCCATCCTCCACGACCTCGTGATCGTGGATGCAAAAGCGCTTCGCGTCCCGGAACGCCGCGTTCGTGATCTGGTACATGCCGACCGCGCTCGACGCGGGCTGGTACATTTCGAAGGGATTCCACGTCAGCCGCCAGCGCCAGTAGGTCCGGGCGACCGGGTTGCCCGCGCCTTCGACCTGCGCCAGCGCAGCCAGCATCTCGGGTGTCATGACGACGGTGGAATGCTCACGAAAGAGCGGCCCGTACTGCCGCCAGGTCTCGGACGGCGTCTTGTGGAGCGCGCCGCTCACCGGAAAAAACATTTCCGCGGGCTTGCGGATCACCTGGTAGAGGCCGTTCACCGCAAAAAAGAGTGCCAGCACGGCGGCTGCCCCGGCGATAAGCCTCAGCGGTGACGGCGCCGTGCGCAATTCCTGGAGCGACCATTGGCTCCAGCGGGAGAGCCGCCGGACGCGTTGGGAAAGCCGCCAGCGCCAGCGGGAGAGCCGCCGGACGAACGGGGTCCGGGTGCGACGCGCGCGCGTCGTACCCCGGAAACCGGCGCCGGTGGCGCGCGAACATGACATGAGGTGCCCCTGGAGCGGGAGTGTTGAGGTCAGTCCGCTATGACACCGTTTATCGAGGATAGTTACACACCGGCGGCTGACGCCAGCCGCGTGCCGATCCGGAGTGCCAGCGAGACGGCGCCCTATCGGTCTCGTTTCATCAGTTTCGTTTCCCCTGTCACGGCCTCTTCGGGGCGCGGCTCGCGCGCCTGATGCTGTAATAGGTGCCGGAAAATATCACCGCGGCCCCGAGCAGCGTGGAGAGCTCGAGCGGCTCGCCGTAGAGCGCGAAGCCGATCACGGCGATGACCGGCAGCCGCAGAAAATCGATCGGCAGCACCAGCGTCGCGTCGGCATCGCGCAAGGCGCGCGTCAGGCAGTAATGCCCGGTGAGTCCGCTCGCGCCGACCGCGATGATCCACGGCAGATCGGCGAGCCCGGGGGTGACCCATGTGGGCAGCGCCGGGACGAGCCCGAGCGGAACCTGGATCGCGGACATGTAGAAGAGCACCGCGAATGCGGTATCGCGCCCGGCGAGGTGCTTGGTCGTGATCATGGTCGCGGCGTAGGCGAACGCTCCGGCAAGCATCACCAGCGCCGCCGGCGGCACCGGCTCGAAGCCGGGCTTGAGGATGATCAATATTCCGGCGAGTCCCAGGGCGAGCACGATGACCCGGCTGCGGTCCAGGCGCTCGCCCAGGATCCCTACGGCAAGCACCGCGGCCCACACCGGCATGGTGAATTCGATCGCGAAGACGGTGGCGATGGGCAGCATCCCGATCGCGTACACCCACGCGTACTGGCTGCCGAACTGGAACAGGTTGCGCGCAACGTGCACGCCGAAGAGCTGCGTGCGCAGCGCCCGCACGCCGAACCAGGGCAGGATCGCCAGCACGATGAGGAGCGAAACGAAGCCGCGCAGGAAGAGAATTTCGAAGGTGCCGAAGGTGCGCAGCAACTCGCGCACCGCCACCGCCATTAGACAGAACACGAGCAGAGCGCCGACCATCCACAGGGCTCCGCGCACGGCAGAGGGCAATCCGCTCAACTCCAAGGTCCGTAGCTCGCTCTCGGGCCGGCCCGTGTCCTTACGTCACTTCGTCACTCTATCACCCTCACGAACGGGCTACGCGCATCCTTCTCGTCCACGCCCGGGTTCCGGCGGCGGCGGAACCCGGACCCGGATTCGAGCCGCAAACGAAAAAAGGGCCTGGAGAGGACTCTCCAGGCCCATCGCTCCCTTCACTCACTCAGAATGTCGGGGGCAGTGGCTCGATTTCGGTGGCCTGATTGACGTACTGGGCCGGGAAATAGGCGTAATGGGTGTCGGCCGCGGCGCTCGCAGCCGAAATTCCGGGGGTCGCCGGATCCGAGGTCAGCCCGGATACCGCGCCCATCGCCAATGCTGCGGAGGTCGCTACCCAGGTGACAGCGAGCGCGAAGAGGATGGAACTTCCGGTGTTCCTGGCAGAATTGCTGGAGTTGATCATCGTCGTCTCCTTTGGTCTGCAGCCCGGCGGAAATCGCCTGCCTGATGGAGACCACTTTAGGCTCCCGATCGCCCGCCTTCGCCGTCACCTGCCGCAGAAACCTTGTGACTTATTCACATCGCGGCGGCCGGGGCGGCGTTCTTCGAGGGGCCGGAGCCGCTCGTCGCCCGTCAGCGGATCTCGAGCAGCGCCGCGAGGTTCTTCCAGAGGACCTTCTCCTTCTCCTCCGGCGTCAGCGACTTCAGCCCCTGCACCCACGCGACCGGCGAGGGATGCCACAGCACGAACGGCCAGTCGCTGCCCAGCACCACCCGGTCGGCGCCCACCCGGTCGATGAGGAAACGCAGCGCTTCTTCGCTGGGAACTACCGTGTCGTAGTAGAGCCGCTTCTGGTACGTGCCCGGCGCCTGCGGGGTGCTGCGAGTTGCCGGCCGCTCGTGCCAGTTGCGATCGAGCCGCCCCATGGCGAAGCACGCGGGCCCGCCGCCGTGGGCGATGCAGACCTTGAGGTCGGGGCACTTCTCCAGCACGCCGCCGCATATCAGCACCGCGGTCACGATGGCGTCGTCCAGGATCACGCCGAGGCTGTTGGAGAGCCCGTGGCGCTTGATCCGCTGCACGAGGAAATTGTTCTGGGGCTGCGGATGGTAGAAGAGGACCGCCCCCATGCTCTCGGCGGCCTTGAAGAACGGAAGAAATTTCGGCTCGTCCCATTGCTCGCCGTTCACCTGCGTGTCGAGCGCGGCTCCTTTGAGCCCGAGCTTCGTCATCGCGCGCTCGAGCTCGCCGATCGCGGACTTCACGTCCTGCACCGGCAGCGTGGCGAGCCCGGCGAGGCGGCCGGCGTTTCCCCGGACGGTCGCGCCGATCTCGTCGTTCACTTCGCGCGCCATGGCAAGCCCCTGCTCCGCTCCCAGGTGATAGCCGATGAACGGCATGTGAATGGAGAGCACCTGCACGTCCACCTTCTGCGCGTCCATGTCCTTCAGGCGCTCCTCCACCGTGTAGCGCAGCTTGGGCGAGGTGAACGCCGTGCGCATGCCGCCGCCCACCATCGCACCCAGGCCTTCGCCCGCCTCGTGGCGAAAGCCGTGCCATTCGCGTTTCGCCTCGATCGCCTTCCACAGGGATTGCGGGACGATATGGGCATGAATGTCGATCGTTTTCATGCATCTCCTTTTCCTGGAACGGAGCCCGATTTCCTTTCAATGCCGCGCCCTTCTCCGAGAGCAACGGCCCGGAAATAGGGCTCCGCCCCCCTCCGGCACGGGGGAGGTTAGCATGCCCTCAATCCTCGCGTTACCATAATCCCCGAGTCTCCTGACGTCGTTACTTATTGCACTCAAAGGAGGGACCATGAAATTCAACATCGGTGCATTCTCGCTGGCAGTCGGCCTGTTCTGGGGCGGTTCAATTCTCCTGGTGGGGGTCGCGAACCTGATCTGGCCGGGGTACGGGAGCGCGTACCTGCAGCTCATCGCTTCCATCTACCCGGGTTACAAGGCCACCGCGGCCTTCGGGCAAATCGTCATCGGCACCTTGTACGGATTGGTTGACGGCGCGATCGGCGGAGCCATATTCGCGTGGCTCTACAACTGCTGCGCTTCCTGCTTCCGCCCGTCCGCGTGAGTTCCTGAGCAGCGCATATCGGCGTTATTCTGCCCGCGCGCTGCTCAGGCCGGCGGAATGAAGATCTCGGTCGTCGTTCCCGCGTATAACGAAGAGCGCTTGCTGCCCGAGTCACTGCGCAGCATCCGCGGGGCCATGCAAGCATTCGACCAGCGCGGCTGGACGTCCGAGCTCATCGTGTGCGACAACAATTCCACCGATCGCACGGCGGCGATCGCCCGGGAGGCGGGAGCGCGCGTCGTATTCGAGCCGGTGAATCAGATCGGTCGCGCGCGCAATACCGGCGCCGCCGAGGCCGGCGGGGACTGGATCTTTTTCCTGGACGCCGACTCTTATCCCACCGGGAAGCTCTTTTCCGAAGCGGCCGACGCCATCGGCGCCGGGCGCTGTATGGCAGGAGGCAGCACCGTCGTCTACGCGAACCCTCCTCGCGGCGCGGCGCTCGTGGTTGGAATGTGGAACATGCTGAGCAGGATCACCCGTTGGGCAGCGGGATCGTTCATGTTTTGCGAGACGTCGGCATTCCGCGAGACGGGCGGCTTCAGCGAGGAGCTCTACGCCAGCGAGGAAGTCGACCTCTTCCGGCGCCTGAAGCGCATGGCTCGCCGCGACCGGCGAACGATTGTGATCCTTCATCGCCACCCCCTGCTCACCAGCGACCGGAAGCTGCGGCTCTACGGATGGCGCGAATTGTCGCGGTTCGCGCTCAAGACCATCGTCTCGCGCGGGAAGACGCTGCGGAGCCGGCAGGATTGTTTCGCATGGTACGACGGCAAACGATAACGGAGACTGCGTCATGCCCGTCGTCCTGATCGAGAACTTCCGCGCGGTCTTCTACGCGCCGTTCTACGCCGCCTGCACGCTCGGGGCGTACGAGGCGGAGGGACTCGAGGTCGAACTGAAGCAGGCCGCTGAGCTGGGCAAGGCGCTGCAAGCGGTGACCGCGGGCGAAGGCCAGGTGTCGTGGGGAGGCCCGCTGCGGATCCTCGCCGCCCTGGACAAAGACCCGAAGTGCGGATACGCCGCTTTCTGCGAGGTGGTGGGACGCGATCC
>DATICE010000063.1:0-3782 GCA_035456985.1 Burkholderiales bacterium | reverse complement strand
TTGCCGCGGAAGTGGCGGCCTTCGCTTACCCGGTGGGCCGCGGCGGCGTCCGATAGCTTGTAGGTTTTGATCTCGGGAACGCGGACGGTGCCGCCCGCGACCAGCGCGGAGATGCGATCGAGATGCGCGCGGTCGCGCCCGACCTTGGGACGCAGCGACGTGACCTCGGCGCGGGGCGATGCCGGCGCCGAGGCGCCGGATCCGATGAACGCCGCGCGGCCGCCCGGGCGCAGCACGTCGAACGCGCGCCTGGCCACCTCGCCACCGACGGTGTCGAACACTGCGTCACAGCCGGACACCGCTTTCGTGAAGTCCTGGGCGTTGTAGTCGATGACCTGGTCGGCCCCGAGCCGGCGCACGTAATCGAGGTTCGCCGCGCTGGCCGTCGAGATCACGCGGGCGCCGATGTACTTGGCGACCTGGATCGCGAAGCTCGCGACACCGCCCGCACCGCCCTGGATCAGGATCGTCTCGCCGGGCTCGAGCTTCAGGGTATCCTCGATCGAGACCAGCGCGGTGAGGCCGGTCAGCGCGAGCGAGGCGCACTCCACGTGCGAAAGGCTCACCAGTTTTTTCGCCACGATCGCCGAGCGGATCGCGACCTTCTCGGCATAGCAGCCGTCCGCGACCTGCTCGACCACCCCGAACACCGCATCGCCGACCTTGAAGTCCGTAACGCCCTCGCCCAGTGCCGCCACGACACCGGAGAAATCGCGCCCTGGAACGTACGGAAACTTGGTGATCGGCGCATAGCTGCCGGCGCGCACTTTCCAGTCGGCCCCGTTGACGCTCGCCGCATGCACGTCGACGAGCACTTGGCCGGGCCCCGCGACCGGGTCCGGAACGTCCCCGTACTGCATCACCTCGGGCCCCCCGTTCTTCATGAAAAATGCCGCCTTCATCGTTTTTTCCTCTTGGGTTCGTTGTGAAGGTATCCTAGCACGCATGAAACATCGATTATTCGGCCGCACCGGCATCAGGGTCTCGGAAATTATTTTTGGCGCAGGCACCGTCGGCGGCATCCTCTTTCTCAAGGATGACGCGACGAAGCGGGAGGCGATCCGCCGGGCGCTTGCCGGCGGCATCAACTGGTTCGATACGGCCGCGCAATACGGGGACGGCAAGTCGGAGGAGGCGCTCGGCCGCCTGCTGCCCGAGACCGGCGCGACGCCCTATGTTTCGACCAAGTTCAATCTCGTCGCGGAGGATCTGAAGGACGTCCCGGCGCAGATCGAGGAGCGCCTAAGGGCGAGCCTCGCCCGGCTCAATCGCTCATCGGTCGACCTGCTGCAGCTTCACAACCGGATCGGGTCGAAGGCCGGCGGACGCGTGATGGCGGTCGAGCAGATCCTCGGCAGGAACGGCGTCGCCGACGGGCTCGACCGGCTGCGCGAGAAGGGGCTGATCCGCCACAAGGGGATAACCGCCATCGGCGAGGCCGCCTCGATATGCGAGGTGATCCGCAGCGGGCGGTTCGACTCCGCGCAGGTCTACTACAACCTGCTCAATCCGAGCGCCGCGCGGCGCATGCCCCGGGCCTGGACCGGGCACGACTTCACCGGCGTCATCGAGGCCTGCCGTGCGAACGATGTCGCGGTGATGGCGATCCGCATCTTTGCCGCCGGGGTCATCGCCTCGGACGAGCGCACGGGGCGCGAGAGCGTGCTCACTTCGAACACGAGCATTGCCGAGGAGGAGCGCAAGGCGAAAGCGGTGTTCGAGGTGATCGGCACCGGGCACGGAACGCGCGGGCAGGTCGCGCTGCGCTTCGTGCTGTCGAACCCAAACGTATCGGCCGCGATCATCGGCAGCGCGGAGCTGCACCATATCGACGAGGCGCTGCAGGCGGCGGAAATGGGGCCGCTTCCCCCGCAGGTTCTGGCCCGTCTGGATGAGCTGTACCAGGGCGATTTCGGGCGCGCGGGGTAAGGATCGGCTACAAGCCTCAACAGGCCTACCAGGTCGGCGACTTGGGGTTGTCGCGCGATGCCTCCAGGCTCGGATAGCCGTCGCTTGCGGGACGCGAACGGCCGCCGGGAGGGATCTGGTCCATGTCGCAGAAGAGCTCGAGGTGATAGCCGTCCGGGTCCAGGAATTCCACGCTCGTGTGGCCGCCCATCCTGCGCCGGCCTTCCCAGACGATCGTGACCCCGCGCTCCCTGAGGTAGGAGCGGATCTCGAACAGCTCCTCGAGCGAGCCGACCTGCATCGCAAAGTGGTGGAGGCGAACGGCGCCCTCGGCGGGCTTCTGTGCGGTCGCGCCGTCGGACGGGAAGAGCGCGATCGTGTGATGGTCGCCCACGGCGGTGAGGAACACCGAGCCGTTGGTGCCGCGGTCGGAGACGCGAAAGTTGAGGACCTCGGTGTAGAAGTTCTGCGAGCGCTCGATGTCGCTCACCTGGATGACGATGTGGCCCAGCTTCCTGATGCGGACCGGGCTCGTCCGGGTGGCGGAACTTTCGGAGGCGTGGGTTTTGACTTTCTCCATGGCGTTCTCCGGTATCGTCTGTTGCACGGCTAGGCCGCAGCGGCCCCAAGCACGCTCTTCGACACGAACTTCCCGAGCCAGCGTTTGCGCAGGATCAGGTTCTCCTGCCACACCGCCTCGATGTTCGCCACGGTCGAGGCCTTGACCGCAGGGTGCGCGAGGAGCGCATCGCGCCACGCGGCGAGCCGCGGGTACTTCTCGATGACCCCGACCGGCTTCAACCGGTCGAGGAACGTGTAGCGCTGGAGAAACGGCGCGTACGCCGCGTCCACCAGCGAGAACTTTGGGCCGTTGAAATAGGGTCCGTCGTTTCCGCGCTTGTCGAGCGCCTCGTCGAGCTTGCCGAAAGGCTTGGCGATTCCGCCTGCTGCCTTGACGAACTCTTCCTCGGAATTCGAGTACGCCGTGCCGGAAATCGCTTCGGCAAAGTCCGGCACGTAGTCGGTCCACGCGCGGTTGCGCGCTCGCGCGAGCGGGTCCGCGGGATGCAGCCGGGGCGCGACCGTCTCGTCGAGGTACTCGGCGATCGCGTTCGACTCGAACAGCGCGTCCTTGCCGTCGATCACCAGCACCGGGACCTTCGAGTGCGGCGAGACCTTCAGGAACCAGTCCGGCCGTTTGTCGCGGTCGATGTAGGTGATGTCGTAGGGCATCTCCTTCGCCCTCAGCACGATCGCTGCGCGCTGAACCCAGGGGCAGGTCTTGAAGCTGCAAAGCATGTAGCGGGCTGCCATTTGGCCTCCTATGAACCCATGAAGTCGCGCTTCCCGATCTCGACCCCGTTATGCCGCAGGATGTCGTAGGCCGTGGTGGCGTGGAAGTAGAAGTTGGGGAGCGAGCGGTTGAGCAGCAGCTCCTGTCCCTTGAGGTTGAGCTCGCGGTCGCGCATCTTCACGGTGACGGGCTTTTCCTCGGCGCCGTCGATCTGGCCGGCTTTGACCGTGTTGAGGAACGCGACCGTTTTTTCGATGCGCGCGATCAGCTCGGCAAGGCTCTTTTCGCTGTCCTCGTACTTCGGCGCCTCCACGCCGGCGAGGAGAGCCGTGCAGTTCTTCGCGTGATCGCACGCCGCCTGCACCTGGCGCGCGAAGCTGAACATGTCGGGAAAGAGCCGGTAGTGGATCAGCGTCGCCTCGTCGTACTTCTTCTCGGAGTAGTACGCCTGCGCCTTTTTCAGGCACCCCGCGAGCCCGTTCAGGTGCTTGACGAAGACAGGGACGGAAATGGGGTACATCGAAACGGCCATGCTGGTCCTCCCGTAGAGTGGGTCAGGCCGGCTATTCTAGCCTAAGAC
>DATICE010000062.1:0-36180 GCA_035456985.1 Burkholderiales bacterium | reverse complement strand
ATTAACGCATCGATCTCGGCATCGGCGTAGCCCGCTTCCCGGAGGATTTCAATGCTGTGCTCGCCGAGACGCGGCGCGGGGCGGAGCCTGCCCGGCGGCGTTTGCGACCATGCGCCCGGCGCCGTCATCATGCGCAGCCGGCCCTCGGTCGGGTGCTCGATCGTGACGAAGAACCCGGATTCCCGGAGGTGCGGATCGTCGAGGACGTCCTCGATCGAATTGAGCGGCGCCACGGGAATGTCGGCTTCCTTCAGCAACCGCAGCCATTCCGCGGAGGTGCGTCCCGCCATCTGCCCGGCGACGAACGCGTAGACCTCGCCGATGCTGCGGGAGCGCGCCTCCTGGCTCGCGAAGCGCGGGTCGGACTGGAACATCTCCTCGCGCCCGATCAGCTTGAAGAAGCTGCGCCAGTGCTTGTCGTTGTAAATCAAAACGCACAGGTAGCCGTCTTTCGTCGCGTACGGCGCGCGGTGCTGCGCCAGCATGCGTTCGTAGCGGAATGGCGCGAGCGGCGGCTCGAAAGTGCGCCCGGCCATATGGTCGCCCAGCACCATGTGGGCGAGCGTCTCGAACATCGGCACCTCGACCGCCTGCCCGCTTCCGGTGCGTTCGCGGCAAAAAAGCGCCGCCGTCACGGCGTTGACCGCGGCAAGACCGGTGATGCGGTCGGCGATCGCGGTCGGCACGTAGCGCGGCCGGTCCGCGCCCGCGTCCGCGAAGATCGAGGGTAGCCCCGCCATGCCCTGGATAAGATCGTCGTAGGCGGGCTGCCCGGCGTAGCGCCCGCCCTCGCCGTAACCGTAGGCGCCGACGTAGATGATGCGCGGGTTGACGGCGGCCACGTCGTCGTAGCCGAGGCGCAGCCGCCGCATCGCCTGCGGCCGGACGTTGTAGATGAGGACGTCAGCGGGCCGGGCGAGCCGCAGCAGTGCATCGCGCCCGGCCGGCTGCTTGAGATCGAGCACAAGCGAGCGCTTGTTGCGGTTGTGGTGGAGGAAGATGTGGCCCATGCCGGGGTGCCGCATGGGAGCAATATGGCGCAACACGTCTCCCTCGGGAGCCTCGACCTTGACGACGTCCGCGCCGAGGTCGGCCAGGATCTGGGTCGCGAACGGGCCCATCACCACGGTGGTGAGGTCGATGACTCGCACGCCGCCGAGCGGCCCGGTCATCACGCCTTCAGGACTTTCTGCAGCCACGCGCCGATGTCCTGAATCTCCTCGGGGCACACCGAGTGCGGCATGGGATATTGTCGCCACTCGACGGCATAGCCGATCCCGGCCAGCAGGGTCATGGAGCCCGCGGCAGCCACGATTGGGATCAGCGGGTCGTAGATGCCGTGCGCCATGAATATGGGGGTCGTGCGATTGGCGGCGGCGGCTTCCCGTGGCAGGGACTCGGCGAGCGGAAGGTAGCAGGAAAGCGCCATTACCCCGGCGAGCCTGCGCGGGTGACGCAGCCCGGTCTGCAGCGCGATCGCGCCCCCCTGCGAGAAGCCCGCCAGCACGATGCGCTCTGGCTCGACGCCGCGCTTCGCCTCGCGCTCGATCAGCGCCGTGATCTGCGCCTGCGATTCGCGCACGCCCCGCTCGTCGGCGCGGCGCGGGTTGCCCTCGAGATCGCCCAGCGCAATGTCGTACCACGCGCGCATGACCATGCCGTTGTTGATCGTCACCGCACGCATCGGCGCGTGCGGGAAGACGAACCGGATCCCGGGTGCTCCGTCGAGATCGAGCTCGTTCACGATCGGCACGAAGTCGTTGCCGTCGGCGCCAAGGCCGTGCATCCAGATCACGCTTGCCGCGGGGTTCTTGCCGGTTTCAATCTCGATCGTTTCGAGCAACTTTTCCATTCAACCGCCAAGATCCGTCAGCGCCGGCCGGGCTTGCGCAGATTCGGGTTCAAGCGGTCGATGTCGGCCTGGACCTGCTCGCGACTGCGCTCGTACACGATTTCCCGCCCCATCACCGAGCCCGCGTAAGCGAGTCCGTTGCGCGTCGGCGTCAGCGCGCATTTCATGTTGTGCACGCCTTCGCCGATCACCACCTCGATCATGTCGGCGCGCTTGCTGAACACCACGACCTCCAGCGTCTGCCTGGTCTCGGTCACGCGCACGGTGATTTTTTCGGTATACACGGACGCTCCTGGCTGTTATTGCCCCGCCTGTCGTGGCGGCTATTTTCCGGTTTTTGGGCGGATCGCCGACTTCGGGCGGAAGGCTTTCACGACGGCATCGTGGGTCTCGATGTACGGACCGCCGATGAGATCGATGCAGTAGGGCACGGCAGCGAAGATGCCGTTGACGACGGTCCTGCCGCCCTCGTCCTTGACGCCTTCGAGCGTCTCCTTGATCGCTTTCGGCTGGCCGGGAAGGTTCAGAATCAGCGCCTGTCCGCGGATCACGCCGACCTGCCGCGACAGGATCGCGGTCGGCACGAATCTGAGGCTGACCTGCCGCATCTGCTCGCCGAATCCCGGCATTTCCCTGTCGGCGACGGCGAGCGTAGCCTCGGGCGTCACGTCGCGCGGCGCCGGGCCGGTGCCGCCGGTGGTGAGGACGAGGTGACAGCCCTCCCGGTCCACCAGCTCCTTCAATGCGCCTTCGATCGCGGGCCGTTCATCGGGGATCAGCCGCTTCACGACGCGCACGGTCGGAGATGCGACCGCTCTTCCCAGCCATTCTTCGAGCGCCGGCAGGCCCGCGTCCTGGTAGACGCCTTGCGAGGCGCGGTCGCTGATCGAAACCAGGCCGACTATGAGTTCAACCGTGGCCGCATGCATAGGCGCGAAAGTATATCAGCCGACATCAAGCCTTTTCGATCAGGGCGCGCAGCGCCTGATAGAGCTCGCGAAAGGCACGCGGCGGGCGGTTCTCGGTGCGCTCGTGCAGCGCGGTGCGCACCAGCGCGCGTAATCGCCGGCGATCCGCGCTTGGGTATTCGGCGAGCAACTCGCCAAACGCCTCGGGATCGGACAGCAGCCGCTCGCGCCAGACCTCGGTGTGCTTGTGCGTTGCCGCCTCGCCGTGCGAGCGCGCGAGTGCGGCGTCGAGCGCCGCGCGGATCGGCCCGGGCTCGACGCTGCGCATGAGCTTGCCGATGTACTGGAGCTGGCGGCGTTTCGCCTCGAAGGTGGTGATGTGCCGCGCATCCATCACCGCGTCGCGCAACCGCTCGGGCAGCTCGATGCGGGCCAGCTGCTCCTCGCTCAGCGCCACGAGTTCGGCGCCGAGATCCTGCAGCCCGGCAACCTGCTTCTTGCGTTGTGTCTTGCTGACGGGTTCCCCGGCCATGGCCTCGAAGGAGCGGGATGTGGACGCTGATATCATTGAGTTTACAAGCTGGCAGCGGTCAGCGCTCAACCGAGCCGATCGGTCCTCTCCAGCCACGAGCCACAGGCAACGGAATTCAAATGGCCGATTCGCATTTCTCCTACAGCACCGACCGGCTCCGGCAGCTTGCGCGGGACGTGCTCGATTATGCCGCGCAGCGCGGCGCGGGCGCCGCCGAGACGGAGGTAAGCGAAGGCGTAGGCCAGACGGTGACGGTGCGGCGGGGCGAGGTCGAGACCATCGAATACAACCGCGACAAGGGCATCGGAGTCACCGTCTATCTCGGCAAGCAAAGGGGTCATGCCAGCACCACCGATTTCACGCCGCAAGCGGTGCGCGACACCGTGGATGCCGCGCTCTCCATTGCGCGCTTCACGGCGGCGGACGATTGCGCCGGACTCGCGGATGAGGAGCTGCTTGCGCGCGAGGTCCCCGATCTCGACCTGTGGCATCCGCGGGATCTGCCGGTGGAACGCGCGATCGAGCTTGCGCAAGCCTGCGAGGCCGCCGGCTTCGCGGTGGACAAGCGCCTCACCAACTCGGAGGGCGCCACGGTCTCGACGCAGGGCTCGCATTTCATCTACGGCAACTCGCTCGGCTTCCTGGACGGATTTCCCAGCTCGCGCCATGGCGTGTGGTGCGCGCTCATTGCCGGCAAGAACGACGAGATGCAGCGCGATGACTGGTACGAGACGGGCCGCGACGCCGCTGACCTGCCCGATACCGCGAGCGTGGGGCGCCGCGCCGGCGAGCGCGCCGTGCGGCGCCTGGGCGCGCGCAAGATCGCGACGGTGCAGGCGCCGGTGCTGTTCGAGGCGCCGGTCGCGGCGAGCCTGCTCGGACATTTCGTGTCGGCGGTCTCTGGCGGCAACCTCTACCGCAAGTCGTCGTTCCTGCTCGACAGCGCCGGCACGCAGGTCTTCGCCCCGGCGGTCAACGTGAGCGAGCTTCCGCACCTGGCGAAGGGCCTCGCCAGCTCGCCGTTCGACGAGGAAGGCGTGGCGACGCATCCGCGCGAGGTCGTGCGGGGCGGCGTGCTGCAGGGATATTTTCTCGGCAGCTACTCGGCGCGTAAGCTGGGGTTGAAATCCACCGGCAATGCCGGCGGTAATCACAACCTGATCCTGCGCGATACCGGGAGCGACTTTCGCGGCCTGCTGAGAACGATGGGGGAGGGACTGCTCGTGACCGAGCTGCTGGGGCACGGGATCAACCCGGTGACCGGAGATTACTCGCGCGGGGCGGCCGGCTTCTGGGTGGAGCGGGGCGAGATCGCCTATCCGGTGCAGGAAATCACCGTCGCCGGCAACTTGAAGGACATCTTCCGCGGCATCGTCGCGGTCGGCGATGACGTCGTTCGTCGCGGTTCGCGCCAGTGCGGCTCCATTCTGGTCGAGCGCATGACCATCGCAGGCGAATGATTCGGTGCTAAAATCAACAGTTTACGAAACGGGCAGCCGCCAGTCATGTACTCGCGCAAGGACACTGTCGAGAGCTTCGACGCGGAGTTGTGGGAAGCCATCGCGAAGGAAAATCAGCGCCAGGAAGACCACCTCGAGCTGATCGCCTCCGAAAATTACGCGAGTCCCCGCGTGCTGCAGGCGCAGGGCACGGTGCTCACCAACAAGTACGCCGAGGGTTACCCGGGGCGGCGCTATTACGGCGGGTGCGAGCACGTGGACGTCGCCGAGCAACTGGCGATCGATCGCGCGAAGAAGCTGTTCGGCGCCGGCTACGCCAACGTCCAGCCGCACTCCGGCTCGCAGGCCAACCAGGCGGTCTACGCAGCCGCACTGCATCCGGGCGATGTGATTCTGGGCATGGCGCTCGACGCGGGCGGGCACCTCACGCACGGCTCGCGTGTAAATGTGAGCGGGCGCTACTTCGACGCGGAGACCTACGGGCTCGACAAGGACACCGAGGAGATCGATTACGCACAGGTCGAAGAGCTCGCGCACGTCAAGAAACCCAAGCTGATCGTTACCGGCGCGTCCGCGTACTCGCTGGTGATCGACTGGAAACGGTTCCGGGCGATCGCGGACAAGGTCGGCGCCCTGCTGATGGCCGATATCGCCCACTACGCGGGACTGATCGCGGCCGGGCTCTATCCGAGCCCGATCGGGGTCGCGGATTTCGTGACCACCACCACGCATAAGACCCTGCGCGGGCCGCGCGGCGGCATGATCCTCGCCAATGCCGAGCACGAGAAAATCATCAATTCGGCGGTGTTCCCGATGATCCAGGGCGGGCCGCTGATGCATGTCATTGCCGCCAAGGCGGTCGCCCTCAAGGAGGCGATGTCGAAAGACTTCAGGAACTACCAGGAACAGGTGCTCGGCAATGCCCGTGTCATGGCCAAGACGCTGCAGGAGCGCGGCTGCCGGATCGTCTCCGGCCGCACCGAATGTCACATGTTTCTGGTGGACCTCCGCGCAAAGAAGGTGACCGGGCGTGACGCTGAGCTCGCGTTGGGCAAAGCCAATATCACGGTGAACAAGAACGCCGTGCCCAACGATCCGCAGAAACCGACCGTCGCCAGTGGCATCCGCCTCGGCTCTCCGGCGGTGACGACGCGCGGTTTCAAGGAGCTCGAGACCGAGCAACTCGCCAATCTGATCGCCGACGTGCTCGACGCCCCCGCGGACGAGAAGGTCATCAAGCGCGTCGCGGGCGAAGTGAAGAAGCTGTGCGCGAAGTTTCCGGTGTATGGAAACTAAGTGAAGTGCCCGTTCTGCAAATCCGCCGATACCCAGGTCATCGACTCGCGGGATAGCGATGACGGCGACAGCATCCGGCGCCGCCGCAAGTGCGCCGCGTGCAACAAGCGCTTCACGACTTACGAGACGGTGGAGCTGCGGATGCCGCAGGTGGTCAAGCAGGACGGCAGCCGCGCCGAATTCGACCTCGACAAGCTGCGCACCGGCTTCATGCGCGCTCTGCACAAGCGGCCGGTGCCGACGCAGCTGGTGGACGAGGCGATCGCCACCGTCACCCAGGACGTGCTCGCGCTCGGCGAGCGCGAAATCGGGTCGCGGCGCATCGGCCAGATGGTGATGCGGGAGCTGCGCAGGCTCGACCAGGTCGCCTACATCCGCTTCGCCTCCGTCTACCGCAGCTTCGAGGGCGTGGACGACTTCCAGGACGCGATCAAGGAAGTCCAGCGCCCTTCCAAAGACAAGTGAGTAGTGAATTATGAGTCGTGAGTAGGCTGAACCAACCGCCAGTCTGCGCCCGGTAGTCTTGTCCACTCACCACTTGCCAATCACGCAGTTCATGTTCACCGCTGAAGATCACCGCTACATGGCACGGGCGCTGGAGCTCGCGGCCCGCGGGCTCTACACCGCCACGCCCAACCCGCGGGTGGGGTGCGTGATCGTGCGCGAGGGAGCGGTCGCGGGCGAGGGCTGGCACGAGCGGGCGGGCGCCCCGCACGCCGAAGTGAACGCCCTTGCCGCCGCCGGCGCGCACGCGCGCGGCGCGACCGCCTACGTCTCGCTCGAGCCCTGCGTGCACCAGGGACGCACGGGACCGTGTGCGGAGGCGCTGGTCAGGGCGGGCGTCACGCGGGTGGTCGCGGCGCTGGAGGACCCCAATCCTCTGGTCGCGGGCAAGGGGCTCGCGCTGCTGCGCGGGAAGGGTATCGACGTGGCATGCGGGCTGCTCGAGAACGAAGCCCGCGAAATGAACGTCGGCTTCGTCTCGCGCATGACGCGCGGCCGCCCCTGGGTGAGGATGAAGCTCGCGGCGAGCCTCGACGGGAAGACTGCGCTTCTCAACGGCAGGAGCCAGTGGATCACCGGCGAGGCGGCACGCCGCGACGGGCATCACTGGCGCGCGCGGGCGTGCGCGGTGCTGACCGGATTCGGCACCGTGCGGGAGGACGACCCGCGGCTCACCGTGCGCGAAGTGGCCACCCCCCGGCAGCCGCTGCGCGTGGTGGTGGACAGCCGGCTGGAGACGCCCCCCACGGCGAGAATTCTCGAGGGCGGCGGGGTGTTGGTAGGCGCGGCGCGCGAGGACCGCGTCCGGATCTCCGCGCTGCAGGCGAAGGGGGCCGAAGTCATCGTATTGCCGAACAGCGCGGGCAAGGTTGATCTCGGAGCCCTCTTTCGCGAGCTCGCCCGCCGCGAGCTGAACGAGGTGCACGTCGAGGGCGGCGTCCGGCTGAACGGGTCGCTGCTTGCCGAGGGGCTGGTGGATGAGCTCGTGGTCTATTTCGCACCGAGCATCATCGGGGATGCTGCGCAGGGCATGTTTCACCTGCCCGAACTCGCCGATCTCGAGAAGCGCAGGCGGCTCGCGGTGCGCGACCTCCGGATGATCGGCCCTGATATTCGCGTGGTGGCGAGGTTCGTATAATGTTCTCCGGGATCGTCGCGGCGGTGGGCACGGTGCTCCAGGCGAAGCCGGCGCGCGGCGGCTTGCGGATCGTGGTCGATTCCGGGCGACTGGGTCTCAAGGACGTGGCGGTGGGTGACAGCATCGCCGTGAACGGAACCTGCCTCACCGTCGTGGCGCGCAAGGGGCGCAAGTTCCAGGCCGATGTCTCGCGTGCGACGCTCGCCAGCACCACGGGGTTCGCGGCGCGCGACCGCGTCAACCTGGAAAAGGCGATGCGGCTGTCAGATCGGCTCGGCGGTCATCTGGTCAGCGGCCATGTGGACGGGGTGGGAAGGGTGGCGCGAACGAAGACGGCGGGCGGCAACCGGCTGCTCGCGGTAGCGGCCCCGAATTCCCTCGCAAAGTACATAGCGCGCAAGGGCTCGGTTGCGGTCGATGGCGTAAGCCTGACCGTGAACGAAGTCGACGGCACGGAGTTTGAGGTGAACCTGATCCCGCACACGCTGGCGCGGACCAATCTGGGAAAGCTGCGCGCCGGTGACCGGGTCAACCTGGAAGTGGATATGCTTGCACGTTACACGGAGCGGCTGACTCAATGAGCTCAAGACAGGAGACGGGCATCAGCCCGATCACCGACGTCATCGCCGACATCAAGGCCGGCAGGATGGCGGTGCTGGTGGACGAGGCCGACCGCGAGAACGAAGGCGATCTGCTGATCGCGGCCGAATTCGTCACACCGGACGCGGTCAACTTCATGGCACGCTACGGCCGCGGGTTGATCTGCCTCACGCTCACCGAGGAGAAGTGCCGCGCCCTCAACCTCGCGCCGATGACGGTGATCAACCGCTCGCCGCTCGGCACCAAGTTCACTGTTTCCATTGAAGCCGCGAAAGGGGTCACCACCGGCATTTCCGCTGCGGACCGGGCGCGCACCGTGCAGGTCGCGATCCGGCCCGACGCCGCGCCCTCCGACCTGGTGCAGCCCGGCCACATCTTTCCGCTCACGGCGCAGGAGGGCGGGGTGCTGGCGCGCGCGGGTCACACCGAGGCGGGCTGTGACCTCGCGCGCCTGGCGGGTCTTACTCCGGCAGCAGTGATCTGCGAGATCCTCAAGGACAACGGCGAGATGGCGCGGCTGCCGGACCTGATCGAGTTTGCGGGCCAGCACCGGTTGAGGATCGGCACCATCGCCGATCTCATCGCGCACCGCAGCCGCACCGAGTCGCTGGTAACGCGGGTGGCGGAGCGTGACATCGAAACCGTGCACGGGCGGTTCCGGCTCCATGTCTACAGCGACCGGGTGGGAGCGTCCACGCACCTGGCGCTGGTGAAGGGCGCGCCCGGACCAGCAAGGGAGGTGCTCGTCCGCGTGCACGAGCCGCTGTCGGTGATGGACCTGCTCGACGTTCGCAGCGCCCGGCACTCCTGGAACTTCAACGATGCACTGGCCGCCGTCAGCCGCGCCGAATGTGGGGTCATCGTGCTATTGCACGGCCAGGAAACTTCGTCGGAGCTGCTGGAGCACGCGCAGGCTCGCAATGGCGCGGCGCCAGCGCCCGCCGTTGCATTGAGAAATTACGGGATCGGGGCCCAGATCCTGAAGGACCTTGGCGTGAGAAAGATGCGCCTCATGGCGCAGCCGCGGCCGATGCCCAGCATGACGGGATTCGGGCTGGAGGTGACGGGCTACCTGCAGCCGCCCTCCACGGACAAGCGGTGAAGTGACGGGACATGGCGGACAGGGGCAACGTGGAGAAACTCGAGCCCGATCTGAAGGGAGCCGGACTGCGCATCGGCATCGTCGTGAGCCGATTCAATCCGGAGGTAGGCGACGCGCTGCTCGCCGCCTGCAGCGCCGCGCTGAGGAAACACGGCGTGGCCGCCTCCGACATCCGCGTCGTCACCGTGCCGGGTGCACTGGAGGCGCCGCTCGCGCTGCAGAAATTGGCGAACACCGGGAACTACAACGCACTGATCGCTCTCGGGGCGGTGATCCGGGGCGAGACCTATCACTTCGAGATCGTTGCCAACGAGTCGGCGGGCGGCATCACCACGGTTGCGCTCGACACCGGCGTCCCGGTCGCCAACGGCATCCTGACCACCGAAAACGACGAGCAGGCGGCCGCGCGCGCTTCTCAAAAAGGCGCGGACTGCGCCGCCGCGGCCGTCGAGATGGCCAACTTGCTGAAAAAACTGGGCGAAGAATGAAGACGAGCCGCAGGCGAGCGCGCGAGTTCGCGCTGCAGGGCCTCTACCAGTGGCAGCTCGCCGGCACCGACCCGGAGACCATTGCCCGCCAGCTCGGTGACGCCAAGGGCTTCGACAAGGTCGATACCGGCTATTTCCGGGCGCTGCTGGAAGGCACGGTGGCGGCCGCGCCGGAGCTGGAGCGGGCGATCGCGCCGCACCTCGACCGGGAGTACTCCCGGCTGAGCCCGGTGGAGCGCGGCATCCTGCTCCTGGCGGGCTACGAGCTCACGCACCAGCCCGAGGTGCCCTATCGCGCGGTGATCAACGAGGCGGTGGAGCTGGCGAAGAGCTACGGCGGCACCGAGGGCTACAAGTACGTGAACGGCGTGCTCGACAAGCTGGCGGCGCAATTGCGCCGCGCCGAGCAGCGGGAGACAGGGGACAGGAATTAGGACCGCTTTCGATGTGCCCGATGTCGCAGCTAACCGGAGCTTTTTCCATTTTGGGGTATCGGTGGACCCGCGCCTGAAGAAGCGGATCATGTTGTTCTACCTGGCGGGCGTCGTCAACGCCTTCCTCGGGCTCTACGTCGTGATCGAGGGCCGTGCGTTCCTGCCGGCCGACACGGTGCGCTGGCTGGCGCTGTTCTTCATCGCTTTCGCCGCGGTGGATTTCTGGTTCCCCAGCGTGCTGAAGAAAAAGTGGCACGAGGCCCAGGCAAAGCTCGACGCGCAGCGCCGGGCGGCGGGTGACAACCAGAAATAACATTCGGCGCTGCCGGCCTTAGACCCCTTTCTCCTGTCACTCATTGCTGCTCGGCGTATGCCGCTCACCGAATTCGAGCTGATCCGGCGTTTCTTCACCTGCCCCGCGCGGCATGCCGTGCTGGGTGTGGGTGACGACGCCGCGATCGTGCGCGCGCGGCCGGGATTCGATCTGGTGATCACGACCGACATGCTGGTCGCCGGGCGGCATTTTCACCAGGGTGCGGATCCGGAGCGGCTGGGCCACAAGGCACTCGCCGTCAACCTCTCGGACATCGCAGCGATGGGCGCGACTCCACGCTGGGCGACACTCGCGCTCGCGCTGCCACTGGCCGACGCACGCTGGCTGACGGCCTTCTCGCGCGGCTTCATGCGGCTCGCGCGCCGCTACGGCGTGGATCTCGTCGGCGGCGACACCACGCGCGGTCCGCTCAATATCTGCGTGCAGGTCGTGGGGGAAGTGCCGCGCGGGCGCGCCCTGAGGCGCGATGGGGCCCGGGCTGGAGATGACGTCTGGGTTTCGGGCACGCTCGGCGACGCTGCGCTCACGCTTGCCGCAGGGCGGCTGGGACTGGCGTCGCGCGATCGCCGGGCGCTGCGGCTCAAGCTGGATGCACCGGCGCCCCGAGTCGGGCTCGGCATCGCGCTACGCGGCATCGCGCGCAGCGCAATCGATGTTTCCGACGGCCTCATCGCCGACCTCGGCCATATCTGCGAGCGCTCGAGCGTGGCTGCGGCGGTGGATTTCGCGCGCATCCCGGCCTCGGCGACGTTGAGACGGTACCTTCACCGGCCGGCGGCACAGCGGGCCCTGCTCGCAGGCGGCGACGACTACGAGCTCATCTTCACGGCTGGACCTGCCACACGCGACGCGATCGCCCGTGCTTCGCGGCGGTTGGGCCTGCGGCTCACCCGCATCGGTAGAATGACCCGGCGGGGGCGGGGCGCGCCCCGGGTCACCGTGCTCGACGCGGCGGGCCGGCCGATTACCGCGACACGCGGCGGCTACGAGCACTTCCGAATCTGATTCATGAGCGAGCGTCCTATTCTGATCGCGGGCGGCGGCATCGGCGGGCTGTCGGTCGCGCTCGCCCTCGCGATCAAAGGCCGACGCGTGCGCGTGCTGGAGAAGGCGCCGGAGTTCGGCGAGATCGGCTACGGCATCCAGATGGGGCCTAACGTGAGCCGCATGCTCGACCGCATGGGCGTCCTCAAGGCGCTCGAGCCGCATTCGGTGTTTCCCGACGCGCTCATCCTGGTGGACGCGCTCGACAACCGCGAGATCACGCGGATCGCGCTGGGAAGCAAGTTCCTCGAGCGCTACCAGTACCGTTATTTCGTGATCCACCGGCGCGACCTGCACGGCGAAATACTTGAAGCGTGCCGGCGCCACGAAGAGATCACGCTCGAAGCCTCGCGCGGGCTGGTGAGCTTCGAGGAGCGCGGCGGCGCGGTGATCGTGCGCTGCGAGAACGGCGCCGAGTACGAGGGAGCAGCGCTGATCGGCGCCGAAGGCCTGTGGTCGCCAACGCGCGCTGCGATCGTCAACGACGGCGCGCCGCGCGTGGCGGGCCATGTGACCTATCGCGGAGTGGTGCCGACCGGCGAGATCATCGACCGCAGCCACCTCGACTCGATGACGATCTGGATCGGGCCCGACCTCCACCTGGTGCAATACCGCCTGCGCGGCGGCGCGGTGATGAACAACGTCGCGACCGTCTCGAGTCGGCGCTTCCGTCGCGGGGAGACGAAGAATTTCGGCGGGTGGGACGAACTGGAGGAGGTGGTCTCGCGTGCCGACCCCAGGGTGCGCGACATGCTGCGCTACTTCTCGCGCGACCGGAACTGGGTCCTGCACGACCGCGATCCCGTGACCAACTGGAGCAAGGGGCGGGTGACGCTTCTCGGCGACGCCGCGCACCCGACGCTGCAGTATCTCGCGCAGGGAGCAAACATGGCGATCGAGGATGGCGTCGTGCTGGCCGAGAAGGTCGCCGCGGCCGGGGACGATTTCGGCCGCGCCTTCCTCGCCTACCAGCGCGAGCGCATGAACCGCACCGCGCGCGTGGTGCTCTCCTCGCGCTTCTTCGGCGAATATTTTCACGCCGACGGCGGCGCGCGCGAACTGCGCAACGAGCTCGCGCGGGGTCGCGATCCGGACCATCCATGGGAAGCCGACTGGCTTTACCGCGGCATCGAGGTGGACGGGCGTTTGTGACTCCGGACCTCGTCCTGCGGCCATCGTGGCGATTCCTGCTGAGGCATCCGGCGCATTTCATCGCGTTCGGGCTTGGCGCCGGGCTCATGCCCTTCGCGCCGGGGACTTGGGGCACGCTGCTCGCCCTGCCGGTCTACTGGCTGGTTTCGCCGGTGCTCGATCCCGTCGGGTATCTGATGATGGTGGCCGTCCTGCTTGCGCTCGGAATATGGGCCTGTGAGGTGACCGGCCACGCGATCGGCGTATCTGATCATGGCGGCATGGTGTGGGACGAGACAGTGGCGTTCCTGCTGGTGCTGTTCTTCGTCCCTGCGGCGCTGCCCTGGCAGGCGGCGGCGTTCCTGCTGTTCCGCCTGCTCGATATCGTGAAGCCGCCGCCGATCCGCTATTACGAGCGCACCTTCAGGAACGGCTTCGGCGTCATGCTCGACGATCTCGTCGCGGCATTCTATACACTGCTCGTCTTCGCGGTGTTAACCGCAGTGATGGGATAGGACCCATGCCGGATTCCGTTTTGTACAGGCTGGCTGAGGAAGTGGGCGCGGCGCTGAAAGCCCGCGGGCTGATGCTCGCGTCGGCGGAGTCCTGCACCGGGGGCTGGGTTTCCGAGGCGGTCACCATGGTTCCGGGCAGCTCGGACTGGTTCGAGCGCGGCTTCGTCACGTATACCTATATCTCCAAGCGCGAGATGCTGGGCGTGAAGGAAGCAACGCTCGGGAATCGCGGCGCGGTGTCCGAGGAAGTCGTGCGCGAAATGGTTGAGGGTACGCTCGCGCGCTCCCACGCCCAGGTCGCGGTCGCGGTGAGCGGCGTCGCCGGCCCCAGCGGTGGCACGCCGGAGAAGCCGGTTGGAACGGTTTGCTTTGCCTGGGGCATGAAAGACGGCAAGCCGCGCAGCGAAACGAAACGTTTCTCCGGGGACCGCGAGTCGGTTCGCCGGCAATCGGTCGAGCACGCGCTCAAGGGCGTGCTCGCGCTCCTGCGCAGTGCGGGATGATCAAGGAGGGTTCGGATGTCCTCGGCTGATATTACCGGGCGGTTGGCGCGCTACATGGTGGAAGCGCGGGAGCGGGGTCTCGCGCCTCACGTCGCCCGGGAGGCAAAGCATCGCATCCTCGACACGCTCGCTGCCATGGTGTCGGGATCCCATATGAAGCCCGGCGAGATGGCGATCCGCTTCGCGCGGGCGCAGGGCGGCGTTACGGAAGCAACCGTCCTCACCACCGACGTCAGGACCTCAGCCGTGAACGCCGCCCTCGTCAACGGGATGTTCGGGCACGCCGACGAGACCGATGACTTCGAGCCGGTGACGAAAGCTCATCCCGGCTGCTCGGTCGTACCCGCAGCGCTCGCGATGGCCGAGCGCGAGGGCAGCACGGGAGCGGAGCTGCTCAACGCGGTCACGCTTGGCTACGATCTGTGCTGCCGCTTTCTCCTCGCGCTCGGCGCGGACCACGTGCGCGCGAGCCACCGCAGCGCCGAGGGCACCAGCTCGACGCTCGGAGCCGTGGGAGCCGCGGCGGCGCTGGCGCGGCTCGACGAAAAGGGGATGCGCCACGCGCTTTCGTACGCCGCCCAGCAGGTATCGGGCATCTGGAGCTGGGTGCGCGATGCCGAGCACGTCGAAAAGGCCTTCGACTTCTCCGGCATGGGCGCCCGCAACGGCGTCACGGCGGCGATCATGGCGCAGATGGGATTCAGCGGCGTGTGGGACGTGTTTGATTGCGAGCACAACGTGCTCCAGGCGCTCTCTACTCAACCGAGGCCGGAAGAAATGGTGGCGGGACTGGGCAGCCGCTTTTTCGTCACCGAAACCGCGATCAAGCCGTTCTCCGTCGGCTATCCGATCCAGGCGCCCCTGGATGCGTTCCTGAGGCTCCGCCGCGAGCACGGGCTCACGGCTGACAACGTGGAGCGGATCGTCGCGCGGCTCCCCGAAGACGGGGCCCGCGTCGTCAACGACCGATTCATGCCGGATATCAACTGCCAGCACCTCATTGCGCTGGCCCTGGTGAAAGGCGCCGTCTCGTTCGAGGACAGCCATTCCTACGAGCGCATGAAGGATCCGGAAATCGTCGCGGCGAAGGCGCGTGTGCAGCTCATTGCCGATCCCAAGCTGATGGACCCCACCGCGCCACGCAGCGGGCTGGTTGAGGTGACGCTGAAAGGTGGCCGCACGGTGAGCCACTTCACGCGCCACGCCCCAGGCACGAAGGAAAACCCGATGGACACGGAAAGCGTCAACGCCAAGGCGCGGTCCCTGATGGAACCGCTGCTCGGCGCCGAGACGACGAAAGAGCTCATCCGGCGCGTGAACGCACTGGAAGCGGTCGCCGACGTTCGCGAACTGCGGCCGCTGCTGGCTGGCAACTAACGCGGTGACGGCGCAGCCGTCACCGCTGCTCAGTCCCGCGCCAGCAAGCTGATCAGTGCCGTGTTGTCCCAGCGGCCGTGGCCGGCGGCGCTGATGCGGCCGTAGTATTGCTCGATCACGGCGGTGTTCGGCATGTAGGCGCCGTTGCGCTTCGCTTCGGCAAGGGCGATGTTGAGGTCCTTGCGCATCCAGTCGGCGGCGAAGCCGAAACCCTCGAACTTGCCCTCGACCATCGTCTTCCAGCGGTTTTCGAGCTGCCAGGACTGCGCGGCTCCCTTGGAGATCACCGAGACCACTTTCTCCATGTCGAGGCCGGCACGCTTCCCGAAATTGAGCGCTTCCGCGAGGCCCTGCAACTGGCCGACGATCGCCACCTGGTTCACCATCTTGGTGAGCTGGCCCGAGCCGGGGCCGCCGATCAAAGCGCACATCCGGGCGTAGACATCGAGCACCGGCTTCGCCCGGGCGAAGTCGGGCTCCTCGCCGCCGCACATGATCCCCAGCTGGCCGTTGACCGCGCCGGCCTGTCCTCCGGAGACCGGCGCATCGACGAAGCCGACCCCCTGTTCCTTGCACCGGGCATGAAGCTCGCGCGCCACGACCGCCGAGGCCGTTGTGTGGTCCACCAGCGTCGCCCCCCGCTTCATGCCGGCGAGCACCCCGTTCGTGCCGTATGCGACCGCGCGGACATCGTCGTCGTTGCCGACGCACATCATGACGAAATCGCAGTCCCGGGCAGCCTCGCGCGGGGTTGCCGCGGAGTTGCCTCCGTAGTCCCTGACCCACTGGGCAGCTTTGGCGGGAGTGCGGTTGTACACCGCCACGTCGTGCCCACCCTTTTTCTTCAGATGTCCCGCCATGGGGTAGCCCATGACGCCCAGTCCGATGAATGCAATCCGTGCCATGCGTGCGGCTCCTGTTTGGAGAAAAGAGGAATATGGTAAGGACGTAGCTGGAAGTCAACGAAAATTCCGCGCCGGCGTTTAGATCGACTGAAGGAGCGGAACGCGTTCCGCTCCGGGCAACTGGTTTAAAATACAGAGTTGCAAACGACAGGGGAATCCCACATGGATGACAACAGGTCGAAGGCGCTGGCGGCGGCGCTGTCGCAGATCGAAAAGCAGTTCGGCAAGGGCTCGATCATGCGCCTCGGCGAGTCCGACGTGTCGAGGGACATCAAAGTGGTGTCCACCGGCTCGCTCGGCCTCGACCTCGCGCTCGGCGTCGGCGGCCTCCCGCGGGGCCGGGTATGCGAGATCTACGGCCCGGAATCCTCGGGCAAGACCACGCTTGCGCTCTCGGTCATCGCCCAGATGCAGAAGCAGGGCGGCACCGCCGCCTTCATCGACGCCGAGCACGCGCTCGACCCGCAGTACGCCGGCAAGCTCGGGGTCGACGTCGAGCAGCTGCTCATTTCCCAGCCCGACAACGGCGAGCAGGCGCTCGAGATCGCCGACATGCTGGTGCGCTCGAGCTCGGTCGACGTGGTGGTGATCGACTCGGTGGCGGCGCTGGTGCCCAAGGCCGAGATCGAGGGCGAGATGGGCGAGCCGCAGATGGGCCTGCAGGCGCGGTTGATGAGCCAGGCGCTGCGGAAGCTCACCGCCAACATCAAGCGCTCCAACACCCTGGTGATCTTCATCAACCAGATCCGCATGAAGATCGGCATCATGTTCGGCAACCCGGAGACCACCACCGGCGGCAACGCGCTCAAGTTCTACGCCTCGGTGCGCATCGACATCCGGCGCATCGGCTCGATCAAGAAGGGCGAGGAGGTGATCGGCTCCGAGACGCGCGCAAAGGTGGTGAAGAACAAGGTGGCACCACCGTTCCGCCAGGCCGAGTTCGACATCCTCTATGGCGAAGGCATCTCGCGTCAGGGTGAGATCGTCGAGCTCGGGACCATTCATCACATCCTCGAGAAGACCGGCGCCTGGTACACCTATGGCAAGGAGCGCATCGGCCAGGGCAAGGACAACGCGCGCGAATACCTGAAGGAGAATCCCAAGATCGCGCAGGAGATCGAAGCCAGGATCCGCGCGACCGTGGGCGCGGCCGCGGCCGTCGCGCACCCCGCCCCCGTGCAGCCCAAAGCGGAACCCAGGGCCGAGTCGAAGGCGGAGGCGCGGAAGGCGGCCCACTAACCGAAGGATGAAGGCGGAAGGCGGAAGGATGACCTGGCTCTGACTCCCGCGCCGCGGGGGTCATCCCTCATCCTTCATCCTTCATCCCTTCAGGCAATGCCTGACACCCTGCGGGAACGCGCGCTGAAATTGCTGGCGCGGCGCGAGCATTCACGGGCCGAGCTGGCGCGCAAACTATCGGCTCACGCCGGGGATCCGGCCGAGATCGAGGCGGTGCTCGACGATTGCGAGCGGCGCGGCTGGCTCTCCGAGCGCCGGGTGGTCGAGCAGCTCGTGCACGCCCGGCGCTCCCGCTTCGGAGCGCGGCGGATCGAGCAGGATCTCCGCCAGAAGGGGATCTCCGGGGAAGCGGTGGCGATGGCGCTGGCCGACCTCAAGAGCGGCGAGCTCGAGGCGGCGCGCGAAGTGTGGCGCAGAAAGTTCGGCGGCAGGCTGCCGCGCAGCCCTGCGGACCGCGCCCGCCAGGTGCGTTTCCTGCAAGGCCGCGGGTTCGAGCTCGAGATCGTCCTCAAAATCATCAAGGGCGGAGAGGACGACTAAGGCAGAAGGATGAAGGCGGAAGGATGAAGCGAAGGGTCCGTCAGTCGTCAGTCGTGACCCGTCACGCCGTTGCGGCGGTGCTCGCAGTGCTGACCGCCGCCGCGCTTGCCGGTTGCGCGGGCGGCTACACGCGCGTGCGGGAGATCAAGGCGGCACCGGAGAGCTACATCGGAAAGGAAGTGAGGCTCCAGGGCACGGTCGGCAAGGCTGTCGACCCGGCCCGTCCGGACGCGTACGTGCTGCGGGACCGCAGCGGGGAAATCATGATCGTGACCCGCGGAGAGCTTCCTGCGCAGAATTCGGAGGTGGCGCTGCGGGGATTCGTGAGGAGCGTGGTGACCCGGGGAGCGGGATGGTCGGTCGACCTGCGTGTGGAAGAAACAGAGCGCTTGCGGTAACGTTCGCACGATGAAAAGCAACGAAATCCGCACGAAGTTCCTCGAGTATTTCGCCGGCAAGGGCCATGCGGTCGTCGCCTCGAGCCCGCTCGTGCCGGCGAACGACCCGACACTCCTCTTCACCAATTCCGGCATGGTGCAGTTCAAGGATGTCTTCCTCGGGCAGGACAAGCGCTCCTACAGCCGCGCGACCACGGCACAGCGCTGCGTGCGCGCGGGCGGCAAGCATAACGATCTCGAGAATGTCGGCTACACCGCGCGCCATCACACGTTCTTCGAAATGCTGGGCAACTTCAGCTTCGGCGATTATTTCAAGCGCGACGCGATCCGCTACGCGTGGGAGCTGCTGACGCGGGTCTATGGGCTGTCCGCGGACCGCATGTGGACCACCGTCTACCACGAGGACGACGAGGCCTTCGACCTGTGGACGAAGGACATCGGGGTGCCGAAGGACCGCTGTGTGCGCATCGGCGACAAGCCCGGCGCGCCCAAGTACCAGAGCGACAATTTCTGGCAGATGGCCGACACCGGCCCCTGCGGGCCGTGCACCGAAATCTTCTGGGACCACGGGCCGGGCATCCCCGGCGGCCCGCCGGGTTCGAAGGACGCCGATGCCGACCGCTACGTCGAAATCTGGAACCTCGTCTTCATGCAGTTCAACCGCGACGACAAGGGCGTGATGACGCCTCTGCCCAAGCCGTGCGTCGACACCGGCATGGGGCTCGAGCGCATCGCCGCGGTGCTGCAGGGCGTGCACGACAACTACCAGATCGATCTTTTCCAGGACCTCATCAAGGCGGCGGCGCGGGAGACCGGGACGAAGGACCTCGCCAGCAATTCGCTCAAGGTCATCGCTGACCACATCCGCGCGACCTCCTTCCTGGTCGTGGACGGGGTCATTCCCTCGAACGAGGGACGCGGCTACGTGCTCCGGCGCATCATCCGCCGCGCGATCCGCCACGGTTACCGGCTCGGACAGACGCGGCCGTTCTTCCACCGCGTGGTGGACGATCTCGCGCACGCAATGGGTGGCGCCTATCCCGAGCTGCAGAAGGCGAAGGCGCGCGTCGCCCAGGTGCTGAAGCAGGAGGAGGAGCGCTTCGCGGAGACGCTCGAGAACGGCATGCGGGTGCTGGAGGGCGCGCTCACGCGCGAAGACCGCATGCTCGACGGCGAGACAGTGTTCCAGCTCTACGATACGTTCGGCTTCCCGGTGGACCTCACGGCCGACATCGCGCGCGAGCGCGGAGTGCGCGTGGACTACGCCGGTTTCGAGGCGGCGATGGAGCGCCAGCGCGAGCGGGCGCGTGCCGCCTCGAAATTCACGGCGGCGGCGGCGGTCGAGTACAGCGGCGCCGCCACTGAGTTCCACGGCTACGACACGCTCGCACTGGAGGCGAAGGTCGTCGCGCTCTACAACCGCGAGGGCGTGCAGGTGCCGGAACTCCCGGGCGGCGAGGCCGGGATCGTGGTGCTCGACCGCACGCCGTTTTACGCGGAATCAGGCGGCCAGGTTGGCGACAGCGGCGAGCTCGCCGGAAAATCCGGCACGTTCGCCGTCGAGGACACACAGAAGATCCAGCCCGCGGTCTTCGGGCACAAGGGCGTCCTCACGACCGGCCGGCTGCGAGTGGGCGACCGCGTCATGGCCGGGGTCGATGCCGCTCGCCGCGCGCGCACGATGCGCAATCACTCGGCGACGCATCTCATGCACAAGGCGCTGCGCGAGGTGCTGGGCCCCCACGTGCAGCAGAAAGGCTCGCTGGTGGATGCCGCGCGCACCCGCTTTGATTTTGCGCACAACGAGCCGATGACCGATGAGGAAATCCGTCGCGTCGAGGCGATCGTCAACGCGGAAGTGCTCGCCAATGCCGCGACGAGCGCGCGCATCATGAAGCACGACGCGGCGCTCAAGGCCGGCGCGCTCGCCTTCTTCGGCGACAAGTACGGCGACGAAGTGCGCGTGCTCGAAATCGGAACGTCGCGGGAATTGTGCGGCGGCACGCACGTCGCGCGCACCGGCGACATCGGGTTCTTCAAGGTGATCTCCGAGGGCGGCATCGCCGCCGGCGTGCGCCGCATCGAGGCGGCGACCGGCGAAGGGGCGCTCGCCTACGTTCAGGCGCAGGAGGCGCGGTTGAACGACGCGGCCGCAGCGCTCAAAACGCCGCCGCAGGAAGTCGCGCAGAAGGTCGCGCAGATGCTCGACAACGTGCGCAGCCTTGAAAAGGAATTGGGGCGGCTGAAATCGAAGCTCGCCTCCTCCCGGGGTGAAGAGCTGGCCGACCAGGTGGTGGAGGTGAAGGGCAAGGATGGGACTGTGATTCGTCTGCTCGCGGCCACCGTGGACGGGGCGGACGCTAGGGCGCTGCGCGAAGCGCTGGACAAGCTCAAGGACCGGCTCAAATCGGCGGTGATCGTCCTTGGCGCCGCCGACCAGGGAAAGGTATCCCTGATCGCGGGCATCACCTCCGACCTGACCTCGAAGCTCAAGGCCGGCGAGCTGGTCAATTTCGTTGCCCAGCAGGTGGGGGGCAAGGGCGGGGGCAGGCCGGACATGGCGCAGGCGGGCGGTACCCAGCCCGCAAAGCTGTCTGGCGCCCTGGATTCCGTGCGCAGCTGGGTTGAGCAGAAGCTCTGATTAGAAGGGCAGAGCGGCGCCGGGCTTGACGGCGAGGATTGCGCGGCGGAAGTCGCCCTGAATGCGTTTCAGGGCCGCTTCGCTTTCCGCCTCGAAACGCAGCACGATGACGGGCGTGGTGTTGGAAGGCCGCGCGAGGCCGAAGCCGTCGGCGTACTCCACGCGCAGCCCGTCGATGGTAACGACCTCCCGCGCGCCCTCGAAGCGGGCGCTGCCCTTGAGTTTTTCCATCAGGGTGTAATTCTCGCCCTCGGCGAGCTTGAGATGCAGCTCGGGCGTGTTCACCGCGTCGGGGAGCCCCTCGAGCACCGCGCCCGGGTCGCGCTCGCGTGAGAGGATTTCCAGCAGCCGCGCGCCCGCGTAGAGCGCGTCATCGAACCCGTACCAGCGATCCTTGAAGAAGACGTGCCCGCTCATCTCGCCGGCGAGCGGCGCGCCGGTCTCCCTCAGCTTCTGCTTGATGAAGGAATGCCCGGTTTTCCACATCACCGGCTTGCCGCCGTGTTTCCGGATCCACTCGAACAAGTTGCGCGTGGACTTGACGTCGAAGATGACCTCTGCGCCCGGATGGCGCTTGAGCACGTCGGCGGCGAACAACATAAGTTGGCGATCGGGGTAGATGATGCGCCCGCTCCGGGTAACCACTCCCAACCGGTCGCCGTCGCCGTCGAAGGCAAAGCCGAGCTCGCCCTCGCCCCGGGCGAGCGCGCGCTGCACATCGGCGAGGTTTTCCGGGTGCGACGGGTCCGGATGGTGGTTGGGAAAGCTGCCGTCCACGTCGCAATAAAGCTCGGCGACCTCGCAGCCGAGGCGGCGGTAGAGCTCGGGAGCGGTGGCGCCCGCAACGCCGTTCCCGCAGTCCACCACGAGCCGCATCGGCCGCGCGAGCCTGATGTCGGATGTGATGCGCCGGAGATAGTCCTCGCGGACGTCCTGCGTGCGCATCGTGCCCGCGCCGCGCGCGAGATTTTTCTGTTCGATGCGGCCTCGCAGCTCCTGGATCGCCGCTCCGGCAAGCGTTTCTCCATCCACAACGATCTTGAGGCCGTTGTACTCCGGCGGGTTGTGCGAGCCGGTGACCATCACGCCGGACTGCGTGTCGAGACGATGGGTAGCGAAGTAGAGGAGAGGAGTTGCGACCTGGCCGATATCGGTCACGTCCACGCCGCTCGCCTGCAGGCCTGCGGCCAGGGCGGCGGACAGCTCCGGCCCGGAGTGGCGCCCGTCGCGGCCGATGACGACTTGGGTGCGGCCGCGGCTGCGCGCTTCCGACCCTATCGCCCGGCCGATTTGCTCGACGATCACCGCGGTCAGCGTTTTGCCGACGATGCCGCGGATGTCGTAAGCCTTGAAAATTTCCGGTGGTACGTGATTCGGCATGCTGGTCAACTTTCGGCGCCCGGCGGTTCAGCGCTCGTCAATCAAGTTCTTCCCGACGATCCAGCCCAGATAGGCGACCGCCAGCGCAGCGGCGATGAGTACGAAAGCGGTCGCTACTCGCGACAGTTCCCCCACAACGGCGAGGGTCCCGCTGGATAGACCGATAAATGCGAGGCCGACGACGGGTATCACGGGAGCCCCGCAGCCCGTGACGCTGCACGCGCCGGTGGAGATTCCGAACACCGTCAGCGCGGTGCCGGCGACACCGCCACGGCGCAGCCCCGCGGCGGCGCGTGCGCTGCCGAGAACGAGATTGCGACGGCGGCGCCAGAGGGCGAAGTACAGCCCGAACAGCGCGGAGACGAGGAGAATGCGCCCGACGTCGGCAACGTCCACCGCAAAACCCCACTCGGCGCCGCCGTAAGAGCTGCCCGCCGAGAACCAGAAGAGCGCGAGACCCGGAAGCTTCCCCAGCTTCTCCCCGATCGTCACGTCACCGGACGCAAGGTATTCGGGAAGGCGTTTCAGCCACGGATTGAAGGTGAAGAAGTCGAGCGGCTTGCGCACCGCCGACAGGATCGCAACCGGCGCCAGGACGTTGAGTGCGGCGACGCCGAGCGTCACCGATGCGAAGACGCCGGGATGCGCGGCCAGCGCCGCGGTTATTCCCCGCACTACGTCGCCTGTCCAGCGCACGGGTGCTGACTTCCGGGTTAACACGGTCTGTCATTCTACCGGCCCGGACCGGTCTCGACGAAGCGTCGTTTCAGTTTGTTCGCGAGAGCTGCGATGCTGCCCGCGATGCCGCGCGGGAAAGCAAAGACGACGATGATGATCAACAAACCCATCACGGCGTTGCGGCCGAACACCCACCGCTGCGAGTACTCATCCAGCGCGACGAAGGCAAATGCCCCGAGCACGGGTCCGGCGAACTGCCGTGTTCCGCCCAGCACGGTGGCGAGGACCAACTGCGCCGAGAACAGCCAACGCGGCTGGCCGACCGTGATCTGGCGCGCGGCGAGAGCGATCCAGCCGTGCCGAAAACAAGATTGAACGCCAGGCAGGCGATCGCGAACACCAGCATATTGCTGAAAACGAACAAGGAATACGCGGGGAGAACCGGCGGCACGAGAAGCTGAGCGATCCCTGCCGCGGTGGCGACGGACAGCATCGGCAACGCGCCCGGTGTGCGCGGGCCGCTGGCGGCTTCCCGAGGGCTCCGGATCCAGGGCATGGGCACTGATTCATCGTAGCATGGCGCCGGATCGCGCCGCCGCGATACGATCGGCGATCCGGGCGCTCGCGGAGGTGGCAACTCACGCGATGCCTGACGGGCCAAAAGCACGGTCATCCACTAGAATCGTTCCAGCGTGATCGAGAAACCCGAGTTTCCGAGCCGGCTGCGTGTGCGTTCCGCCTTGGTATTCGGCGCGGGCTTTGCTTACTTTGCGGTGGCCCATGCCGGCCACGAGTTTCCTTTCTATCCCTCGTTTTATCCGCAGGAGATCACGGTCGAAACGCTCGATGCGAAAGCGGCGGCGCAGCGGTTCGCCAAGGCCACGCTGCACGCCTACGCAGGCGGCGAGCTCGCTGCCCAGTCCGCTCCGGCAAAGACGGCCAGCGTCGCATCGCTCGGCGGCTACGTCGTGGTGACTTTCGATGCCCGCGCGCCGCAGTTTGCCGACCGCTCCGCGCGCTGCGCAGCCGTGCGCGGCCTCAAGCACGCCCTTGCCGAGGGCCAGATCTGGCACCCGTACCCCGTCACCCCCTTTCACGCCGATTACCTGCACCACGCCGATCGCGCCGAGGCGGCGCGAGTTGCGGTCGCGGCGCAGAAGGCCGCGGAGCCGCCCGGCAGGCTCGAGATCGTCGACGCGACCGTACTCGCGGCCCAGGCGGGCGCGCGCTACAACGGCTGGCTCGGGCCGCCGTGGCTGAGACGAGGCTGGTTTCACGCCTATCTCGTGCTTGCGCCCGCGGTGAGGGATGCGGGCGCCCGCGCGCGGATCGAGGAGCTCGCGCACCGTCTTATGAACGGCAAGCACGCGAACCTCAGGGAACGAATCGAGCGCGAGCGCGAGTTAGTTGCGCTGCTGCAGAGCGGTTGCGAGCGGGTCGTGCTCGGCTACACCGTGCGCAGCGAGCCTTACGGCACCGATTACTCGCAGGGAGTGGAGAACGTCGGCCACGACGCGCTCGACGGCCTGGCGTCGGGGATTTTCACTCGCACCGTCAAGCTCCGGGACTTTCCCTGGAACGGTTGGCTCAATGTTGCAACCCCGGCCGTGCCATCGGGCGCGTGGAACCCCGTCGTCGGTGGCTTTGGCGGCGCATTCGGACGGCTAGTCTGGTCGGCCCTCGGCGATCCGGCGTTCCTGCCCTCGCCGCACGGGGAAGGCTGGATCGAGAACCGCCTGAGCGCGTCGAAAACGAAAATGGGCACGCCGCTGGCGGTGCCTGAAGACGCCCTGGTGCCCGAGCCGGGCAGCGGGCGGCTCGCGCGCGCGGGCCGCGGACGGACCGCGACGGCGCGCATCGTGTATGACGTGCGTAACTCGGCGTTCCACGACGGCACGCCCATGAGCGTCGCGGACTTGTTTTATGCCTATGCGTTCGCCGCCGCGTGGGGCGCGGGCGATGCTCTGGATCCGGGCGTGGCGCAGGCGACTGCTTTTGCGCGCGAGCGCTTGAAGGGGGTGCGCCTCCTGCGCGTGCATACCGAGACGCTCGCGTTCGGTGAAGATAAGCTCACCTACAAAATCCCGGTGATCGAGGTCTACCTCGACGCCGGATCCGCGGGCGACGCGATGACGGTTGCGCCGCCGTGGACGGTGCTGCCCTGGCACCTGCTCGCGCTGCTGGAGGAGGGCGCCCGCCGCGGGCACTTCGCCTTCTCAGCAGCGGGCGCGGGGCGCCGCGGCGTGCCGGAACTCGATCCGGTGCGCGATGCGGTGATCGTGGGCCGGCTCGCGGAACTGGCTCGCGAGCTCGAGGAGCGCGCTTACGTTCCGGCCGCGCTCGCGAAGCACGCCGGCGCCGGGGAGGCGCGCCAGCGCTATCGCCGGTTGCGCGAGTTTCATGCGGCGCACGGGCATTGGCTAGTGACCAACGGCCCTTACGTGCTGAGCCGTTGGGACGGGGCCAGGGCGGTACTCACCGCCTTCCGCGATCCGAGCTATCCGAAAGGCTTGGGCAGCTTCGATGCCTACGCCGCGCCGCTCAAAGCTCATGTGACGCGGGTCGAGCAGCGCGAATACGGCGCGCAGGTTCATACCGAGATCGAGTGGCTGGAGCGCGAGGGGCGCGAGGTGAAGATCGTGCGCGGTCCGGTCGCGAAGCGGCTTGCCGAGCGGCGTACGACCCGGGAGCAGCCACTGGGACTCGCCTGCCGCTACCTGCTCGTCGGCCCGGATGGCGCTATCGCGGCCGCGGGCTCGGCGCGCGCGGACGCCACCGGAAGGTGCCGCCTGGAGTTCGCACGTCCGGAGAAGCGGGCCGGCAGGGGCAGCGGCCGGCTTGTGCTCGCTGCAGTGCTAGAGGAGAATGTTGCCAACACGCCGATCAAGATCGTGCCGTGGGAACACTGACCAGAAGGAGGGGAATCATGGACAAGGAACAGTTGCAGGAACGCCGCTCGTTTCTCAAACAGTTCGGTGCGACGCTGGGCGCTGCAGGCCTCGGCGCCGCGGCGGCCGGAACCGGAGCCTACCTGGCCGTACCGGGCGCCGCGCATGCGGCGATGAAACCCAAGGGCAACATTCCCAGCACGCCGGTCAAGGTTGGTCACATCACGTTTCTCACCGGGCCGGCGGCGCTTCTGGGCGGCCCGGGTCAGCGCGGTCATATCCTCGCCGAGGAGGAAATCAACGCCGAGGGCGGGTTGCTCGGCAAGCGCAAGATCGAGACGCTCTTCGCCGATGAAGCCGCCGGCACCGACGCCAATGTGAAGGAGCTGCGGCGCATGAAGCTCGCAGAGAAGATCGAGCTCTTCACCGGCGTCATCTCGAGCGGCAATACGCCGGCGCTCGGGCCGGTCGCAGAGGAGCTCAAGGTGCTGACGCTTTTTAACGACGGCTGCACCGACTTCCTGTTCGACAAGGCGGTGCCGAACCCCAAGTACACGTTCCGGGTGACCAACATCCAGTCCGCGGACGGCGTCACCGCCGCGATCGGTGCTGCAACGCACTGGCCGAAGGCGCGGCGCCTTGCCTCCCTGCAGCCCGATTACAGCTATGGGCGCAACGTCTTCGAGCACGCCACGCTCGCGTTCGGCAAGATCGTGCCCGGAACCGAGGTCGTTTCCGAGTCCTGGCCGAAGCTCGGTACGACCGATTTCACCTCCCACATCACGAAGATCCTCTCCGCCAAACCGGATCTTCTGTTTGTCGGGGTATGGGGCGGCGACTACGTTGCGTTCTACAAGCAGGCGCTGCGCTACGGGCTGTTCGACAAGATGAAGGTTGCGACCACGCTCGCCTTCGGCGGCTACCCGCACGCGATCGGCAAGGACCATCCTGACGGCGTGCTCGCCGGGGTACATGCGAATTATCATTTCCTGTATCCGTCGGCCGAGCGCTGGCCGATCAACAAGGCCTTCGTCGAGCGCTACTACAAGCGCTTCAAGGAGTACCCGAGCTTCGAGTCCGATGGCGCTTACACCGCGCTCTACCTCTACAAGCAGGCAATTGAAAAAGCGAACCAGTTGGTGGGCGGCTGGCCGAGCGACGATGCCATCATCGCCATGCTCGAGGGCGCCGGGTTCGATTCGCCCGGCGGCTACCTCTATATCCGTCCGGACAATCACCAGGGCTACAAGGACGCGGTGACGGGGCTCTCCAAGAACCTGCCGGGTTACGATTTCCCGGTCTGGGACCCGAAGAGCATCGTGTCGATCCCGATTCGCAACATCACCGCACCGCCCAACTGGCCGAAGCCGGGCAAGGGGCATAACGAGTCCACTGCGGCAGCGGACTGGATCAAGAAGACCTGGCCGACGGCGAAGGCGTAGCGCACTGGCCCGGGACGCGTATCCGGGGCGGTTCTGCCCACACAAGGCCGGACCGCTCCGGCGACACGCGCCAGCCAGACAAGACAACGCTGTTGCGACCGCGATCAATCGATCGCGGTCGGCGCCACCGAGCGCGATGCGGGAGCGCCGGGACGGGGGGAATCACTAAGACAACACGATGGAAATCGTTGCGCTCCAGGTCCTGAATTCACTCTTCTATGCCGCGGTGCTGTTCCTGATCGCGGCCGGCCTCAGCCTCATTTTCGGGGTGATGGGCATCGTCAACATGGCGCACGGCAGCTTCTACGCGCTCGGCGCCTACGTCACCGCCTGGTCGGTGGTGGCCGCATCCGCCGCGCTCCCGACGCCGGCCCTCTTCCTGTTTCTCCTTCTGGGCGCGATGGCGGTCGGGCTCGTCGGGCTCGTGATCGAGCCCACGCTGATACGGCCGTTCTACCGCAGGCCGGAGGAATACCAGCTGCTCGTAACCTTCGGTCTCCTGCTGGTCCTCGAGGATGTCATCCGGGCAGTGTGGGGCGGAGCCCCGCTCACGGCCGGCAGGCTTGTCGATTCGCTCGGGCTGATTGAGATCGGAGGGCTTCCCTACCCCGTGTACAACCTGGCGATGATCGGTGTCGGAGCCGTCGCAGCGCTTGCCTTGTGGGCATTCGTGTACCGCACCCGGTTCGGTGTGCTGCTGCGCGCGACCGCGCAGGACCGGCGCATGGCGGCGGCGCTGGGCATCGACGTCGGTCGGATCTACGTCCTCGCATTCGGACTCGGCTGCTTCATGGCCGGGTTGGCCGGCGCCATCGTCGTTCCGAGCCAGGCGGCTGTCCTCGGCATGGGTGTTGAGGTACTCGTCATGGCGTTTGTCGTGGTGGTGATCGGCGGCCTGGGCAGCCTCGAGGGCGCACTCGTCGGTGCGATTATCGTAAGCGCGCTCCGAACGGTCACGATCCAGTTCTGGGAGGAGATCGAGCTCGCGGCGCTGTATCTCATCGCCGCGATCGTGCTCCTCATCCGCCCGACCGGTCTCTTCGGGAGGAAATCGTGATCGCGCCGCAGTCGCTTTCGACCGGCCGCCGGGCAACGATCGCAGGCGTGGTATTTATCGTCCTGCTGCTGGTCCCGGCCTTCGCGGGCACCTATCAGACGCAGCTCCTCACCTACGGCCTTACCCTTGCAATCGCCGCACTGGGATTCAATCTCCTGCTCGGCTATTCGGGACTGCTTTCGTTCGGGCATTCCGCCTTCCTGGGCGCGGGCGCCTACGCTGTTGCGTTCATGATGCGCTATCTGGACATCGCTTCGATGGAGCTTTTTCTCCTCGGCGGGGTCGCGTTCTCGGCCGTAATTGCTGCGCTCTTCGGGGTCATTTGCGTGCGCCACACCCGAATTTTTTTCGCCATCCTGACGCTCGCGCTGTCGCAGGTGTTGTGGACGCTCGCCTACAAGTTCTTCTGGATCACCGGCGGCACCGACGGCATCCGGGTTCCGTTCGCGAAGGTGACGTTGCTGGGCGGGCTCGTGAGCTTCCCGGGCGCGGACGCCTTTCCCAAGTTCATCACGTCCTATTATTACTACGTGCTCGTCATCTTCGCCCTGTGCGCAGTGTTGATGTGGCTCATCGTTCACTCCCCGTTCGGCAAGACACTGCAGGCGATCCGCGACAACGAGACCCGGGCGCGCTTTCTCGGGGTGCGGATCTGGCGCTATCGCTGGCTGGCGTTCCTCGTGTCGGGGATCTTCACCGGCCTCGCGGGCGCGCTCTGGGTGCCGTTGAACGGGCTCGTCACGCCCGATGTGCTCTACTGGCCGCAGTCCGGCAAGATCGTATTTTTCGCCGTGCTGGGAGGATTCCGGAACTTCTCCGGCCCCATCGTCGGCGCGGTTGTCTTCAACTACCTCGAGGTCTACGCGGTGGCCCTCACCGAGTACTGGCAGCTCACGCTCGGGGTGATTCTGATCGTGCTGGTCACGTTCCTGCCCGCGGGGATCGTGGGAACGGCGATGCGGCTCACCTCGCGCCTGAAGCCCAGGCAGGCGGTATCGTCATGAGCCTGTTGCGAACCGAAAGGCTCAGCAAGCACTTCGGCGACACGCGCGCGGTGGACGGAGTGGACTTCAGGGTCAATGAAGGCGAGTTCCTATCGCTCGTCGGAACTAACGGCGCCGGCAAGACCACGCTCGTCAACCTGATCAGCGCGTTCCTATTTCCCGACAGCGGCAGGATCTTCATCGGGGAGCGCGATATCACCTATTCCCCTGTGGACGACCGGATCCGGGCGGGAATCGCGCGGAGCTTCCAGCTCGTCAACCTATTCGATGAACTGACGGTGCTCGACAACGTGGCGCTCGCCATCTTCGCGCGTGAAGGCAAGACCAAGCGGATCTTCGCGCTTGCGGAGAGGGACGTCGCAGTGACGGCGGAAGCGCTGGATCTGCTTGCGCAGTTCGGCCTCGGGGTCAAGGCGCAGGCGCTCGCGGGCGGACTCGCACAGGGCGAGCGCAAGCTCCTCGATGTTGCGGTCGCATACGCGCTGCGCCCGAAGCTGCTGTTTCTCGACGAGCCGACCAGCGGCGTCAGCACGCGCGAAAAGGCGCAGATCATGGACACGGTGTCCGCGGTCGTGCGCGGCGGCAAGATCACGGCGGTTGTCATCGAGCACGACATGGACGTGGTATTCAAATACTCCGACCGCGTTGTCGTCATGCACGAGGGCAGATTCCTCGCCGACGGCCCGCCGGAAGACATCCGGCGTAACCAGGATGTGGCGACATATCTTCTCGGGACCGACGTTGCCGCTTGAATCCGCCGCTAGGTGATGCCTCCATGCTCGAGGTGAAGAACATTCACGTTTCCCGCGGTCCGGCACATGTGCTGCACGGGGTCTCGTTGAGCGTTCACGAACACGAAGTCGTATGCCTGGTCGGCCGCAACGGCGCCGGAAAGACGACGACCATGGAGTCCATCATGGGCTTTCTGCCGCTCACCTCCGGGCAGATCCTGTTTCACGGCGAAGAAGTGGCTTCCCTGCCGGTGCACCAGCGGGCGCTACGCGGCATGGGATACGCACCCGAAGGGTGCGAGATCTTCCCCGAGCTCACGGTCGCGGAAAACATGATGATCAGCCGCTGGATGTCGGCAAAAGCGCACCGCCGGCTGGAGGCGGTCGCCGGCGGGGACATCGAGGAGCGCGTGCTCTCGGTATTCCCGGAAGTGCGCGATCTGATGCGCCGCCAAGGCATGAACCTGAGCGGCGGGCAGCGCAAGATGGTCGCCATCGCCCGCGGGATGGCGCTCGCCCCGACGCTGTTGCTCCTCGACGAGGCGTTCGAGGGGCTCGCGCCGATCGTGGTCAAGCGCTTTCGCGAAGCGGTGCTCAAGATCGAGGACCTCGGCATCTCGCTCCTGATTGCCGAGTCGAACCTCATCAATGCGGCGCGCATCGCGGACCGGCTGTATGCAATCGATCGCGGTGAGATCATCTTCCACGGCAAGCCGGAGCAGGCGCTCGAAGACGAAAAGGTCATGAAAGCGCTGCGCGGCTAGATGAATCTTGGGGATCAGACCCCGAAGAACCCTAGCACGCGCGCCGGCAGCCAGCCGAGATCGCCTGGAAAGCGCCCACTGACGAAGCCGGCGTGGCCGCCGTCCGGCGGCTGCTCGAGCAGGACAGAGGGCGCCGCATCGTGCGGCGCGGGAAGCGCGCTCGCGGGCAGGAACGGATCGTTGCGCGCGTTCAGGACCAGCGCCGGCACCTCGATCGTCCGCAGCCACGGCTTTGCGCTCGCGCGCGTCCAGTAGTCGTCGGTGTTCCTGAACCCGTGCAGCGGCGCCGTAACGATATCGTCGAACTCGCGCAAGGTGCCAGCCGCGCGCACGCGCGCCGCGTCAAACAGTCCCGGGTAGCGCGCGAGCTTCGCGAGCGACTTGCGCTTCATGCTTGAAAGAAAATGGCGCACGTAGACCAGGTTGAAGCCACGGTCGAGGGCATCCCCGGCCGCCATCAGGTCGACTGGCGCCGAAACGGCCGCGGCTCCATCGAGGACCGCGGCCGCCGAGGCCCCGGTCTCGCCGAGCCATTTGAGCAGCGCATTGCCGCCGAGCGAGACGCCGACTGCAAAGAGCCGGGGGTTCCGCGGCCGCAGCCGCCTTAGAATCCAGTCGACCTCGGCGCTGTCTCCGGAGTGATAAGCTCGGGGCAGGCGGTTCAACTCACCGCCGCAGCCGCGAAAGTGCACGACCACCCCGCGCCAGCCCCTGTCCCGCACCGCCGCCATCAGCGCCAGGGCGTAATGGCTGCGCGAGCTGCCCTCCAGCCCGTGGAACAGCACCACCAGAGGCGGATCCCCGAGTGATGAGTGATGAGTGGCGAGCGACGGCGGGTCGATCCAGTCGAGGTCGATGAAGTCCCCGTCCGGCGTGTCCCAGCGCTCGCGGTGGTAGGCGACGCGCGGCCACGGCGTGGCGAGCGCGGCATAGACCGTCTGCGCGTTCCCGCCGGGGAGCCACCACGGCGCGCGGTAAGGTTTCGGGAATTCATCCATATAGAAGTGTCCAGCTCAGGGATATCTCCTTTCCCAACTGCGCATCGCTAGTCAAGAAGCGACACTCTAATGCAACTCCTGCTCACGACGCGCGCTCACGCCGTGACCGCGCCGAAGCGGACTACTCAAAGGGATAGGAAAACCATTACCGCTCCGGCTTGCCTATAGTACGGTGCGAGCTCGCGGGGCGAGCTGATGCCACCCGTCGGCGCCCCGGGAAACTTTGCTGGCGGCACGGAGACAAAATAGGATGTGCGCAACGCACGCGCGCGGCCATGTGGCGCTGCGGCGGGCGCAGGGTGGAATCAGCGGGGAGGCGCGGTTGGCAAAGCGAAAGTGAGGCAAGAACAAGGCGGTGGCGCGGGTAATGGAGCGTTTCGCGTCGGATTTCGGCGCGTTCTTTCCGCTTGGCTACGTGGTCGCGGCGTTTCGCAAGACGTCGGGCGCACGGCGCCCTGCGCGGTCGCCAGTGACGGCGCACGAGCGTGACAGCGTGACGCGGGACCCGGCGACCGACCCGATCTTGCGGCCGGGGCGCAACTGCTGGCGCCGCGCGCGAGCGGAGCGCGTTGCATTCCTGGTCGACGGCGCGGATTACTTCGCGGCGTTCCGCGCAGCCGCCGTCCGCGCGCGCCGCTCGATCCTGGTGCTTTCCTGGGATATCGACGGCCGGATGCGGCTCGTTCCCGGCGGGGCGGGCGACGGTCTGCCCGACGCGCTCGGCGAGTTCCTCCATGCCCTGACCCGGCGCACGCGTGGGCTGCGGATCCACCTGCTCAACTGGGATTTCGCGATGCTCTTTGCGGCGGACCGCGAGCTCCTGCCGGTCTACCGGCACGGCTGGCGCACGCACCGGCGCCTCCAGTACCGTCTCGACGACGCGCATCCGGTCGGCGCGTCGCATCATCAGAAGGTCGTGGTGATCGACGACGCCGTGGCATTCGTCGGCGGTCTCGACCTGACCCACGGCCGGTGGGATACGCCCGAGCACCGACTCGACGATCCGCGACGCAGGCATCCCGGTGGCGGGCTGTGTCCACCGTTCCACGACCTGCAGGCGGTGGTAGACGGAGAAGCCGCGGCGGCGCTGGGCAGGCTCGCGCGTGAACGCTGGCGGCGTGCGACGGGGCGCGAGCTGCCGGCGGGAGACGCCGCCGGAAGCGATCCGTGGCCGCCGGAGCTCGAGCCCGAGCTCACCGGCATCGATGTCGCCATTTCGCGCACCGAGCCGGCCTACAACGGTAATCCCGAAGTCGGGGAGATCAAGCAGCTGTATCTTGACGCGATCGGCGCGGCCCGGCGCGCGCTCTACCTCGAGAACCAGTACTTCAGCGCGGATTTGATCGCCCAGGCGCTCGCCCGGCGGCTGCGCGAACCGGACGGCCCGGAGGTCGCGCTGGTCTCCCGGTGCCGGGACGAGGGATGGCTCGAGGAGATCACGATCGGGGTGCAGCGCGCGCGCTTGCATCGCGCGCTCAGGCGCGCCGATTCGGACGGCCGCTACCGCAGCTACTACCCCCATCTGCCCGGCCTCGGCGACGGCTTCCTGAACGTGCACTCGAAGCTCCTCATCGCGGACGATATGCTGCTGACGGTTGGCTCGGCCAATCTCACCAACCGCTCGTTGGGGCTCGACACGGAATGCAATCTCGCGATCGAGGCGGCCGGCGACGAGCGCGTGCGCCGGGCGATCCGGGCGCTGCGCCACCGGCTCCTTGCCGAGCATCTCGGCGTCAAGGCGGAGGCCGTCGCCGACCGGGAGCGGGAAGGCGGCGCGATGCTGGCCGCGATCGACGCGCTGCGCGGCGAGGGCCGCACGTTGAAGGAGCTCGAGCCCGAGGTGTCCGAGGATATCGACGAATGGGCACCCGAAGGCGATGTTCTCGACCCGGAGCGGCCGGTCGAGCCGGAGCGGATCGTTCGCGAGCTGGTGCCGCACGAAAGGCCCGATTCAGCGGGGGCCCGCCTGCTCGCCGTCGGTGCCCTCCTTGCCGTGCTTCTCGGTCTTGCAGCGGCTTGGCGCTGGACGGCGCTCGGCGAGTGGTTTGATATCGAATCACTGGCGAGCGCCGCCGCCGCGCTCGAGCAAGATCACATGGCGCCGCTGTGGGTGCTGGGCACCTACGTCGTGGCGGGCCTGCTGGTCGTGCCGGTGACCGTGCTGGTGGCGGCGACGGTGCTCGTGTTCGGCCCCTGGTTCGGGCTCGCCTACGCTCTCGGCGGATCCACTCTGAGCGCGGCGACCGCGTTCGGCCTCGGCCGGCTGATCGGGCGCAACGCGGTGCGCAGCCTTTCCGGCTCGAGCCTCAACCGGCTGAGCCGGCGGCTCGGGCGGCGCGGTCTGCTCACCATGATCGCGGTGCGCGTCGTTCCGGTGGCGCCGTTCACCGTCGTGAACCTGGTTGCCGGCGCCACGCACATCCGGCTGCGCGACTTCCTGCTGGGTACGCTGCTCGGCATGGCGCCGGGAATCCTCGCAACGGCGATCTTCATCGACCGTATTGCCGCGGCATTCCGCAATCCCGATTGGGAGAGCTTCGCGATTCTCGCCGGCGTCGTGGCGGCCGTTGTCGCCGCGGCGGTGTGGCTCCGCCGCTGGCTGCGCCGGCGCGCCGCCGCCGGCCGAGATTGATCCTGCTCAGCTGCCGGGGGCGGGGGCTCGACAATCGCGAGCCCATTCCGCTACCCTGATCCAGGGAGGCGTCGCAAATGCAGGAACTGAAGGTCTGGCTCGAGAAAGTCCGCAGTCTTCTCGAGGTGCCGATCTTCGAGCTGGGCGGCGGCGCGTTCACGCTGTGGTCGCTCGTCTACGTCATCGTCCTCGTCGTCCTGCTCTTCTACGCCGCCGGCAAGGTGCGCACCTGGATGGCGCAGAAGGCGCTCAACCGCACCAAGCTCGACCGGGGCGCGCGCGATGCGGTGGCGGCGGTCACGCGCTACCTGCTGCTGCTGCTCGGCCTGCTCATCATCCTGCAGACCGCGGGCATCGACCTGACCACGCTCAACGTGCTCGCCGGCGCCGTGGGCATCGGCGTGGGATTCGGCCTGCAGAACGTGGTCAGCAACTTCATCAGCGGGCTGATCATCATGTTCGAGCGGCCGATCAAGATCGGCGACCGGATCGTGGTCGACCAGGTCGAGGGCGACGTGGTCGATATCGGGGCGCGCAGCACGAAGGTGCTGACCAACGACAATATCACGATCATCGTGCCCAACTCCAAGTTCATCACCGAGAGCGTCGTGAACTGGCAGTACAACGACGCCTCGGTGCGCTTCCGCATCCCAGTCGGCGTCGCCTACGGCACCGACGTGCGCAAGGTCGAGCAGCTGCTGCTCGAGGTGGCCAAGGCGGAGAAGGACGTGCTCGACGACCCGCCGCCCGCGGTGCGCTTCCTCGAATTCGGCGACAGCTCGCTCAACCTCGAGCTGCGCGCCTGGACCACGGAGGCGGTCAACCGCAAGGGCCGGCTGACCAGCGCGCTCAACTTCGCGATCTACGACAAGTTCCGCGAGCACGGCATCGAAATCCCGTTCCCGCAGCGCGACCTGCATGTGCGAGGCGGGACGCTCGAGATCAAGAAGGCCGGCGAATGAGCGAGCAAAGAGCAGCGTTATCGCCGGCTTCGCCTGATCGTGCCGCGGCGTGAATGCCGCGTCGCCCATCGCGCGTCAGTCGAGCCGCGTCACCCGGAACCGGGCGCGGCCGAGCGCGTCCAGGATCGCCTGCTGGTGGCCGGCGTCGAGCGTCTCGAGGTCGAGCTGGACGTCCACGTCCTGGTAGGACAGCGTCCCGCTGAGGCGGTTGTGCTGGACCTCCAGGAGATTGGCGCCGGCCTGCCCGACGAGATTGAGCAGCTCCGCCAGCCGCCCCGGGCGGTCCTGGATGCGGACGGCGATGCGGAAGAGGCGGCCCGAATGCTTGAGGCCGTTCGGAATGATCCGCCGGAGCAGGTTGACGTCGATATTGCCGCCCGAGACGACGCAGGCGACGGAGCGTCCCTTCACGGCCGCCAGGCGCCGGTCGTCGAGCTGAAGCAGCGCCGCCACCGGCGCCGCGCCGGCGCCTTCGGCGAGCATGTGGTCCCACTCCATCAGGCTCATGACGGCCGAGGCGATCGACTCCTCGTCCACCAGCACGATATCGTCCACGTGCCGTCGGATGATCTCGTAGGGGTGCTTGCCCGGCTTGCTGATCGCGATCCCGTCGGCGATGGTCGATCCGGAGGATCCGGAGACGAGATGCCCGCCGGCAAAGGATCGCTGCATCGCGGGGAAGGCGGAGGACTGGACGCCGACG
>DATICE010000061.1:0-14997 GCA_035456985.1 Burkholderiales bacterium | reverse complement strand
CAGCAGCTCGCGCGGCAGACCGGCGATGAAATGCTCCAGCTCTCGCGCCGGGACCAGGGTCCCCGTGGGATTGTTGGGATTGGCGATGAAAACGAGGCGGGTTCCCGGAGTAACCGCGCGCCGCATCGCGGCGAGATCGTGACCATAATCCCGCGCCGGCACCTCGATGCCGGTGGCGCCGGCCGCCTGCACCGCCAGCGGATATACCGCGAACGCGTGCTGGGAATAGATCGCGGCGAGGCCCGGCGCGAGGAACGCGCGCGCCGCCATCTCCAGCACGTCGTTCGAGCCGTTTCCGAGCACGATACGCTCCTGGGGAATGCCGAGGCGGCGGCCAAGCGCCTGCTTAAGCTCGAAGCCGTTGCCATCGGGATAGCGTGCGAGTTCGGGAAGCGCTGCCTCGATCGCGCGCCGCGCGAGTGGGCTCACGCCGCGGGGGTTCTCGTTGGAGGCGAGCTTGACGATGCCCGCCTCGTCGATCCCCATCTCGCGCGCGAGCTCCGAGATCGGCTTCCCGGGCTGATACGGCGCGATGGCGCGGACGTAGCCGGGGGCGAGGTCGCAAATGTCCATCACGCCGCCGCGGCGGGGTAGGAGCCGAGGATCTTCAGGAACGACGCCTTGTGCTTCAGCTCCGCGAGGGCGCGCGCCACGTTTGGATCCTGCTGGTGTCCTTCGACATCGACGTAGAACACGTACTCCCATAGGCCCGCGCGCGAGGGGCGTGATTCGAGCCTGGTCATGCTCACCTGGTTGACCGCAAGCGGCGTCAGCAGCTCGTGCATCGCCCCGGGGACGTTGCGCGTGGACATCACGAGCGAAGTCTTGTCGCGCCCCGAAGGCGCTGCATCGTGCTCGGCGATCACGAGGAAGCGCGTGGTGTTCTTCGCCTCGTCCTCGATGTTGCGCGCGAGAAGCTTCAATCCGTAAAGCGCCGCCGCGCTGCGGGGGCCGATCGCCGCCGCGCCCCGCTCGCGCGCGGCGAGCCGCGCCGCCTCGGCATTGCTGACGACGGCGATGCGCCCCGCCCGCGGCAGGCTGCGCGCGAGCCACTGCTGGCACTGGGACAGGCTCTGGGCGTGCGAGTAGACCTTGCGGATATCGTCAAGCCTGCCGCCCCGCGCCATCAGGCACTGCCGGATCGGCAGCATGACCTCGCCGCAGACCCGCGCCGGCGTCGCGAGCAGCAGATCGAGCGTGCGGCCGATGGCGCCCTCGGTCGAGTTCTCAACCGGCACGACGCCATAGCCGACACCGCCGGTCTCGACACGGCGGAATACCTCGTCGATCGAGCCGCACGGTGCGAGCGTCGCGTGCCCGCCGAAGTGCTTGGCCGCCGCCTCCTGGCTGAAGGTGCCCTCCGGCCCGAGGTAAGCGGCCGTCATCGAATCCTCGAGAGCGCGGCACGCGGACATGATCTCCGTGAACAGGCGCGCCAGCGCGCCATCGGGCAGCGGCCCACGGTTTTCCGCAACGATACCGCGCAGCACCTGGGCTTCGCGCTCGGGACGGTAGGCCGCGCCTTCCTTAAGCCGGCCGATGCGTTGCGCAAGCCGCGCGCGCGCCGAGAGCAGCTTCACCAGCCGCCGGTCGAGCGCGTCGATCCTGCCACGGAGCTGTTTAAGGGAATCACTCATGCGTCAACGGCAACCGGTATTGATCCGTTCGCCCTCGGCCTGTCGAAGGGCAACGGGCGCGTTCATTCAGGTTCTTACTGCTCGACGGGCAGGTAGCGCACCGCCAGCACGCCCTCGATACGGCGGATCTGCTCGATTGCCTTGGCCGGCACCTTGGTGTCTACGTCGACCAGCGTGTACGCCATCTCGCCCTTCGACTTGTTGATCATATTGTGGATGTTGAGCCCGGCCTTCGCCATCGCCGTCGAGATCTGGCCGACCATGTTCGGCACGTTGGCGTTGGCGATGCCGACACGGAACGGCGCCTCCCGCGCCATCACCACGTCCGGAAAATTCACCGCGTTCACGATGTTACCGTTCTCGAGAAAATCCCGCACCTGGTCGACGACCATCACGGCGCAGTTGTCCTCCGCCTCGCGGGTGGAGGCGCCGAGGTGCGGCAGCGTGATCACATCAGGTCGCCCGGCGAGGCTGCGCGCCGGGAAATCGCAGACGTAGCAGCGCAGGCGCTTTTCCTCGAGCGCGGCCACCACCGCGTCATTGTCCACGATGCCCTCGCGCGCGAAGTTGAGGAGAATCGCGCCGTGCTTCATCTGCTTGATGCGGCCCGCGTCGATCATGTCGCGGGTTTCCCTTGCGAGGGGCACGTGCACCGTCACGAAATCGGACGCCTTCAGCACCTCCTCGATGCTGTGGGCTTTCTTCACCTGCGAGGGCAGGCTCCACGCCGCGTCGACAGTGATTTCCGGGTCGTAGCCCAGCACGTTCATACCGAGCTTGATCGCCGCGTCGGCAACGAGGCTCCCGATTCGGCCGAGCCCGATCACGCCCAGCGTGTGCCGCGGCAACTCGATGCCCGCGAATTGCTTCTTGCCGTCCTCGACCAGCCGGTGCAGCGTCTTGTCGTCGCCTGTCAGGCCCTGCACGAAATTGAGCGCAGGCACCAGGTTGCGCGACGCGATCAGCAACCCGGCGATGACCAGCTCCTTCACGGCGTTGGCGTTCGCTCCCGGCGCGTTGAATACCGGCGCTCCGCGCAGGCTCATCTTCTCCACGGGGATGTTGTTGACGCCCGCACCGGCGCGCCCGATCGCCCGCACCGGCTCCGCAATCTGCATGGCATGCATATCTTGCGAGCGCACCAGGATCGCGTCCGGGTCCTCGACGTTCGCGCCCACGACGTAGTGGGCGGCCGGGAAGCGCTTCAGCCCGACGCCCGAGATCGAGTTAAGCGTCAGTATCCGGTATTGCTTAGCCATGAGTCCGCTCGAATTCGCGCATGAAGCCCACCAGCGCCTGGACGCCCTCGATCGGCATGGCGTTGTAGATCGATGCGCGCATGCCGCCGACCGCGCGGTGGCCTTTCAGCTCGGCGAGCCCCTGAGCCCTGGCATGCTTGAGGAATTCCTCGTCGAGCTTGTCGTTGCGCAGCCGGAAGGTGACGTTCATGCGCGAGCGGTCCTCCCGCGCAACCGGCGAGTGATAGAACTCGGTCTGATCCAGATAGTCGTAGACGAGCTTCGCCTTGGCGATGTTGATTTCCTCCATGCGGGCAAGCCCACCCAGTTTCTTGAGCCACTGGAACACCAGCCCCGCGAGGTAAATCGCGTAGGTGGGCGGCGTGTTGTGCATGGAGTCCGCCTGGGCCTGGACCTTATAGTCGAATATGGCGGGCGTGCCGGGGGCCGCCTGCCCGATAAGGTCCTCCCGGACGATCACGATGGCGAGCCCCGCGGGGCCCACATTCTTCTGCGCGCCGGCGTAGATCAGTCCGAAACGGCTGACATCGAGCGGCCGCGACAGGATGGTCGAGGATGCATCGGCAACCAGCGGAACTCCGTCCGTCCGCGGGACCCAGTGAAACTCCACCCCTCCGATCGTCTCGTTCGGGCAGTAGTGGACGTACGCGGCGTCGCGGCCGATCTTCCACTTTTCCTGCTTCGGCGCGTAGGTGAAGTTGGCATCCTCCGAGCTCGCGGCGATATCCACCCTGCAGTAGCGCTTGGCTTCGGTGATCGCCCGCGTCGACCAGTGTCCGGTGTTGACGTAGCTTGCAACCGCCTTTCCCCGCAGCAGGTTCATGGGGACGATCGCGAACTGGCCAGCGCCGCCGCCGTGCATGAACAGCACTTTGTAGTTCTTCGGGATCGCGAGCAACTCGCGCAGGTCCGCCTCGGCCTGGGCATGGATGCCGATGAAAATCTTGCCGCGGTGGCTCATTTCCATCACCGACATGCCGCTGCCGTGCCAGTCGAGCATTTCTTCCGCTGCCTGCCGCAACACCGGCTCCGGCAGCGTCGCCGGCCCGGCCCCGAAGTTGAATACCCGCGCCATCTCACTCCTCTCCGTTTTCCGGCTCGACGATCTTCTCCAGGCCGGCGAGCTTCTCGCCCTCATCGACGAGATTGATGAGGCGCACTCCCTGCGTGGAGCGGCCCTGCTCGCGCACCTCCGCGACCCGCGTGCGGATCAGCACGCCGCCGGTCGTGATCAGCATCATCTCGTCCTCCGCCCCCACCAGCTGGGCGCCGATCAGCTTGCCGTTACGCTCGCTGCAGTCGATCGCGATGATGCCCTGCGTGCCGCGCCCGTGCCGCGTGTATTCCGGCACCGGCGTGCGTTTGCCGTAGCCGTTCTCCGTCGCCGTGAGCACCGAGAGGCTTTCGTCGCTCGCGGTCAGCAGCGATACCACGCTCTGGCCTTTCTGCAGCTTCATGCCGCGCACGCCGGCCGCGGTGCGCCCCATCGGACGCACCTCGTCCTCGGCGAAGCGCACGGCCTTGCCGGCGTCGGAGAAGAGCATCGCGTCCTGCTTGCCGTCGGTCAACGCCACCCCGATCAGGTGATCGCCGTCGTCGAGGCTGACTGCGATGATGCCTTTAGCCATCGGCCGTGAAAACGCCGAGAGCGCGGTCTTCTTGACCGTTCCCAGCGCGGTCGCCATGAACACGAAATGATTCTCGTCGAACTCCTTGACCGGCAGCACGGCGGTGATCTTCTCGTGCTCCATCAGCGGCACCAGATTCACGATCGGCTTGCCGCGCGAGGCGCGGCTTCCCTGCGGCACGTCGTAGACCTTGAGCCAGTAGACGCGCCCGCGATTGGAGAAGCACAGGATGTGATCGTGGGTGTTTGCGATGAAGAGCTTCTCGACGAAGTCATCCTCTTTGGTCGAAGTCGCCTGCCGGCCCCGCCCGCCCCGCTTCTGGGCGCGATAATCCGCGACCGGCTGGCATTTCATGTAGCCGCCGTGCGAGAGCGTCACTACCACGTCCTCGGACGCGATCAGATCCTCAGTGGAGAGCTCCTGGGTCATGGTGACGATCTCGCTCTTGCGCTCGTCGCCGTAGCGCTCCTTCACCTCGGCGAGCTCCCGGGAGATGATCTGAGTCACGCGGGCGGGCTTGGCGAGCACGTCGATGAGATCCACGATTTTGTCCATGGTCTCCTTGTACTCGGCGGTGATCTTGTCCTGCTCGAGCGCGGTCAGGCTCTGCAGCCGCATCTCGAGAATGCGCTGCGCCTGGACATCGGAGAGGCGGTAGCCCTGCTTCTGCAGCCCGAACTCGGCCGCGAGCCCTTCCGGGCGCGAGGACTCGCCGCCGCTGCGCGCGAGCAGCGCCTCCACAATCTTGGAATGCCAGAAGCGCGCCATGAGCTCGCGCTTCGCGTCGGCCGGTGTGGCAGCGCCCTTGATCAGCGCGATCACATCGTCCACGTTGGAAAGCGCCACCGCCAGGCCTTCGAGGACGTGTCCGCGCTCGCGCGCCTTCCTCAGCTCGAACACGGTACGCCGCGTCACGATCTCGCGGCGATGGCGCAGGAACGCGTCGAGGAACTGCTTGAGGTTCAGGAGCCGCGGCTGGCCGTCCACCAGCGCGACCATGTTCATGCCGAACGTGTCCTCGAGCTGCGTCTCCTTCCAGAGGTTGTTGAGGATCACCTCGGGGTTCTCGCCACGCTTCAGCTCGATCACCGCGCGCATGCCGCTCTTGTCGGATTCGTCGCGGATGTCGGCGATGCCCTCGATTCTCTTCTCGCGCACCAGCTCGCCGATCTTCATCAGGAGGCTCGACTTGTTGACCTGGTAAGGCAGCTCGTCCACGACGATGGAGGCGCGGCCACCCTTCTCCGTCTCCTCAAAGTGGGTGCGCGCGCGCATCACCACCCGGCCGCGCCCGGTGCGGTAGCCTTCCTTCACGCCCTGCACCCCGTAGATGACACCGGAAGTGGGGAAATCCGGGGCGGGAACGATCCGGATCAGGTCGTCGATGCCGATGTCGGGGTCGGCCAGCAGCGCCTGGCAGGCGTCCACCACCTCGGAGAGGTTGTGCGGCGGGATGTTCGTCGCCATGCCGACCGCAATGCCCGAGGAGCCGTTCACGAGGAGGTTGGGAATGCGCGTCGGCAGCGCGGTCGGTTCCTGCTCCTTGCCGTCGTAATTCGGCACGAAGTCGACCGTCTCCATGTCGATGTCGCCCAGCATGTCCGAGGTGATGCGCTCGAGACGGCATTCGGTGTAGCGGTAGGCGGCAGGAGAGTCGCCGTCCACCGAGCCGAAATTCCCCTGCCCGTCGATCAGGGTGTAGCGCATGGAAAAATCCTGCGCCATGCGCACCAGCGCTTCATAGGTGGCGGCATCGCCATGAGGGTGGTACTTGCCGAGCACGTCGCCCACCACCCGCGCGCATTTGACGTAGGGCCGGTTCCAAACGTTGTTCGCCTCGTGCATCGCGAAGAGAATGCGGCGGTGCACCGGCTTCAGCCCGTCGCGCACGTCGGGCAGCGCCCGGCCCACGATCACGCTCATCGCGTAATCGAGGTAGGAGCGCCGCATCTCCTCTTCGAGGCTGACGGGAAGCGTTTCCTTGGCGATCTGATCCATGAAAATGCAGGGAAATCCCGGGGTTTTCCGGAGCCGGTAAAAAGTGCAAATTTTACCATGCGCCGGGGTCCCGCTCGGGTCCGATCAGACCGCGCCGATGGGCCGGCGAGAAAGCCGAACACCTCAAATATTGCAGGCGGGAAATCGGGTGGCGACTCGGCGTGAGGATGCCGTCCTGCGACCCTCCCCAATCGTTTTCGGCGAGACTTCCGGATCGAGGCGCTGCCTGGAACGAGCCTCAGTCCATTTGATGAAATCCCCTTTCGTTGCGCGGCCGCGTCGTTCCCCAAAAGCAACAGGCAAACATCCCCTTATCCGCGGAACCGTGCTATGATTTCTGCATAATTTGCCTTGCCCGTTCCGATGTGATATTAGTAGCCGCGGGGAGACTCCATAGTGGTTAACCGGCACTTCGGCGGGTCCCTAACCATCGCATAACAGGAGGATCAAGAACATGAATTCAGTAATGCGCAAGATTTCCACCTTCGCCGGAGTGCTGGCCGCCATCAGCCTGTTGGCCGCATGCGCGACAGAGCCGGAGATGAAGCCGGAGCCGATGAAGCCCGCGCCGGCGCCGAAGCCCGCGCCAGCGCCGAAGCCCGAGCCCAAGCCGGAGCCACCGAAGAAGGCCAAGCCCGAGTTCCTGAACGTCGAACAGAAGATCGAGCTTCAGGGCATGCCCTTCGCCAAGGCCGAGATGACCGCTGACAACAAGTCCGAGCTCGACAAGTTCCTGGCCGGGCTGCGCAAGGCGACCAAGGCGCGCGAAGCCGTCCGGATCAGCGCCGTCGTCGTGACCGGGCACACCGACCGCATCGGCAGCCTCAAGTACAACATGGGGCTCTCCGAACGCCGCGCGGTCGTGGTCAAGGATTACCTGGTAAGCGCTGGCGTCGACCAGAAGCTGATCTTCTGGGAAGGCAAAGCCTTCAAGCAGCCGATCCCGGTGACGAAGTTCTGCGACAACAAGATGAAGCGCAAGCAGTTGATCGAGTGCTTGGCGCCGAACCGCCGCGTGACGGTTGAGGTCGTGGGCCGCGCAATCTCTCTCGCCAAGCCGAAGCCGGCAGCGAAGAAGCCCGCCGCAAAGAAGCCCGCGCGCTGATAGTCAGTCGGTCGAACGCGAACGTTCGAGCACTAGTACCAACCAGGAGCCCTGCCGCGAGGCAGGGCTCTTTTGTTTCCGGAGACGCTTCTGGCTGATTCTGCAGCGCACATAGTGGAAGCCGGCTGGATCATCCCGGTCGATCCGCCCGGGACGATCCTTGCCGACCACGCGATCGCAGTGACGGATGGGCGCATCCGCGAGCTTCTGCCCGTCGGCGCGTCGCGTGAGCGCTATCCCGCTGCGCGGCGCACCGCGCTGCCCGGACACGTCCTGATCCCGGGACTCGTTAACCTGCACACGCACGCCGCCATGACCCTGATGCGCGGCCTCGCGGACGACCGCGCGCTCATGGACTGGCTGCAGAATCACATCTGGCCGGTGGAGACCCGTCTCGTTTCCGGCGACTTCGTGCGCGACGGGACGCTCCTCGCCTGCGCCGAGATGCTGCGAGGCGGCATCACCTGCTTCAACGACATGTACTTCCACCCGGACGCCGCCGGGCGCGCGGCAATTGCTGCCGGCATGCGGGCTGCGCTCGGCATCATCGTCATCGAAATGCCCTCGGCCTACGCCGCCGATGCCCAGGATTACCTCAGCAAGGGTCTCGCGACGCGCGACGAGCTGAAGCACGAAAGTCTGCTTTCTTTCTGCGTCGCGCCGCACGCGCCCTACACCGTCAGCGACAAGGCCTTCGAGCGCATCGCCATGCTGCAGGGCGTGCTCGACCTGCCGCTGCACATCCACCTGCACGAAACCCGCGATGAGATCGAGCAAAGCCTGGCCCGCCATGGCGCTCGCCCGCTCGCGCGCCTGCAAAGACTGGGGCTGGTAGACGCCAACCTGATTGCCGTCCACGCGGTGCACCTGTCGCCGCAGGAAACAAGCCTGCTCGCAGCGGAGGGCTGCCACGTCGCTCATTGCCCGAGTTCGAACCTCAAGCTCGCCAGCGGAATTGCAACGCCCGCGAGGCTGCTCGAGGCCGGCGTCAACGTGGGGCTCGGCACCGACGGCGCAGCAAGCAACAACCGCCTCGACATCTTCACCGAGATGCGGCTCGCGGCCCTCCTCGCCAAGGGAGCCGGCGACGACCCGACAGCCCTGCCGGCGCACACGGCGCTCGAGATGGCCACTGTCCGTGCAGCGCGCGCTCTCGGCCTGGCGGACCGCATCGGCACGCTCGCGCCGGGAAAATGCGCCGACATGACGGCGGTCAACCTGGGCGCGCTGGAACTCCAACCGTGCTACGACCCGCTGTCGCACCTGATCTACGCGGCCGGACGCGAGCACGTCACTCACGTCTGGGTAAACGGCGAGCTGCTGGTCGAGAACGGCCGCCTGACGCGGCTCGACACCAGCGAGCTTGCGGCAAAAACGGCCTACTGGAAGGACAAGATCAGGGTTGAGGATCGAGGCTTGAGGATTGAGGATTGAGAACTGAGAAATCGACTGGGCCGGCAGTGACGCGATTTGTTGTATGCTGGCTCCTGAATCCTCGATCCTGGTACTAGATGATCAACGTCGATCCGCTCGAGCTCGAAAAATTCAGCCAGCTCGCGCACCGCTGGTGGGATCCCGGCGCCGAGTTCAAGCCGCTGCACGACATCAATCCCCTGCGCCTGAACTATATCGACGGCATCGCCGGGCTGCGCGGCCGGCGCGTGCTCGACGTCGGCTGCGGGGGCGGCATACTTGCCGAAGCGATGGCAACGCGCGGCGCGCGCGTCACCGGCATCGACCTTGCTGACAAGCCGCTTAAGGTCGCGCAGCTGCACCTGCTGGAATCGGGGCTCGAGGTGGAATACCGGCTGGTCGCGCCGGAGGCGCTCGCAAGGGAGGCGCCCGGCAGCTTCGACGTCGTCACCTGCATGGAACTGCTCGAGCATGTGCCCGACCCGGCACTGACCGTCCAGGCATGCTCCGAGCTCGTCGGTGCCGCGGGCCACGTGTTCTTCTCCACCATCAACCGCAACCTGAAATCGTACTTGCTCGCGGTAATCGGCGCCGAGTACGTGCTGAAGCTCCTGCCGCGCGGCACGCACGATTACGCGAGCTTCATCAAGCCCTCCGAGCTCGCAGGCATGTGCCGCCGCGCGGGACTGGAGGTCACACGCGTCACCGGGATGACTTACAACCCGATCAGCAGGGTTTATTCCCTTGGTCCGGAAACGGACGTGAATTACATCATGCACGCCACAAAAGCGTGATCCATGATCCAGGCGGTCCTCTTCGACCTAGACGGCACCCTCGCCGACACGGCGCCCGACCTGACCTACGCATTGAACCGCGTGCGCGGCGCACGCGGACTGCCGCCGTTGCCGCTTGCTGCCACCCGTCCGGTCGCCTCGCAGGGAGCGCGTGGGCTGATCGGCGCGGGCTTCGGCATCCATCCCGGCGACCCCGGCTACGATGCGTTGCGCGATGAGTTCCTCGCCGTCTATGCGGAGAACCTGTGCCGCGAAACCCGCCTGTTCTCGGGCATCCCCGAGCTCCTCGACCGGCTCGAAGCGCGCGCATTGCCGTGGGGCGTCGTGACCAACAAGGCGGAGCGCTTCACGTTTCCGCTGCTCGATCTCCTCAAAGTGCGCGGCCGTTCGGCATGCGTGATCGGGGGCGACACGACCGGGAGAATCAAGCCCCACCCCGACCCGCTCCTTGCCGCCAGCCGCGCCATCGGGCTCGCACCGCAATCCTGCATCTATCTCGGGGACGACCGGCGCGACGTGGAAGCGGGGCACGCGGCCGGCATGAAAACGGCCATCGCGAAGTGGGGCTACCTCAACGGCCAGGATCCGGAAAACTGGAACGCCGATCACATGTTCGAAGCGCCACGGGATCTCCTGCAAATCCTGTAAGGACCCGGTCTTGGCATTGAACTCGGGCTCGATGCCCATATCTGAGATAATGGCGATACCCCGAATACGGATTCGTGGGGGCGACCTGGTTTCGACGCTGGTATCGAAGCAGAACGGGGCATGCCAAGGTCCAGTCACCTTGTAAAACCGCTGGAAACCACTAGACGCCAACGACGAGCGTTACGCTCTAGCCGCCTAACACCGGCTAGACGCTGCACTAGCTTGCTGATGGGCTAGGCCGGGAAACCGGTGCAGCGTCATTGACATCAGCCTCTCCCACGGTCTGGTCGCTTGGCCGTGCGGATCCGTCGAAGCGACTGGCTGAGCGTCAGCCTGCCGGCCGGCGGGCGCAAGGCGAGATCCAAACGACCAGGCTAAGCATGTAGTCCCGGCTGTGTAGGACTTGCGGACGCGAGTTCGATTCTCGCCGCCTCCACCAATAAAAACGGCCACTTTGCGGTGGCCGTTTTTCTTTGCGGGCCGGGGCTCGCGCCCCGGCGGTCGCAGCCGTCGTTACAGCGGCTTGATGCCCGTCGCCTTCATGCCCTTGGGACCGCGCGTCACTTCGAAGCTCACGCGCTCCTTTTCCTTGAGCGACTTGTGCCCGTTGCCCTGGATCTCGGAGAAATGCGCAAACACCTCCTCGCCGCCGTCATCCGGCGTGATGAACCCGAAACCCTTCGCATCATTGAACCACTTTACTGTACCAGTTGCCATGCATACTCCTATACGAAAATGAACAATCACGGGCTCGCACCCGTGCCCTGCAAGCGATTCAAAGCGAGTGGTTGAGAACTGAGACCCCGCCCGGACGGGCGGAGGTACGGGTCAGCAATACGCCGCTTGAAACGACTGCGGGGCGAACAATACCCGCAATCAGCGGAATTGGCAAGCAAAGGCGTTCCCACCCGATTACGGTTTCACGTATCGCTTCGCGAACTGCCCGGCGAGCGCGGGGTCGAGCCTGCGCAGCTGGGCGTGCACTTCCCGCACCTTGTCGCGCAATCCCTGGCCGTGGTATGCCGCTCCCAGATTGTAGGTCGCACGCGGGTGGCCCGGCGTGATGCGCAAGGCCTCCTCGATGGCCTCGATCGCCCGGTCGTACTGGTTCAGCGCAAGATAGGTCCAGCCGAGGTTGTGCCAGGCGTCGAAAGAATTGCCGTTGTAGCGCACCGCCTGCTGATAGGCGGGGATCGCGCGCCGCGGGCGGTTGGTCGCCGCGTACGCGTCGCCCAGCTCCTGCCAGGCGCGTGCGCTCTTCGGCGCGACCCGTACCCATTGCTGCGACAGGTTTACGACAGCCGGCCAATCCTTCTTTGCGCGTGCGTCGCTGACCCGGCGCAGCCACCGGGCCTCGGCCGGCTCCTGCTCGCCAACCGCGGCCCTGGCGCGTCCGCCACGCTCCAGCTCGACGATCCACGCCGCGGGCAGCGCAAAGTTGAGATTCGGCCCCTCGCCCACAAAGAAGGAAGTGATACCGATCAACCGCCCCTCGGTGTCGAACAGCCCGCCACCGCTCGACCCCTGCGAGATGGCGGCAGAGGTCTGGATGTACTGCGAGCCGTCGAAATCCCGCAGGCTCGAGATCAGGCCCTCACTCAGCGTTAACTCCAGCCCCTCCGGGGCGCCGATCGCGTATACCCTCTGGCCGACCCGCACCCTGCCGGTGTTGAGCGTCACCCGCGGCGCGAAAAGCTGGGGCACCCTGATCTGGCACAGATCGCGCTCCTCGTTCGACGCCGCGACGGTCCCGGTGTAGGTCTGCTGCCGCATTTGGACCTCGAGTCTGGCAGCGCCTTCGATGACGTGGCAGTTGGTCGTGACGAGCTCGCGCGCGGTCACCACGCCGCCGCCCTGGTTGACGAGATTGCCCTCGTTGTCGGTGGCGTGAATCACGACCACGCTCTGCGACGCCTGCTGGAATATCTGCTCCGGCGTCTTGGCGGCGTGGCCCGCCGGGACGACCGACGCGGCGAGGAGTAGCGCCATGCCGCAGCGGCGGGCCATCATCCCTCCTTTTGCGCGGGGCCGCCGTTGACGAGAGCCCCGACCTGCTCGCGCCGGGGCAGCTCCGCGGGATTGATGCGGACCACCCGAATGCCCGCCTGCTTCAGCACGTCGGACTTGAAGCGCTGGTCTCCGGCCGCCCCGGCGCCGGCTGCGGTCTCGACCTCGACCACCGCCACGACCCGCATGCTCTTGTCGCAGACGACGAAATCGAGCTGGTACTGGGAGAGACGGCGCAACTGCTGCTCGCGATCGCGGCCGTTACCCGTCGCGCTGAGGACCCGCGCAAGCGACACGCCGGCAAAGACCTCCGCGTCCGGCAGCCCTGACCTGAGCAGATAGTAGAGCAGCGACTCGGCTTTTCCGAGGAAGCGCTCCGCCGCCACCGGCTGCGCTGCGGCGGGTGGCGATTCCGCGGATGGGGATAACTCGGCTGCGGTGGGGAATGGCGGCTGCAGCTCCGGGGCGAGTTGCGCTTCCCCTTTGAACATCTTTTCGAAGCGGGCTTGGCTGGCAGCCTTTCTCTCCGCGGCCTTCCTGCGAAAATTCCAGACGGCATAGACGACGACGCCGACCGTCGCCAGCAGGAGCACATACCACAGCAAAGAACTACCTCTCCGCAGCCCGTGCGGTATCGAGGAGCTTCAATCCCGGCCGCGCCGGCTCTGCCACCCGCACCGGCAGATCGGGCGCGTGCAGATGCTCCGTCGAAAGTTCCGAGACGCCGTTGCACCCCAGGAGCGCAATCACGCGGTCGATCTCGCCGCGGAACAGTGCAATGGCCCGGCGCGCCCCTTCTTCACCGCCCGCCGCAACGCCGTAGAGCGTGGAGCGGCCGATCATCACCGCCTGCGCGCCCATCGCGAGCGCCTTGGCGACATCGGTGCCGCGCCGGAAACCGCTGTCCACCAGCACGGTGACGCGCTTGCCTACAGCGTCCACGATCTCGGGCAGCGCCTCGATCGGAGAGATCGCCGTGTCGAGATTACGGCCGCCGTGGTTGGAGACGATCACCCCGTCTGCGCCGCAATCCGCCGCCGTCGCGGCGTCCTGGGGATGGAGCATTCCTTTCACCAGCAGGCGGTGCGGCCAAATCTTGCGCAGCGCGCGCAGGTCGTCCCAGTTGAGCGAGTCGTTCCGCATGCTCGACCGCCCCATCGGTCCCGCGGTGATACGGTACTTGAGATCGGTCGGATAGTTCTGGTAGCGCGGCATGCCCGTGGTGAGGAGATAGCGGACCAGCACGCCGCAGAACCAGCGCGGGTGCAGCAGCACGTCCACGATGTTCCCGCGAGTGAACGTGAACGGAATCGTGAAGCCGCTGCGGAGGTTGTACTCGCGGTTGCCGGGAACGACGCCGTCCACCGTTACCACCAGCGCTTCGTAGCCCGCGGCGCGCGCGCGCTCGACGAGCTTGTGCGAGAGCGAGCGGTCGGGCCACATGTAGAGCTGGAACCAGAGCGTGCCGCCTGCCTCCTCGGCGACCCGCTCCATCGCGGTCATCGAGCCGGTGGCGAGCGTGAAAGGTATGCCCGCCTCCGCCGCAGCGCGCGCCAGCGCGATCTCGCCCTCGTACCACATCAGCCCCGCGGTGCCGGTGGGCGCGATCACGATCGGCATCTTGTGCTTCTTGCCGAAGAGCGTCACCTCCTGGGTGCGCTTCGAGACGTCCACCAGGGTGCGCGGCTTGAGCCGGATGCGCTCGAAGACGGCGCGGTTGTTGCGCAGCGACACCTCGTCCTCGGTGCCGCGGTCGACGAACTCGAAGAGCCCTTTCGGCACGCGCTTCAACGCCATTCTGCGCAAGTCGAAGATGTTGTATGCCTTCGCTACCGATCCCATCGTTTCCACTCCATGGACTCGCCGAAATCGCGTGACGGAATATTAAGGTAAAGACCGCGGCCGCGCCATCAGGACGGCTTGCGGTCCATCCACTTGCTGACCTCGGGCAGCGGCGTGGACGCGAGCCGGTCGATGACGGCTTCGGCGTCGCGCTCGACGATCAGCATGGCGCGGTGCTGCGGCGTGATGAATCGCTGCGTGACCGCGTGGTCGAGAAATGCCGCGAGCTTGCCATAGTAATCATCGATGTCGAGCAGCGCGGATGGCTTGCGGTGGATCCCGAGCTGGGTCCAAGTCAGCATCTCGAAGAGCTCGTCGAGCGTCCCGAGCCCGCCCGGCAGCGCGATGAAGGCATCGGAAAGTTCCGCCATCAGGGCCTTGCGCTCGAGCATCGTCTCGACCACGCGCAGTTCCGTGAGGTTGCGCAGCACGACCTCCTTCTCCAGCAGGCGCCGCGGCGTGACGCCGATGACGCTTCCCCCCGCGGCGAGCGCCGCCTCTCCCAGCACCCCCATCAAGCCGATACTGCCCCCGCCGTAGACAAGCCGCAGGCCGCGTCCGGCGATAGCCCGCGCGAGCTTGCGCGCTGCGTCGGCGTAGGCCGTGCCGGTGCCGGTATTCGACCCGCAAAAGACGCCTATGCTCTGCATCGAGCCATTCTAAGGC
>DATICE010000060.1:0-13770 GCA_035456985.1 Burkholderiales bacterium | reverse complement strand
TAGGCGGCGGCAGGCACATTCATTTCGCGCTTTTCAGCCGCCGGCGTGGCGGCGAGCGTCTGCGCCAGCGCATCCTTGAGCGTGATGCCCTCGTTGTCCTTGACTTCGAGCAATTCCCCCAGCGATTTCGCTCCGGTGTAGACCGCTGAGCCCATGGTGCAGGGGGGGAAGCGCCCGCCCTCCTCGTTGCTCCACGCGACGAGCTCGATCGGGCGGCGCGTCGCAAGGCCCGCTTCCTCGATTGCTTCGAGCGCTTCGAGGCCCGCCAGCACGCCGTAGATGCCGTCGAAACGCCCGCCGCGCGGCTGGCTATCCATGTGGCTGCCGGTCATCACCGGCGCCGCGCGCGGATCGGCTCCGGCGCGCCGGATGAAGAGATTGCCGATCGCGTCCATGGCCACGGCGAAGTTATGCGCGTGCGCCCAGGAGATGAGGATCTTCCGCGCCGCGATGTCTTCCCGGGAAAACGCCGCACGGTTGACGCCGTTGCCCGGAATGGCGCCGATCCGCGCCATCTCCATGAGGCGGGCCCACAGGCGCTTCTGATCGACGCGGCTGATGGCGTCCTGGACGTCTTCGCGCATAAAATCCGGCAGGCGGTAAGGGCTCAAGAGTAAGCGGGAATCGAGCTCACGTAAACTTTCGATTTGAGGGCGTGGAGGAGCGACTGCGTGGCGATTGATCTCATCTTGAGAAATGCGCGGCTCGCTGATCGCGGCGCGGCGGGTGCGACGGTCGACATCGCGGTCGCCGAAGGACGCATCGCCGCCATCGAGCCGCGCATCTCCGGCAACGGCGAGAGCGTCGACGCCGGCGGGCGGTACGTGTCCCCGGGCTTGGTGGAGAGCCATTTCCACCTGGACAAGTCGCGGATCCTCGACCGTGTCGCGCCGCTCCCGGACCGGCGCGCGACCGATCACATGAAGCGGACCTCCGCGGTCAAGCATACGTTCACGGTCGAGGACGTCTACGCGCGCGCCAGCGCGACGCTCGAACAATGCATTCTCAATGGCGTCGCGCACATGAGGACGCACGTCGAGGTCGACCCCAATGTCGGCCTGCGCGGCTACGAAGCCATCGAGCGCCTGGCGCGGGATTACGCGTGGGCGCTCGACCTCCAGCTCTGCGTGTTTCTCCAGGAAGGCTGGACCAACGTTCCGGGGGGCGAGGCGAACGTCGTGGCGGGGCTGAAGCGCGGGGCGCAGGTGGTCGGCGGCGCGCCGCGCTACGACACCGATGGTCCCAAACAGATCGAGCGCATCTTCGCGCTGGCGAAGGAGTTCGACGTCGACGTCGACATCCACGGCGACGGCGGCTACACGACGCACGACATGATGATCTGGCAGATTTGCGACCTGACGGACCGCTTGGGTTGGGGCGGGCGCGTTGCGATCGGCCACGGCAACAAGTACTCGTGCCTGCCGCAGGCGGAGCTGGAGGCGCTTGGCCGGCGGCTCGCCGCGTCGGGGGTCGCGGTGACGGTGCTGCCGGCGACCGATCTCTTCACCAGCGGGCGCCATCTGGAGCACAGCGTGATCCGCGGCATCGCGGACGCCAATGCGCTCATCGCGCAAGGAGCGAACTGCTCGATTGCGACCAACAACGTGCTGAACCCGTTTACCCCCTACGGCGACAGCTCGCTGGTGCGCATCGCGAACCTCTACTCCAACGTCGTGCAGCGGGGCACGCAGGAGGATTTGTCCGAGTGCTTCGCGATGCTGACCGACCGGCCCGCGCGCATCCTGCGCAAACGCGACTACGGCATCGCCATTGGCAACCCGGCCGACCTCATCGTGTGGAACGCCAAATCCCCAGCCGAGGTCATCGCAACCGTCGCGCAACCCCTGATGGGCTTCAAGCGCGGCCGGCGCATCTTCACGCGCGAGCTGCCCACTCTGCACCGGCCTTCTTAGGGCCGGTAAGAAAATATCCTCTCCTCCTCGGGCAGGAAGGGAGGCTCCCACCACCCCGACGCGTCGCGCCACCCCTCCTCGTGCAGGAGGGGAGGATTCAGGCGCGATTCAGGCTCCGCCTTTTTCCCGGAGCAGGCCGCGGTACGATTCCAGCCGTTTCGCGTTGATTTTCCCCCGCTTGCAGGCCGCGGCAATGGCGCAGCCGGGCTCGGACGCATGGCGGCAATCGCGAAAACGACACTGCCCGAGCCACGGACGGAATTCGACGAAGGCGTGCGCGAGCGCGGGCCCGTCCACGTGATGCAATCCGAAGAGCTGCATGCCCGGTGAATCGATGACGTGGCTCTTCGCGTCCAGGTGGTAGAGCCGGGTGTGCGTGGTGGTGTGGCGCCCGGAATCGAGCGCGGCTGAAATCTCGGCAACGCGCACCGCGGCCGCGGGAATGAGCCCGTTGATGATCGTCGACTTGCCCATCCCGGACTGGCCGACCAGCACGCTCGTTTCGCCTTTCAGGTGCGGCAGCAGGGGACCGAGGTCGCGTTTGGCCGACAACGCCACCAGGCGGTAGCCAAGTCCGCGGTAGAGCTCGAGCGCGCGCAGTGCTGCGGTCGCCTGCGGCAGGTCCAGCTTGTTGAGCACGATGAGCGCGGCCATGCCGCCGTGCTCCGCCGCCGCGACGCACCGGTTCACGAGGTCCTCGTAGAAGCTCGGCACAGGCGCAACCACGATTACGATCTGCGTGACGTTAGCGGCTACGAGCTTCTGGCGCGCGCGGTCGGAACGGTAGAGCAGCGTCGTCCGGGCGCCCACCGCCTCGATGACGCCCCTGTCGACCGCGCTGCGCGCAACCGTCACCCGGTCCCCGCACGCGAGCAGCCCGCGCTTTCCCCGCGTCACGCAGTCGAGCGTGGAGGAATCGGGGAGCTCTACCAGGTAGCGACGGCCGAAACTGGCGACGATCTGTCCCTCCAGCAGCCGTGACCCGTGTTGGGGCGGCCTGTTCCGGAGCGCCCGCCGCGTCATGGGCCACCTACAGGTCGAACAGACGATCGAGCTTGGCGGCGCAGATGAAATCGTTCTCGGAGAGGCCGTCGATTGCGTGGGTCACGTACTCGACGCGGCAATGGTCGTAGCCGACCGTCATGTCCGGGTGGTGGTCCTCGCGGTGGGAGATCCAGGCGACCGCGTTAGCGAACGCCATCGCCTGGTAATGGTTCTTGAACGAGTAGGTCTTGACGATGCGGCCGTTCTCGAACGTCCAGCCGTCGAGCTGCTTGAGCAGGTTGCGGATTTCCGGCTCCCTGAGGGGCGCGACGCCGCCCTCGCACGGCTTGCACTTCCCTGAGGCGAGATCGTTCACGGTCTTGGCCATGGTTCTTCCTCACGCTTTCTGAAGGCGGGCGATGCGCGCGACCGCGGGCGGGTGGGAATCGTAGAACACCGAATGCAGCGGATCGGGCGTGAGCGTCGCGGCATTGTCGCGATAGAGCTTGGTGAGCGCTGAAACGAGGTCGCGCGCGGAGGCGTGCTCGGACGCGTAGCGGTCGGCCTCGAACTCGTGCCGGCGCGACAGAGCCGCGCCGAGCGGCTGCAGCAGGAAAGTGAACTGGGGCAGCACGATGCCGAACAGAATGAGCGCCATCGCGGTCGATGACGCCTGCACGTTGAGCCCGTGGTAGAACCAGGGTTGCTGCATGATCCACCCCAGCAGCCAGAGCGTGGCGAGGCTTGCCGCTGCGAGCCATGCCATCCGCTTCACGACGTGGCGCAGCTTGAAGTGACCCAGCTCGTGGGCGAGCACTGCCTCGACTTCGCCCGGGTTCAGGCGAGCAAGCAGCGTGTCGAAGAACACGATGCGCTTCGAGATCCCGAACCCGGTGAAGTAGGCATTGCCGTGGGCGCTGCGGCGCGATCCGTCCATTACCATCAGCCCCTTCACCCGGAAGCCGCAGCGCGCCATGAGGCGTTCCACACGCTCCTTGAGCTCGGGGTCCTGCATCGGCGAGAACCGGTTGAAGAGGGGCGCGATCCACGTCGGGTAGACCGCCACCATGAACGCGTTGAACGCGATCCACGTGAGCCAGGCGTAGAACCACCAGTATTCGCCCGCCCTCGCCATCAGCCACAGCACGATCGCCGCCAGCGGCAGGCCGAACGCGGCTGAGAGCGCGACGCTCTTGGCGAGATCGATGAAATAGAGCCCGGGCGTCATCTTGTTGAACCCGAAGCGGGTCTCGACGACGAAAGTGCGGTAGAGGCCGAACGGCAGCTCGAGCGCCGTCATCAGCGCCGCGACCAGTACGAGGAGCAGCAGCCCGCGCCCGATGCCTTCCGGCAGCCACGCCGCGGACACTTCGTGCAGCCACTGCAGCGCGCCGCCGAAGGTGAGCGCGAGGAGGACCGCGGCGCTGAACGCGACCTCCGCCATCGCAAGACGGGTCCTGGCACAGGTGTAATCGGCGGCCTTCTGATGCGCGTCGAGACTGATCGAGTCCGCGAACGCTTCGGGCACGCGGGCGCGATGCGCGCGGATATGTCTCACGTGGCGGAAAGCGAGCCACAGCCGTGTCGCCGTGGCGAGCGCGAGCGCCGCGACAAAAATGGCAGCAAAGGCGTTTGGTGCGGACATGTGGCTCTGACGGAAGCGTGCGATCTGTGACACAATTATCGCCGAATTACGCTGCCATCCCAACAACAAGCATGGCCCAGGACGCGAATCACCTCATCTGGATCGACATGGAAATGAGCGGGCTCGATCCCGACTCCGACCGGATCCTCGAGGTTGCGGTAGTCGTGACCGACAACCGGCTCAACACAGTCGCGGAGGGGCCGGTCATGGTCGTGCATCAGCCCGATGCGGTGCTCGCCGCGATGGACGACTGGAATCGCTCCACTCACGCGAAGAGCGGGCTCACCGAGAAGGTCAAGGTTGCCACGCACTCCGAATCGCAGGTGGAGAGCCGCGTCCTCGCCTTTCTCGCCGAGCACGTCCCCCCGAAGACTTCCCCGATGTGCGGCAACTCCGTGCACCAGGACCGCCGCTTCCTCGCGCGCTACATGCCGCAGCTGGAGGCGTACTTTCTCTACCGCAACCTCGACGTGAGCACCCTGAAAGAGCTCGGGAAGCGGTGGAAGCCGGAGATCATGGCCGGGCTGGTGAAGCACGGCAAGCACGAGGCGCTCGCCGACATCTACGAGTCGATCGAGGAGCTCAAGTACTACCGCGAGCACCTCTTTAAGCTCTAAGGCGTGACTGATAGAGCGTGACTGATAAGACGTGACTGATGAAGCGTGACTGATGAATGGGTGTCGCCACCACGCATCACCAGTCACGCATTACCAGTCACGCAGTACCAGTCACGAATCATCAGTCACCTCTCATTCAAGGCGGATTTCGCCGTCGAATTTCACGTCGAGATTGAGTTTCCCGACGGTGAGCGTCATCGCGGCGGGGAAGGCTTCCTTGCCCTTCAGCCGGCCGTCCGCGACCGCCTTCTGCACCGCTTTCTCGATCGCGAGCTGGGAGTTCACGCCCACGGTCTTCAGGAACTTGCGGATGCTCATGTTCAGCGTTTCGTCGTTCATGTTCTTCTCCTGCGGTTCAGGTAGTGGTTGATCAATCCGTTGGTCGAGCTGTCGTGGGTTGAGACGGAGGCGGCTCCCTCGAGTTCCGGCAGGATGCGCCCGGCAAGGCTCTTGCCGAGTTCCACGCCCCACTGGTCGAACGCGTTCACATTCCAGATCACCGACTGCACGAATACCTTGTGCTCGTAGAGCGCGATCAGCGCTCCCAGTGCGCGCGGGGTGAGCTCATCGAGCAGGATCGAGGTGGTGGGGCGGTTGCCGTCGAACACACGATGCGGCAGCAATCCCCGGATTCCGGCCTCCGGCAACCCTTGTTTCCGCATCGCTGCCGCGGCCTCATCCCCGTTCATGCCGCGAGCGAGGGCCTCGGTCTGCGCGAAGAAGTTGGCGAGCAGCATTTCGTGGCTCGCGCGCAGCCGGTGATGGGGCCGGCAGCAGGCGATGAAATCCGCGGGTATCACCTGCGTTCCCTGATGCAGGAGCTGGAAGTAGGCGTGCTGGCCGTCGGTTCCCGCGCTGCCCCAGGTGACAGGCGCGGTCGCATGGCCGTCCGGGGCGCCGTCCCGGGTGACCGATTTGCCGCACGATTCCATCTCGAGCTGCTGGAGGTAGGCGGGGAGCCACCGCAACCGCTCGTCGTAGGGCAGCACCGCGCGCGCGCCGCAGCCGAGGAAGTTCACGTTCCACACTTCGATGAGCCCCATCACCACCGGCAGGTTCTTCTCCAGCGGTGCGCGGGCGAAGTGCTCGTCCATCGCGCGTGCGCCAGCGCGCAGTTCGTCGAAGCCCTCCATGCCGATCGCAAGGGCGACGGGCAGCCCCACCGCCGAGCACAGCGAGTAGCGACCACCCACCCAGTCCCACGTGCGGAAGATACGGTCCGCGGAGACGCCGAAGGCGGCCGCGCGTTCTGGATCTGCGGTCACCGCGCACAGGTGACGTGCTGCCTTGCCCTTCAGCCCCCGCTCGAGCCACGCACGGACAGTTGCGGCATTGAGGAGCGTCTCCTGGGTGCCGAAGGTCTTCGAGGAAATGACGACAAGCGTGGTGGCGGGCGTGAGGCGGGCGAGCGCATCCGCAACGGCCGAGCCGTCCACGTTGGATACGAAGTGCGCCCGTGGCCCCGATCGCGAGCAGTGTTTCAAAGCGTCGCAGGCGAGACGCGGGCCCAGGTCGGAGCCGCCGATGCCGAGGTTCACCACGTCGGTGAACGCGCGCCCGCTTGCGCCCCGAATGCGGCCGGAACGCACGCCGCGCGCGAAGCGCCGCATGTCCGCGAGCACCGCCGCCACCTCCCGCGTCACGTCCCGTCCCTCGAAACGTACCGGTGTCGCGGCGCGCAGCGCGACGTGCAGCGCCGCGCGATTCTCGGTCTGGTTGATGCGCTCGCCTGCGAGCATGCGGGCTCGCCACGTCTCGAGCTCACATTCGCGCGCAAGCGCCACGAGCAGCCGCATCGTTTCCTCCGTCACGCGCTGCTTCGAGTAATCAAGCAGCATGCCCTCGAGCGTGAGGCTGAACTTCACGAACCGCCCGGGATCCCGATCGAAGCGCTCGCGCAGGTGGACGCCGGACTGGGCGCGCAGGTGCTCGGCGAGTTTCTGCCAGGCGGGCAGGGCGGTGCGGGCGGAGGGCATTCCGGGTGGTTCGCGGGGCGTCACGACGTGCCCGCATTGTACCCGCTTTGCATTGCTGCGCTTAGAATAAGCGCCCATGCATCCTGTGATTGCCGCTTTGACGGCAGCGGTGCGCGACCTGCGCGAGCCGCGCGTGCTGGCGCTGGCGCTGGTGCCGCCGCTTGCCGCCATCGCCGTATGGCTCGCGCTCGCGTGGGCCTTCGCTGGCGACTGGGCGCGCTGGGTGGCGGAAGCGATCGCCACCACCCCGTGGCTCACGTGGCTCAATGATTGGGGCCTCGCCTCGGTCCTGATCTGGGCGAGCGGCATCGCGGCGTTCGCGTTGCTGGTTCCGCTGATGCTGGTCGTGGCCGTGCTGGTAACCGAGATCCTCGCCATGCCGGTGATCGTGCCGCTGGTCGGGGCGCGCGATTACCCCCGGCTCGAGCGGCGCCGGGGCGGCACCGTCGCGGGCAGCGCGTGGAACGCGGTGACTTCGATCGTCCTCTTTGCCGCGCTGTGGCTGCTCTCCCTGCCGCTGTGGCTGACCGGCATCGGCGCGCTGCTGCTGCCCGCGCTTATCTCGGCGCTGTTCAATCAGCGCATGTTCCGCTACGACGCCCTGGCGGAGCACGCCAGTGCCGGGGAATACCGCGCCGTCGTGCAGGCGGCAGGCGGCAGGCTCTACGCGCTCGGGCTCGCGCTCGCCGCGCTCTACTACGTCCCGCTCGTCAACCTGCTCGCGCCGATCCTTTCGGCGCTCGCCTTTACGCACCTCTGCCTCGCCGAGCTTGAGAGCCTCCGGCAACGGATGCGTGTTTCGTGATTCGTGGTTCGTGAATCGACCCGGAAATGAAAACGCCGCGCGGTTCTCGCGCGGCGTTCTACTGTCTCGTTTCTCTCGGCGTCCTGGCGGTTAGTGCAGTCTTTCGAAGACGGCCGCGATGCCCTGTCCGCCGCCGATACACATCGTCACCAGGGCATACTTGCCTCCCGTGCGCTGCAGCTCGTAGAGCGCCTTGACCGTAAGCACCGCCCCGGTCGCGCCGATCGGATGGCCGAGGCCCACCGCGCCGCCATTGGGGTTGGTCTTTTTCGGGTCGAACTTGAGATCGCAGCTGACGGCGAGCGCCTGCACCGCAAACGCCTCGTTCGACTCGATCACGTCCAGCTGCTCGACCTTGAGGCCGGCCCTGGCGAGCGCCTTGGTCGACGCCGGCACCGGGCCGATGCCCATGACCTTGGGATCGACGCCCGCGATGCCGTAGGAGACGAGCCGCGCCATCGGCTTCAATCCCTTCTTCTCGGCAGCGGCGCGTTCCATGAGAACCACCGCAGCCGCGCCGTCATTGATGCCCGAAGCATTGCCTGCCGTCACGGAGCCGTCCTTCTTGAACGCCGCGCGCAGCTTCGCGAGGCCTTCCATGCTCGCGTCCGCGCGCGGATGCTCGTCGCGGTCGAACACCGTCGTGCCCTTGCGCGTCTTCAGCTCGATCGGCAGGATCTGGCCCTTGAAGTGGCCCTTCTCGATCGCGTTGATCGCTCGGCGGTGGCTCTCCACGGAGAACTCGTCCTGCTGCTCGCGCGAGATCTTCCACTTCTCCGCGATGTTCTCGGCGGTCATCCCCATGTGCACGGTGTCGAAGGGGTCGGTCAACGCCCCCACCATCATGTCGATCACGCTGCTGTCGCTCATGCGCTGCCCCCAGCGCAGCGTCGGCATCAGGTAGCCGCCGCGGCTCATCGATTCGGCGCCGCCGCCGACCGCGATATCGGCGTCGCCCAGCTGAATCATCTGCGACGCGGAGACGATGGCCTGCAGCCCGCTGCCGCACAGGCGGTTGACGGTAAGCGCGGTGGAGTCCTCCGGCAGTCCGCCCTTGAGAGCGGCGACGCGCGAGAAGTACATGTCCTTCGCTTCCGTGTGGATTACGTTGCCGATCACGCACGCTCCGACTTCCTTCGCGTCCACTTTCGCGCGTTTGACCGCTTCGCGTATGACCTGCGCCGAGAGCTCGGTCGGTGCCAGGTCTTTCAGTCCGCCGCCATAATCGCCGATCGCCGTCCGCACGCCCGACAGCACCACCACCTCGCGCCCGCTCGCCATGTCCAGCTCCTTACTATTTGATTGAAAAGGAAAAAATGAAGTGCTGCGAGTGCATCAACTTTCAGGGAGAGCGCTGAGTTTACGCCGGATGGCGCGCTCTGTCGAGAAATGTTGCGGCACAGCATCACGGCCGCCCGCCAGGTCAACGGTGATTGATCAGCGCGATTTCACGCGCCGATAGAGCCGGTAGCGCTCGTCTTTGTCTCTTGGCCGCGAGCCTTCCCAGATTTTTTTCCAGGGCCCGACCGGCACGATTTCTTCCTGTGGCCTGCCCTGTACCAGCAGCAACTCGCAGGAGCGCCGGCGCTCGGGCGCCTCCTCGCGGTGCGTGACGATACCCGCGAAATAGTGCAGCGACGCTCGCTGCGACTCGCCCAGGCTGCGGCTCGACATGCAGTCGTAGCGACTTGGCAGCGCCCGCTGCATCGAAACGAACACCGAGCGGTAGCTCTTCGTGTTGTCGGCCCAGCCGACGAAGAGGATGGCGATCAGCGCCCACATGGTCGTGATACCCGCTGCCCAAACGATGATCGGACGCACCGTGCTCCTGCGGAACGACGCCAGCACCGCGATCCAGAACAGCGTGTAGGCGACGCCCAGGACGAAGGGCAGCCAGCGGAAGCCAGGCGTATAGCCGGGCCGTATCCGGTGCAGGTGCTGGTGCAGGCGCGCCGGGACGCCCAGCTCGAGTCCGCTCCAGTAGACCCAGAAGACCAACACGAAGAAGGTGAACGTCATGGCGCTGAACCAGTACCACGCGTTCGCCGCCCCGCGCCGAAGCGTCTCCGGCGCCCCCGCCGCGAGCAGTGCGAGCGGCGGGAGCAGCGGCAGCGCGTAGAGCTCGCGCGCTTCAGAGGAGGCGGAGAGAACCGCGAGCGTGACGAGAAAGCCCACCACCGGCAGTACGACCGCCGGCCGCGCAAGTCCCGGGCCGCGGGCGCGCCACAGCGCCCACAGCGCGAGCAGCCACGCCGGGAACGCGTACCACGGCAGGATGCCGAGGTAGTAGAGAATACCCGTCCGCGAGCTGGCCGGCCGGCCGAAGTAATACCACAGGTTCTCGGCCCACCACCACCACCTGAACAGCTCCGGCGAATGCTGGTAGAGCAGGACCGGCCAGATCGCGACCCAGGGCGCTGCGGCCGCGGCGGCCACGGCCAGCGCTGCGCCGTAGCGGCGGTTGCGCCAATCGGGGCCGAGCGCCGGCAGCAGCAGCGCGACCGCTCCCAGCACCGCAGGCGCGAGCACGCCGTCGGCGAGAAACCCGACTCCGACGCCGGTCCCGATCCAGAAGCCGCCGGGAACGAGCCGCCGCAGCACGAGCGCGAAACCGTAATAGGCCATGGCAAAGCCGGCGAGCAGGGCGCTGTCGGTAATGAGCTGGTGGCCGCGCACGACGAAGCCGAAGCAGCCGAGCAGCAGCAGCGTCGATACCGCGCCGTAGCGAGCGCCGTAGAGCTCCCGGCCCGCAAGCGCGGTGAAGGTGAAGATGACCGCCATCCACGCCCCGGTCACAAGCCGCGCGGCGTCGTGCAGCGGCAGGGCGAACGAGAACAGCTTCGCGAACGCCGCCGCGGTGAGGTAGAACAGCGGCGGATCCTCGAGGAAGGGCTCCCCGGCGAGCGCGGGCACCAACCAGGAGCCGCCGCGCAGCATCTCGTAGACGACACCGAAGGTATGGGCCTCGTCCGGCTTCCACGGGTCGCGGCCCAGGAGGCCCGGCAGAATCCAGGCAGCGCAGAGCAGGGCGACCAGCAGGCTGCGCTGCGACATCATGCGCCGGTCATCCTGGCCGCTCCCGCTGCCTGCAGTCGACGGCAATGGTCCGGTAGAGGATGCACCGTCGCGGCGAGCGGCGCCGAAAGACGGATGAGCAATGTCGGCCGCATTGTTGAATTCTACTGTGAACACAAACGGCGCACGAAACTGGTGCCCTCGGCACCGATAACGTGCAGCGGTGCGCCCACAGCGCGCGCGGGAGGGCGCGCAGTTCTCGCGCGCGCGCCACGCGATACTCGCGTCAAATCATGCGGTTGAGGTCAGGCCCGCGCGCCTCAAGCAAACTCGGCGCGGCGTTGGCACGCATTCTGCGAGGGGCTCCACGACCCATCCACCAAGGAGAGTGCGATGCCTGCGTTCGACGACCCGTTCCGTTCCGACACGCGTCTTTCACCCACCTGCAACTGCGGCCGGCACGCAAGCGAAGCCGAGCATGCCGCTGACAGCGCGCCGGCCCACGGCGAGGCGCCGGCCGAGCGCGCAGTAGAAGGCGCCGTCATGCGCGCGCTGTTCCCGCACGATGAGACGCGGCGCAGATTCATCGGCGCCGTGGGCGCGAGCACTGCGGTTGCGGCCGTATCCGCGCTCTTTCCGCTGGCCGCGGCGAAGGAAGCATTCGCCCAGCAGAAGCTCAAGATCGAGAAGACCAAGCTCAAGGTCGGATTCATCCCGATCACTTGCGCGACCCCCATCATCATGGCGCACCCCATGGGCTTCTACGCGAAGCACGGGCTCGATGTCGAGGTGGTGAAGACCGCCGGCTGGGCGGTGGTCCGCGACAAGACGCTCAACAAGGAATACGACGCCGCGCACATGCTCTCGCCCATGCCGCTCGCGATCACGCTTGGCGCGGGCGCGACCGCGATCCCCTACACCATGCCCGCGGTCGAGAACATCAATGGCCAGGCCATTACGCTGGCGATGCGGCACAAGGACAAGCGCGACCCGAAGCTGTGGAAGGGCTTCAAGTTCGCCGTGCCCTTCGACTATTCGATGCACAACTATCTCCTGCGCTATTTCGTCGCCGAGCACGGCATCGACCCGGACAAGGACATCCAGATCCGCGTCGTGCCGCCGCCCGAGATGGTGGCCAACCTCCGTGCCGACAACATCGACGGCTTTCTCGCGCCCGACCCGGTCAACCAGCGCGCGGTATACGACGGAGTGGGCTTCATCCACACGCTTTCCAAGGACATCTGGGAAGGGCACCCGTGCTGCGCATTTGCCGCAAGCAAGGAGTTTGTTACCGGGATGCCGGGCACCTACCAGGCGCTGCTGAAGTCGATCATCGACGCCACCGCCTACGCGCGCAAGCCGGAGAACCGCAAGGAGATCGCCGCGGCGATCGCGCCGGCGAACTACCTCAACCAGCCGGTGACGGTGGTGGAGCAGGTGCTGACCGGCACCTTCGCCGACGGGCTCGGCAACGTGCGCAAGGTTCCCGACCGCATCGATTTCGATCCGTTCCCGTGGCACTCGTTCGCGGTCTGGATCCTCACGCAGATGAAGCGCTGGGGGCAGCTGAAGGGCGACGTGAGCTACGAGAAGGTCGCGCGCGAGGTCTACCTCGCCACGGACACGGCGCGCCTCATGAAAGAAGTCGGGCTCACGCCACCGGCGACCACGTCGAAGTCCTTCGTCGTCATGAAAAAGCCGTTCGACCCCGCGCGCCCGGAGGCCTATATCGCGAGCTTCCCGATCAAGAGGACCGCGTAGATGGCGCGCGCAGGCATCTGGGGGGCGCCGGCACTCTCCGTGGTCCTGTTCGTGCTGTTCATCGGCGCGTGGCACGCGGCGACGCTGCCCACATCCGGGCAGCAGACGGTGGATCCCGAGTATGCGAAGCTGGTCGGGGCGGCGGCCGCCACCGGCCAGAAGACAGCATTTCCCTCTCCGCGGGAGGTGGGCGCGAAGATCTGGCAGCACCTGAAGGAGCCGTTTTACGACCGCGGGCCGAACGACAAGGGCGTGGGCATCCAGCTCGCGTACTCGCTCGCGCGCGTCGTCGCGGGCTATCTCCTCGCCGCTCTGGTCGCGATCCCGATCGGCTTCCTCATCGGGATGTCCTCCGTCGTCTACCGCGCGCTCGATCCCTTCATCCAGGTATTGAAGCCGATCTCGCCCCTCGCGTGGATGCCGCTCGCGCTCTTCACGTTGAAGGACAGCTCGATCTCGGCGGTATTCGTGATCTTCATCTGCTCGCTGTGGCCGATGCTGATCAACACCGCGTTCGGCGTGGCCGCCGTGCGCAGCGAGTGGCTGAACGTCGCGCGCACGCTCGAGGTCGGGCCGCTGCGCAAGGCCTTCCGCGTGATCCTGCCCGCAGCGGCTCCGACCATCATGACCGGCATGCGCATCTCGATCGGAATAGCCTGGCTCGTAATCGTTGCCGCCGAAATGCTGGTCGGCGGCACCGGCATCGGCTATTTCGTGTGGAACGAGTGGAACAACCTTTCGATCACCAACATCCTGTCTGCGATCCTGGCAATCGGCCTGATCGGCATGCTGCTCGATCAGATCCTCGCGCGCCTGACGCGCCTCGTGACTTTCCCCGAATGAGCGATCCGCTGATCCGCATCGAGGGTATCGCGAAGCGTTATACCGGCCGCGATGGCGCCTCCACCACGGTGTTCGAAAACGTGCATTTCGAGGTCGAGCGCGGGGAGTTCGTCTGCCTGATCGGCCATTCCGGGTGCGGCAAGACGACCATCCTCAATATCCTCGCCGGCCTGGAAGCCGCCTCGGACGGCTATGTGTTCGTCGGCGGTCG
>DATICE010000059.1:0-19688 GCA_035456985.1 Burkholderiales bacterium | reverse complement strand
TTCGACGCCATGAGGGTGAAGGGCTCCTACGCCGGGGCTATCGGAATACCGCAGTTTCTGCCCAGCAGCTACCGGCGCTACGCTGTGGATTTCGACGGCGACGGCAGGCGCGACCTCGTGGACTCGCCCGCCGACGCGATCGGCAGCGTGGCCAATTACTACAAGGTGCATGGTTGGCGCGAGGGCCAGGTCGTCGTGGTGCCGGCCGAAGTCGATGGCGACGGCACGGCCGCGCTGCTCGAGCTGGGCATCAAGCCCCAGCTCAAGGTGGGTGAGCTCAAGCGGCGCGGCGTCCTGCCGGCGGCGCCCGTCGACGAAGAACCCGAGGCGGCGTTGATCACGGCCGAATCCGAAACCGGCCCGAGCTACTGGCTCGGGCTCTACAACTTCTACGTGATCACGCGCTACAACCGCAGCGTCAATTACGCGCTCGCGGTGGACGAGCTGGCGCGGGAGCTGCGCGCAAGATTCCAGCAGGGAAACTAGCGCGAGTGCGCCGGGTCGCGGCGAAACGCGACAAGGTGGTCGATCTCGAGGCGGATGCCGATGCGCTCTCCGATGGCGTGGTTGTGGTGGCTCGGCACGAGCGACATCACGCGCCCGCCGGCGGGCAGTTGCAGGGTATAGAGGAACTGCGCGCCGCGGAACGCCTTGTGCAGCACCTTGGCCTGCAGCGGGCTCGCGTCGTCGTGCAGGATGTCGTCCGGCCGCAGCAGAACATCGACCTCCGTGCCTTGCGGCCAGCCTGAAGTATTGGCCTGGAACACGCCCAGCTCGAGCCGGATCCGGGCCTCCGGCAGCACCGTGCCCGGCAGGAAGACGCCCTGTCCGACGAAATCCGCGACGTAACGGTTCACCGGCTCGTGGTAGAGGCGGTACGGCGTGTCCCATTGCTCGATCGCGCCGTCGTGCATGATGCCGATCTCGTCGGCCAGGTTGAACGCTTCGTGCTGGTCGTGTGTGACAAGAATGGCGGTCGTATTCTGCTGCTTGAGGATCTCCCGCACCTCGACCGAGAGCTGCGTGCGGAATTCCACGTCGAGGTTGGAAAACGGCTCATCGAGCAGCAGCAGATCGGGGCGCGGCGCCAAGGCGCGCGCGAGGGCGATACGCTGCTGCTGCCCGCCGGAAAGCTCGTCGGGATACTTTTTCCGCAGCCCGCCGAGCCTGACGGTCTCCAGCGTTTCGTCGACGCGGCGCGCGCGCGCGGCATGGTCCCCCTCGCGCAATCCGAAGCCGATATTCTCGGCTATTGTGAGGTGCGGAAACAGCGCGTAGTCCTGGAATACCATGCCCACGCGGCGCGCTTCGGTCGGCGTCCGCACGCCGCGCCGACTGACGAGCTGGCCGTTCAGCCAGATCTCGCCGGCCTGGACCGGCTCGAATCCCGCTATGCAGCGCAGCACGGTGGTCTTGCCGCAGCCGCTCGCGCCGAGCAGGCACCCGATCGTCCCTTTGGCGAGGGAAAGCGACAGGCCCCGGATCACCTCGTTTGAGCCATAGGCATGGCGCAGATCGCGGACCGCGAGCAACGGCAGGCTCAGCGGATCGGCGACGAGGCAGCTCTCGCTGGTCACGCTGTTGCTGGAGTCACGTAAATTCAAAGACATACGTATAATGATCGCATACAGGGCGGGTGCGCGCAGGGGGCTGCAGAAATTCGATGCGTTTCGGGCGATTGACAATTGTCGCGATGCTGATCGGGGCGCTGTGCGCGGCGCCGATCGTCAGCGTGTTCTTCAACCTGTTCGCTGCGGGCACGCCCGGCATCTGGCAGCACCTCGCCCAAACTGTGCTGCCGGAGTACACGGCGAACACGCTCGGGTTGCTGATCGGCGTCGGAGCCGGCGTGATCGCGGTCGGCGTGGGGGCGGCGTGGCTCACGGCCATGCACGAATTTCCCGGCCGGCGCACGTACGAATGGGCGCTCATCCTGCCTCTCGCGATGCCCGCGTACGTGATCGCGTTCGTCTACACCGATCTGCTGCAGTTTGTGGGACCGGTGCAGACGTGGCTGCGCGGGCTGACCGGCTGGTCGAAGTCCGACTACTGGTTTCCCGACGTGCGCTCTCTCGGGGGCGCGATCGTCATGTTCGTCTTCGTTCTTTATCCCTACGTGTACCTGCTGGCGCGGGGCGCGTTCCTGGAGCGGTCGGCGAGCATGCTTGAAGCGGGCCGCACGCTCGGTTTGGGCAATACCGCGATCTTCCTCCGGGTGGCCCTGCCGCTCGCGCGCCCGGCTGTCGTCGCCGGCACGGCGCTCGCGCTGATGGAGACCATTGCCGATTTCGGCGCGGTGTCCTATTTCGGGGTGCCCACGTTCACGACCGGCATCTACCAGGCGTGGTTCTCGATGGGGGAGCGTGTGGTCGCCGCCCAGCTCTCGGCGACGCTGCTGGGTTTCGTCATTTTGGTGCTGCTGCTGGAGCGCCTGAGCCGCGGCCGCAAGCGCTTCCACGAGACCTCCCAGCGCACGCGCGCCCCGTCGCGAGTGCACCTCGCGGGCGCGAGCGCTGCCGCGGCGACGGCGCTGTGTGCGGTCCCGTTCATCCTCGGGTTCCTGCTGCCGGCGGGGCTCCTGCTGCGAATGGCGGTCGGCGAGGGCGATGCCCAATTCGGACCGCGCTTCCTTCAGCTCGCGGCCAACAGCGTCACGCTCGCCGCGCTCACTGCCGCGCTGCTGGTGGTGCTGGCGCTGCTCATGGCGTATAACGCGCGCCTGCATCCCGGCATGATCAGCGTCAACCTGAACCGTGTCGCCGGCCTCGGTTACGCAGTTCCGGGGCTGGTGATTGCCGTGGGCACGCTGATACCTCTGGCGTGGCTCGACAACGCACTCGACGCGTGGATGAGAGCGAGATTCGGGATCTCGACCGGCCTGCTGCTGACGGGCGGCATCGTCGCGCTCGTCGTGGCCTACGTGGTCCGGTTCTTCTCGATCGGGCTGCAGACCGTCGACGCCTCGCTCGAGAAGGTGCGGCCCAGCATGGAGGACGCCGCGCGCAGCCTCGGCTGCGGCCCGGTCGAAACTCTCGCGCGCATCCACGTGCCGATCATGGCGCGCGGCCTCTTCACGGCCGCGCTGCTCGTCTTCGTGGAAGTCATGAAGGAGCTGCCGGCGACGCTTGTCATGCGGCCGTTCAACTTCGACACGCTCGCGACCCAGGTCTACACGCTGGCAAATGACGAGCGCCTTGCCGAGGCCTCCACCGCGGCGCTCGCGATTGTGATAGTGGGCGTTATCCCGCTGATCGCGATTTCGCGCAATATCGCGCGCGCTCGACGAGTGACCGGTGCGGAGCTGTTGCCCCGCCCGCCTGCCGTTGAACCCGCTGCCCGCTGAAAAGAAGGACCTGCCCACGATACGCTGGCTGCGGGCCGGACGGTCCGGCTATTTCAGCCCCACGATATTGAAGGCCTTCTGGGCGAGCGGCTGGTTTTCGCCCAGCTTCCCGACATTGAGCCGATCTTCCTTGAAGGCGCCGAGGCGGGCGAGCGCCGGGTTCTGGAGTTTCACGCTGGGCACCGCGGGCCATTCGTTGTTGCCGTTGGCGAAATAGGACTGGGCTTCGTCGCTCGCGAGATACTCCAGGAAGCGGATCGCATTTGCGCGGTTCGGCGAGTGCTGCAGCACGCCGCCGCCGGAAATGTTGATATGTGTGCCGTAGCTCTTCTGGTCGGGAAAGATCACGCCGACCTTCTCGGCCGCCGCGCGTTCTTCCGCCTTCTTCGAGCTGGCGAGCCGCACGTAGTAGTAGGTATTGCCGATCGCGACCTGGCATTCGCCCGCGGCTACCGAGAGAATCTGGTCGGTGTCCCCACCCTTCGGGTCGCGTGCCAGATTGGCCTTGACGCCGCGGGCCCATTGCTGCGCTTTCTGGTCGCCCAGGTGGTCGATCAGCGCCGACATCAGCGACAGGTTGTAGACGTGGCTGAATGAACGCGTGCAGACCTTGCCCTTCATCCCCGGAGCGGCGAGATCTTCGTAATTCTGGACCGTGGCGGGATCGACCAGGCTCTTGTTGTAGACGATAACGCGGGCGCGCTTGGAAAAGCCGAACCAGTGGCCCGCGGGCTCGCGCAGGTGTGCGGGGATGCGCCGGTCGAGCACGGCCGATCTCACCGGCTGAAGCAGGTTCATCTGCTGCGCCCGCCACAGCCGCGCAACGTCCACGGTGAGCAGGACATCCGCGGGGCTGTTGCGCCCCTCGTTCTTCAACCGCTCGAGGAGCGCATCTTCGGTCCCCTCGATGCGATTGATCTTGATCCCGGTCTGGCGTGTGAAATTGGTGTAAAGCGCTTCATCGGTCTGATAATGACGGGACGAATAGAGATTCAATTGCTGTTCCTGTGCGAATGCCGGCGCTAATGGCCCTAATGTAGTTATTGTCATTGCCATGACGAGCCAAGCGCGAGTGCATTGATTTAAGTATTTGATCATAAGAGTGAAGATACAATATCAGGGGGACAAAAGGGATTGCTGCGTCGCAGAATGCTATGATAACGAGAATTATTCTCACTAGAATGTTGCCGGTTGTCAACCGCTGTTTCAGGATCGTTCGCGCGCGCAGTACGAGCCTGGCCCGGTTGTTGATTGCCTCTTCGCAGTCCAGTGCGCCCCGAAACGGAGTGCTACTTGTTATCACGCGCTGGCTCGCCGCCATGCTCCTCGCAATGTCTGGTGCCGCCGGCCTCCACGCGCAACAGACGGTGCTGGAGGTCATTCCGCTCCGCTACCGGGCGGCGGCGGAAGTCATTCCGATCCTTCAGCCCATGCTGGCTCGCGAGGGGAGCCTGAGCGGCTTCCAGGGCCAGCTCGTCGTGCGCACGACACCCGCGAACCTCGAGGAGATCAAGAGAGTGCTCGCCAGCCTCGACACCGCGCCGCGGCAGCTCGTCATCACGGTGCGGCAGGAAGCCGAGGCCGGCCGCAGCGCCACCGCAGCCGAAGTCTCGGGCAGCGTCGGCGGCGACCACGGGCGGGTGACCGTCCCCGGCGGACGCGACCCGCGCAGCGGAGGCAGCGTCGTGCTGCGCGACGGAGACGACAGCGTGCGGCTGGACGTGCGTGAAGGCAGCGGCAGCCAGGCTGATCGCAATACGCAATCGGTGCGGGTCACCGAAGGACGGGAAGCATTCGTGCGTATCGGGCAGTCGGTGCCCGTGCGGGAACGGCAGGTGCAGCGGTCAGTGGTGGGCGGACGGGTGGTGGAGCAGACCGTCGAAACCACGCAGTTCCGGGAGGCCGCGGACGGCATCTACGTCCTGCCGCGCGTGAGCGGCGACCGCGTCACGCTCGACATCAGCGCGCAGCGCGAATCCCTTTCACGGGCGCACGGCGGCGTGAACGTGCAGGGCGTGGTGACGACGGTTTCCGGACGGCTCGGCGAGTGGATCGAGATTGGAGGCGTGAGCCGAGAGATGAGCGGACAGCAATCGGTGCTGCTGGGACGTACTGTCAGTGCCGCGCGCGAAAGCCGGCGCGTGCTGATCAAGGTCGAGGAAGCGCGCTGACCAACCCCTTTGCGAGTGGCGGGCGGGCAGGGTGCCCGCTACCATTGCCGGCGTGCTGGATCTGAACGAGGTATTTTCGCAGCGAGGGCCGCTGTCCCGGGTCGTCAGGAATTTCCGCGCGCGGCCGTTCCAGGTGGAAATGGCGCGCTCCGTCGCGGAAGCGCTCGCGGGGCACGGCGTGCTGGTCGCGGAAGCGGGCACCGGGACCGGGAAGACCTTCGCCTATCTGGTTCCGGCGCTCCTCGCCGGGGGCAAGGTCATCGTTTCGACCGGCACCAAGACGCTGCAGGACCAGCTTTTCGACCGCGACATCCCGACGGTGCGCAGGGCGCTCGGCGCGCCCGTTACGGTGGCTCTGCTCAAGGGCCGCGCGAACTACGTCTGTCATCACCATCTCGAGCGGACGCTGCAGGATGCAAGGCTGCCCGCGCGCGAGGATGCGCGTCATCTGGCGGCGATCGATCGCTTCGCGCGCGGCACGGCGACCGGCGACAAGGCAGACTGCACGGCAGTTCCGGAGCATGCCGGCATCTGGCCCTACGTCACTTCCACGCGCGAGAACTGCCTGGGCTCGAAATGCGCGCATTACGACGCGTGCTTCGTGATGAAAGCGCGGCGCGAGGCACTGGCGGCGGATGTGGTGGTGGTGAACCATCACCTGTTCTTCGCCGATCTGGTGTTGCGCGACGAAGGCGCCGCCGAGTTGCTGCCCGCCTGCAATACCGTGATTTTCGACGAGGCGCACCAGCTCCCGGAGACCGCGAGCCTGTTCTTCGGCGAGAGCGTATCGACATCGCAGTTGATCGACCTGGCGCGCGATTCCCGGCTCGAGGCGGCTGCCGCCGCGAAAGACTATGCACCGCTGCCCGAGGCGGCCCGGGACCTCGACCAGGCCGCGCGCGACCTGAGGCTCGTCATCGCGGAGGACAGCGGGCGCATGCCGGCGCGCTCACTGGCCGGCAATGTCCGTTTTGAAACGGGGCTCGCTACGGCGATCGGTACGCTCGACACGCTTGCCCGGGAGCTGAAATCGCAGTCCGAGCGCGGTGAAGGCCTTCTGGGCTGCTGGCAGCGCGCGCTGTCGCTCGCCGAGTGGCTCGAACGCTGGCGCAGCGGAGTGGACGAGGCGCGCGTGAAATGGGTGGAGATCTTCGGCCATGCGCTGCGGCTCAATTCGACGCCGCTTTCGATTGCGGAGATCTTTCGCAGGCAGATCGACGGACACCCCCGCGCGTGGATATTCACGTCCGCGACACTGTCGGTGAACGGAGATTTCAGCTACTACTGCCGCCAGATGGGAATTGCCGCGGCGCGCACGGCGAGCTGGGACAGCCCGTTCGATTTCGCTGCCCAGGGCCTGCTTTACGTTCCCCGCGGGCTGCCCGATCCCAATACGTCCGAGCACACGGAGGCGGTGATCGAGGCGGCGCTGCCGTTGATCGAGGCTGCGGGGGGGCGCGCTTTTCTCCTGTTCACGAGCCTGCGCGCGATGCGTCTCGGCCGGGAGCTGGTCGAGCGCGCGTTTGCGGAGCGCGGATGGGACTATCCGCTGCTAGCACAGGGAGACGGCTCGCGGTCGGACATGCTGGTGCGTTTCCGCGACCTCGGCAACGCGGTGCTGGTGGGAAGCCACTCGTTCTGGGAAGGCGTGGACGTGCGCGGACAGGCGTTGTCGCTGGTCGTGATCGACAAGCTGCCCTTCGCGCCGCCCGACGATCCGGTGCTCGCCGCGCGCATCGAAAGCATCAACCGCGAGGGGCGCAGCGCGTTTCTCGAATACCAGCTGCCCGAAGCGGTCATCACGCTGAAGCAGGGCGCCGGCCGGCTCATTCGCGATGAAACCGACCGGGGAGTGCTGATGATATGCGACCCGCGCCTTCTCACTCGCGGCTACGGCAAGCGCGTGCTGGCGAGCCTGCCGCCGATGCGGCTCACGCACCGCCCCGAGGAAGCGATCGCCTTCTTCACGCGACCTCGGCAAACAGGTCGTGCGTATCCGAGCGTGTGACGCGAACGCTGGCAAACTCGCCGGCCTTGAGGCGCCGGTCCGGCGCGACGCGGACGACGCCGTCGATCTCGGGGGCGTCGGCGCTCGAGCGCGCGGTCGCGCTATCCGTGCCAGCTTCGTCCACCAGCACGGTCAGGGTCTTTCCGACCCGGCGCTGAAGCCGCCGCGCGCTGATGCCCTCCTGCAGGAGCATCAAGCGGGCGCGGCGCTCCTGCTTGACGCCTTCTGGAACCGGGCCGGGCAGGGCGTTCGCGGCTGCGCCGTCGACCGCGGAATAAGCGAAGCAGCCAACGCGGTCGAGCTGCGCCTCCTCGAGGAAGGCGAGCAGCTCCGCAAACTCTGCCTCGGTTTCGCCCGGGAAGCCGACGATGAAGGTGCTGCGGAGGGTGATGTCGGGGCAGATTTCGCGCCAACGCCGCAGGCGGGCCAGGTTGTCCTCGGCGTTCGCCGGGCGCTTCATCAGCTTGAGAATGCGTTGGCTCGCGTGCTGAAACGGCACGTCGAGGTAGGGCAGGAGCCCGCCATCCGCCATCAGCGGCACGACCTCGTCGACGTGCGGATAGGGATAGACGTAATGCAGCCGCACCCACGCGCCGAGCTCGCCCAGCGCACGGGCCAGTTCCGTCATGCGGGTTTTCAGCGGCCGGCCGAGCCAGAAGCCGGTGCGATACTTTACGTCGACGCCATAGGCGCTCGTGTCCTGCGAGACGACGAGCAGCTCCTTGACGCCTGCCTTCACCAGGTTTTCCGCCTCCTGCATGACCTCCCCGATCGGCCGGCTCACGAGGTCGCCGCGCAGCGCGGGAATGATGCAGAAGGTGCACCGGTGATTGCACCCCTCGGCGATCTTGAGATAGGCGTAATGCGCCGGCGTGAGCTTGATTCCCTGGGGCGGGATCAGGCTCGTGTAGGGGTCATGCGGCTGCGGCAGGTGTTCGTGCACCGCGCGCATCACCTCGGCGGTGGCGTGCGGACCCGTCACCGCGAGCACTCGGGGATGGGTCTTGCGAACGATGTCGCCCTTGGCGCCGAGGCAGCCGGTGACGATCACTCTTCCGTTCGCGGCGAGCGCCTCGCCGATCGCGCCGAGTGATTCGTCGATCGCGCTCTCGATGAAGCCGCAGGTGTTGACGACGACGAGGTCGGCTTTCTCGTAGGTCGGTGCGACCCGGTAGCCCTCCGCGCGCAGCTGCGTGAGGATGCGCTCGGAGTCCACCAGCGCCTTGGGACAACCCAGGGATACGAAACCGACCGCCGGGATGGCGGCGCCGGGGCGACGTCGCACCGCCGCGCGCTCAGGACTTGCCTTCGTCGTCCTTGTTTTTGCTGCTGTCATTCGCCGGCGACTGCGGTGCTCGGGTCTCGCCTGCCTGGCGCGAGCCGCCGCCCGGGAAACCGGGGAAGGGGAAATTACCGAACAGGTTGCGGGTCTGCTGCTGCAGCTGCTGCTGCATCTCCATGAAGGCGTTGGCGCTCTGCTCGAGGTAGCTGCCCATCAGCCCCTGGATCGCCGGCCCCTGCATCTTGACGAAGTCGTTCCAGGCCTCGGCGCCGAGCATCGGGTTCCCGCCGTACATCTGCCGCGACTGCTCCTGCAGGCGCTTCTGCATGTCGATGAAGGTCTTGATGTTCTTCTCGAGGTAATTGCCCATCATTCCCTGCATCGCGTTGCCGTAGAAGCGGATGATCTGCGTCAGCATGTCGCTCGAGAACATCGGCGCCCCGGCACTTTCCTCCTCGAGGATGATCTGCAGCAGGATGCTGCGCGTCAGGTCCTCGCGGGTCTTGGCATCCTCGACCTTGAAATCCGCCTGTTCCAGCACGAGCTTCTTGACGTCCGAAAGCGTGATGTAACTGCTTGTTTCGGTGTCGTAAAGCCGGCGATTCGGGTATTTCTTGATGATCCGGGGTTGCTGCGCCATGAAAAGACGACCCTTAGCCAGGGACCGCCATTATTCCACCCCGGCTCTCCGATTGCAAACTAAAGGATTGAAAAATATCGGTAAATCGTTATGGCACCCGCGTTTGGCGCTGCGCGTGGGCAGAATGGTGCACGGCGTCAATGATGCAACACAATAAATTGCGAATGGGCGCAGTTTCGCTGCGCGGAAATGCTAATACATATGCTGGCCGCCGTTGATTGCCAGATTGGCGCCGGTCATGAAGGCCGCGTCGTCGGTGCACAGGTATGCGACGAGCGCAGCAACCTCCTCGGGCTTGCCGAGCCGGCCGACCGGAATCTGGGGAAGGATCTTGGAGTCCATCACGTCCTTGGGAACCGCCAGCACCATCTTGGTCCCGATGTATCCCGGAGAGACGGTGTTGACCGTCACGCCCTTGCGCGCGACCTCCAGCGCGAGCGCCTTCGTGAAGCCGTGCATGCCGGCCTTGGCCGCCGAGTAGTTGGCCTGGCCAAATGCCCCCTTCTGGCCGTTGATGGAGGAGATGTTGATGATGCGGCCCCAGCCGCGCTCGGTCATGCCGTCGCACACGGGCTTGGTCATGTTGAACACGCTGTCGAGATTGGTGCGCAGGACGGTGTCCCAGTCGGCCTTCCCCATTCTGCGGAAGGAGGCGTCGCGCGTGACGCCGGCATTGTTGACGAGGATATCGACCGGGCCGACCTCGGCCAGGATCTTCGCCATCGCCTTCTGGCAGGAATCGAATTCGGTGACGTCCACCTGCACGGCATGGAATTCGAAGCCCTTTGCCTTCATGTCCTTCACCCACTGATCGGCCTTGGTGTTGCCGGGCGAATAGGTCGTAACGACCCGGTGCCCGGCCTGGGCAAGCCGCACGCAGATTGCTTCGCCGATTCCCCCCATGCCGCCGGTTACGACCGCCACTCTCTGTGCCATGTTCATTTCTCCCTGCTCATGCGTCGCTCGTTATCATCTCATCCACACTTTTCCTTGACGTAACGTCCCGGCGCAGGCTCGATTTCCCGGTAGCGTGCGCTCCCCAGGTCGCTGCGTGCCGGTACGTCGCGGTCCCCGAAGGCCGCGAGCCAGTCACCCCAGTGCTTCCACCAGCTACCCGGCCGGGGCGTCGCGGCGGCAAGCCAGCGCTCCGGGTCCGGCTCCAGCTGCGCATTGAGCCAGAAATTGCGGCGATTCTTCGACGCCGGATTGACGACGCCGGCGATATGCCCGCTCGCCGACAGGACGAATTCCATTCTACCTCCAAGCAGGCGTGTGCTGGCGTAGGCGGTGCGCCACGGGACGATATGGTCTTCGCGGGTCGCCAGCACGTACGCCGGCATGTCCACGCGGCCAAGGTCCACCGGGACACCGCACATCGTGAGCTTGCCCGGCTCCCGCAGCTTGTTCTCGAGGTAGGTGTTGCGCACGTAGTAGACGTACATCGCGCCCGGGAGATTGGTGCTGTCGGCGTTCCAGTAGAGCAGGTCGAACGGCTCGGGCGTTCCGCCCTTCAGGTAGTTGTTGACGACGTAGTGCCAGATGAGGTCGTTCGCGCGGAGGCTGGCGAAGGTGATGGCAAGTTCCCGCCCGTGCAACACGCCTCCCTCCGCGAAATCCCGCTCGCGCTGGGTGACGTAGGGCTCGTCCACGAACACCGAGAGCTCGCCGGTATCGCTGAAATCGAGCATGGTGGCAAGGAGCGTCACGCTCGCCACGCTCTCATCGCCCCTCGCGCGCAGCACCGCGAGCGCGGCCCCGAGGAGCGTGCCTCCTACGCAGAAGCCGAGCGCGTTGACCTGATCGACCTCGCAGATTGCCTGCGCGACCGCCAGCGCGCGGATCACGCCGTGCTCGAGGTAGTCGTCCCAGGTCGCGCGGCCCATGGCGGGCGGCATGTTGCGCCACGAGACCATGAACACGGTGTGCCCGCGCTCGACGACATAACGGACGAACGAGTTCTCCGGCTGCAGGTCGAGGATGTAGTACTTGTTGATGCAGGGCGGGACCATGACCAGCGGCCGCGCGAATACCGTCCCCGTGGAGGGCCGGTACTGGATCAGCTGCATGAATTCGTTCTCGTATACCACCGCCCCCGGCGTGACCGCGAGGTTGCGGCCGACCTCGAAGGCGGTATGGTCCGTCATCGAGATCATGCCCCTGTCGAGGTCGGCGGCGAGGTTCAGCATGCCGCGCTTCACGCTCTCGCCCTCGGTCTCGGCCGCGAGCTTGAGCGCCTCGGGATTGCTCCACGGGAAATTGGCAGGGGACATGGCGTCGACGTATTGGCGCGTGAAGAACTCGAGCTTCTTCTTGGTGTGGGGCTCGAGCTTGGCGGTGTCGACGAGCTCGCGCAGCCACTGGCCCGCCAGGAGGTAGGACTGCGCCGTGTAATCGAAAAACGGTTGCGTCTTCCAGTCGGGTGCGCGGAATCGCCGGTCGGCTGGATCCGGCTCTATCACCGGCTGCGCCGGCATCCCGGACTGGGGAAGTACGTAGGCCGCCCATAGCTCGAGCCGCTTGCGGTAGTAGCGGCTCTGAAGCTCGGCCAGACGCTCGACGTTTTGCGTCAGGCCGGCGGTAAGCGACTTCACCATCTCGGCCGTGTCGAGGTTGGAGCCGAGCCCGAGCGGCCGCACCACGCTTTCGATCAGCCGCCGGTTCAGTTCCTCGAAGGCCGTCCGTGCGGCGTCCGTGGCTTCGGGCCCGGGGGTCATGCGGGACGCGGTTTCAGAAAGAGTTGTGCGTCAGCTCGCCCACCAGCCAGATGGTGGCGACCCCGAGCACGATCAGCACCACCTGCTGCAGCGTCGCCTGGAGCTCCGGGCGCTTGTGCAGGCCCGGAATCAGGTCGGCCACGGACACGTAGATCATGCTGGCCGCGGCGAGGCCGAGCAGCGGCGCTATCCAGTGCTGCAGGTCCTGCAGCGCAACGTAGCCGAGCGCGCCGCCGAGCACCATCGCCGCGCTCGAGAGCACGTTGAGCACCAGCGCGCGGCCCTTGCTGTAACCGGAGTGCAGCAGGATCAGGAAATCGCCCACTTCCTGCGGGATCTCGTGCGCGATGATGGCGACCGCCGTGACGATGCCCAGCTCGCTGCTGGCAAGGAATGCGGCCGCGATCAACACCCCGTCCACGAAGTTGTGGAAGGTGTCGCCGATCATGATCATCATCCCGCTGCGGCCGTGATCGTGGTGCGCCGCGAGCGGTGGATCGTGCGCCTCGCACTGCTCGACGTGGCAATGGCGCCACAGCACCAGTTTCTCCAGCACGAAGAACAACAGGATACCGGCAAGAATGGTGACCGCCATGGATTCCAGGCTTTCCGCCCGCTCGAAGGCCTGCGGCAGCAGTTCGAGGAATACCGCGCCGAGCAGCGTTCCTACCGCGTAGCTGATCAATACCGGGATCCACGAGATGCGCGCGCTCAATGCGAACGCCGCCGCGGCTACGACCGAGAGCACGCCCCCCGCCACGGTCGCAGCCGTTATCCACACCAGCGTCATCGGGTTTCCATTGCTGAACTGCGGGGGAAGCGGTGAATTATATCAGCCGGTGCGCCAGATCAGCGCCGCCATGCGTCCGGTCGTGCGGCTGCGGCGGTAGGAGAAAAAACGCCGCGCATCGGAATAGGTGCACAGCTCGCCGCCGTGAATCGCGCCGACCCCCGCGTGCCGCAGGCGCTGGCGCGCAAGCAGGAAAAGATCGGCCAGCCACTTGCCGGCGGCGTGTGGCTTGAACGCCGCCACCGCTTCCGCGTCGCGTGCGAGGAACGCGTCGCGCACGTCGTCGCCGACTTCGAAGGCTCGGGCGCCGATGCCGGGGCCCAGATAGGCGGTGAGGCTGCGGGGTTCGCACGCCATGCCGCGCACCGTGTTCTCGACCACGCCGGCGGCGAGACCGCGCCAGCCGGCATGGGCAATCGCAACCGTGGCTCCCGTGCCGTCGGCGAGCAGCACGGGAATGCAGTCGGCCACCAGTACCGCGCAGACCGTGCCCGGGCGGCGCGCGATGGCGGCATCGGCCTCCGGCACGTCGGTCAATGCGTCCGCCTCGACGACTCCGGAACCATGCACCTGCCGCAACCATCTCGGCTGCCCGGGCAGGAGCGCGTTCAACCTGTCGCGATTGGCCGCGACCGCCTGCGGATCGTCACCCGTGCGCAGTCCCAGGTTGAAGCTCGCGTACGGCCCCTGACTGACGCCCCCGGCGCGAGTGGTGATGAGCGCCTTGACGCCGGCCGGTGCGGGCCAGTCCGGTACGATCCAGTCGGGGTGCGGGGCGCTCATCGGGCACGGCGTGGCGCCTGACGGCCGGCGACCGACGGCTTGCGCGTTGCGGCAGTCTCGCCGCTCAGCGACTCCATCAGCCGCCGCATATCGTCCGGCGGGTCAACGCGCCATTCCATCGTCTTGCCGGTCTTGGGATGGACCAACGCCAGCCGCTCGGCGTGGAGCGCCTGCCGCGGGAACGCGATGCCCGCGCGCCTGCCGTATACGGGGTCGCCCACCAGCGGATGGCCCAGCGCGCTCAGGTGCACGCGGATCTGATGGGTGCGCCCGGTCTCGAGCCGGCAGCGGAGTACGCTGGCTCCCGCATGGCGCTCGAGCACCCGGTAGTGAGTCACTGCCGGTCGGCCGCGCGCAACCACTGCCATCTTCGTGCGCCGGACCGGGTGGCGTCCGATCGGTGCCTCGATCCTGCCGTCGCGCGCGATGCGTCCGTGCGCCACCGCGAGGTACTCTCGCGTCACGGTGCGCGCCTGGAGCTGGCGGACGAGGTTCGCCTGCGCAGGGAGCGTCTTTGCCACCACCAGCAAGCCGCTGGTGTCCTTGTCCAGCCGATGCACGATGCCCGCGCGCGGAACGCCGGCAAGCCCCGGCACGCGTTGCAGCAGGGCGTTCAGGAGCGTGCCCCGCCAGTTGCCGCTGCCGGGGTGCACGACGAGCCCCGCGGGCTTGTTGACGACGAGCAGAGTGTCGTCCTCGAATACGACGTCGAGGGGTATGTTCTCCGGCCGGTGCGAGAGCGCCGCGGCATCGGGCTCGGAAGCGATCTCGATGACCTCACCGCCCCGCACCTTGTGCCGCGGCAGCACCGGGCGGCCATCGACGGTCGCCCGGCCCGACCGCACCCACAGCGCAAGCCGGCTGCGCGAAAACTCCGGCAACAATTTCGCAAGCGCCTGGTCCAACCGCAGACCAGCGCAGGCGGCGGGTGCGGTGATTCTCATCGGCTCGGTGGCTGGCGCGTCTCGGCTATAATCTTCAAAAGAGTTTGTCGTGCCCATCGTTCGATATAGTTTAGCGCTACTTTTCGGCGCGCTCCTCGCCGCGTGCGGCTCATTGGGCGAGACCGACGAGACCAAGGGCTGGTCGGCGCAGAAGCTCTACACGGAAGCGAAGGGAAAGCTCGACGAGCGCTACTACGAGCAGGCGATCAAGTACTACGAGAAGCTCGAGGCGCGCTTTCCCTACGGGCGTTACGCCCAGCAGGCCCAGCTGGAGATCGCCTACGCCTATTACAAGGACAGCGAGCCGGCGCAGGCGATCACGGCGATCAATCGCTTCATCAAGCTCCATCCCAATCATCCCAACGTCGATTACGCCTACTACCTGAAAGGCCTCGCCAACTTCAACGAAAATCAGGGCTGGATCGGCTATATCAGCGCCGAGGACATGACCGAGCGCGACCCGAAGGCGGCGCGCGAGTCGTTCGAAGCATTCAAGGAGCTCGTCACGCGTTACCCGGAGAGCCGCTACGCACCTGATTCCATTGCGCGCATGAATTATCTGGTGAACGCGCTGGCCTCGCACGAGATCCACGTCGCGCGCTACTACCTGAAGCGCGGGGCCTATGTCGCGGCCGCCAACCGCGTTCAGTACGCTCTCAAGACCTACCCGCGGGCGCCGGCCAACGAGGAAGGTCTGGTGATCCTGATGGAGGCATACGACAAGCTCGGGCTGAATGTCCTGCGCGACGACGCCGAGCGCGTGATGAAGAAGAATTTCCCGGACAGCCCGTATCTCACGGGCCACGCCGGCAAGGCCACCCGTTCGTGGTGGCGGCCCTGGACCTGGTAACCCCTTACGAAGTGAGCTCCGGGCGGTCCTTGTAGTAGGCGAGCGCTTCAGGATTCGCCAGCGCTTCGAGGTTCTTCACCGGCCGGCCGTGGACGACGTTGCGCACCGCGAGCTCGACGATCTTGTTGCTGCGGGTGCGCGGGATGTCGGAGACCTGCACGACCTTCGCCGGCACGTGGCGCGGGGTGGTGTTGTCGCGGATGGCGCGCTTGATTTTCTCCACGAGCGCGTCGTCGAGGTGCATCCCGTCGCGCAGCCGCACGAACAGAACGACTCGCACGTCTGTCGGGCGGTCCAGCGGCCAGTCCTGGCCGATGACCAGGCTTTCGACCACTTCGTCGAGGCTCTCCACCTGGCGGTAGATCTCCGCGGTGCCGATGCGTACCCCGCCGGGGTTCAGCACCGCGTCGGAACGGCCGTATATGACGAATCCGTCGTGCCCGGTGCGCTCGATGTAGTCGCCGTGCCACCACACGCCGGGAAACTTCTCGAAATAGGCGGCGCGGTACTTGGCACCATCGGGATCGTTCCAAAATCCGATCGGCATGGACGGGAACGGCGCGGTGCACACCAGCTCGCCCTTCTGCAGGCGCACCGCGCTGCCTGCGTCGTCGAATACGTCGACTTTCATGCCGAGTCCCGGACCCTGAATCTCGCCGCGCCACACCGGGCTCGTCGGATTCCCCAGCACGAAGCAGGAAATGATATCGGTGCCGCCGGAGATCGAGGCGAGATGGAGATCGCGCTTGACGTCGCGGTAGACGTAATCGAAGCCCTCCGGCGCGAGCGGTGAGCCGGTCGAAAGGAGCGCCTTCATGGCCGTCAACCGGTGCGACAGGCGCGGCCGGAATCCCGCCTTGGCGGCGCTGTCGATGAACTTGGCCGAGGTGCCGAAGACGGTCATGCGCGCGGCGTCCGCGTAGTCGAACAGGATGCGGCCGCCGGCAAGAAGCGGCGAGCCATCGTAGAGCGCGATCGCAGCGCGCGAGGCGAGGGCAGTAGCGAGCCAGTTCCACATCATCCAGCCGCAGGTGGTGAAGTAAAACAGGCGCTCCCCGGGCTTCAGGTCGACGTGCAGCTGGTGCTCCTTCAGGTGCTGCAGCAGCGTGCCGCCCGCTCCGTGCACGATGCACTTGGGCGCGCCCGTCGTGCCCGAGGAATACATGATGTAGAGCGGGTGGTCGAAGGGAAATCGCTCGAACCGGATCGCGCGCGGGCGGTAGGGCGCCATCAGGTCGTGGATATTGACCGCACGGGGGATGTGCGAGATGCGGGGCCGCGGCTGCGTGTAGGGCACGACGACGATTCTCTCGACCGACGGCAGGCGCTCCGCTATTTCCGCGAGGCGCGGCAGCACGTCTATCGTCTTGCCGTTGTAGAAGTAGCCATCCGCGGCAAACAGCACCCGGGGCTCGATCTGGCCGAAACGGTCGAGCACGCCCTGCACCCCGAAATCGGGGGAGCAGGAGGACCAGACGGCGCCGAGGCTCGTCGCCGCCAGCATCGCGATCACCGTGCCGGGAACGTTCGGCATGTAGCCGGCGACCCGTTCGCCGGGTTCGACGCCCGCATCCCGCAGCGCCTGCGCCAGCCGCGAGACCTCGGAATAGAGTTCGGCGCAGGTGAGCGCGCTCTTCAGCCGGTCCTCTCCCCAGAACACGATCGCGGGCGAGCGGTCCCGGCGCCGCAGCAGATTCTCGGCGTAATTGAGCCGCGCCTCTGGAAACCAGCGCGCGCCCGGCATGCGGTGCCCATCCACCAGCGCCGGCCCGTTGTCGGCGTCGCCAATTACTCCGCAAAAGGTCCAGACCGACTGCCAGAACTGGGCGGGCTCGGTGACGGACCAGCGGTGCAGCTCCGCGAAATCCCGCGCGGTCACGCCCCAGCGCTCCCGCACGTGGTGCATGAACGCCGTCAAATTAGTCTTTGCGACGCGCTCGGGAGCGGGCTGCCAGAGTGGCTGATCCATTATTACGAGTAATGAGTGATGAGTGCCCGTCACTCCGATTCGGGACGGAGGAGAGGAAAGAGGATCACGTCGCGGATCGAGGGGCTGTCAGTGAGGAGCATCACGAGTCGATCGATGCCGATGCCGGCGCCGGAGGCGGGCGGCATGCCGTGCTCGAGCGCGCGGATGAAATCCGCGTCGTAGTGCATCGCTTCCGCGTCGCCCGCTTCCTTCTGCCGCGCCTGGCGTGCAAAGCGCTCGGCTTGGTCCTCGGGGTCGTTCAGCTCGGAGAAGCCGTTGGCGATCTCGCGCCCGGCAATGTAGAGCTCGAAGCGCTCGGCGATGTCGGGGTTGCGGGCGCTGGCCCGCGCCAGCGGCGAGACCTCCGTGGGGTAGTCGACGATGAAAGTCGGCTGGATCAGCTTGTCCTCGACCGTGTTCTCGAAGAGCGTCAGCTGCAGCCCGCCGATGCCGTCGGCAGGGCGGTGGGCGATGCCGAGCTCAGTGAGCCGGCGGATGAGAGCAGAGCGGTCACCGAGAAGCTGATCGGTGACCGAGGGCTGGTGTTTCTTGATCGCCTGGGTGATGGTGAGCCGCTCGTAGGGGCGGGCGAGGTCGATTTCATTGCCCTGGTACGTGAAGCGGGTGGTGCCGAGCGCCGCCTGCGCGGTGTGCGCGAGCATGCGCGGGATCACGGACATCATGTACTCGTAGTCGGTGTAGGCCGCGTAGAACTCGAGCATCGTGAACTCGGGATTGTGCTTGGTGGAAATGCCCTCGTTGCGGAAGTTGCGGTTCACCTCGAACACCTTCTCGAATCCGCCCACCACCAGCCGCTTGAGGTAGAGCTCGGGAGCGATGCGCAGGTAAAGATCGAGGTCGAGCGCGTTGTGGTGGGTCGCGAACGGGCGCGCCGCGGCGCCGCCCGGGATCGGCTGCATCATCGGCGTTTCCACTTCCAGGAACTGCTCGCCCAGGAGGAAATCACGGATCGCGTGCACGATGCGCGAGCGCGCGAGGAACACGCGCCGGGTGTCCTCGTTGACGATGAGATCGACGTAGCGTTGCCGGTACTTCAATTCCGCATCGGTCAGCCCGTGGTATTTTTCCGGCAGCGGGCGGAGCGCCTTCGAAAGCAACCTGAGGTTGCGGACCCGCACCGTGAGCTCCCCGGTCCGGGTGCGAAACAGCTCTCCCTCCGCGCCGATGATGTCGCCGATGTCGTGGTGCTTGAAAGCGGCGTGTGCCGCCTCGCCGGTGTCGCTGTCGGAAACGAAGAGCTGGATCGCGCCGCTTGCGTCGCGGATGGTCGCAAAGCTCGCCTTGCCCATTACGCGCTTCAGCATGACGCGGCCGGCGATCTTCACCTTCACCGGGTCCGCATCGAGAGCGGAAGAATCGAGCTTGGCGTAGCGGGACTGGAGATCGGCGGCAAGGTGCGCGCGCGCAAAATCGTTGGGATAGGCAAATCCCCGCTCGCGCAGTGCCTTCAACTTCGCGCGCCGTTCCTCGACCAGCTTGTTGTCGTCGTCCATTAGGCGACCCCGCGCTTCAGGCTCGCTTCGATGAAGTCGTCGAGGTCGCCGTCGAGCACCGCCTGCGTATTGCCGATCTCGACGTTGGTGCGCAAGTCCTTGATGCGCGACTGGTCGAGGACGTAGGAGCGGATCTGGTGCCCCCAGCCGATGTCGGTCTTGGCGTCCTCCAGCACCTGCTTTTCCTCCTGGCGCTTTCTCACCTCGAGCTCGTAAAGCTTGGACTTCAGCATCGCCATCGCTTCGGCGCGGTTGCGGTGCTGGGAGCGGTCATTCTGGCATTGCACCACGATGTTGGTCGGGAGGTGCGTGATGCGGATCGCAGAATCGGTCTTGTTGACGTGCTGGCCGCCGGCGCCGGACGCGCGGAAGGTGTCGACCCGCAGATCGGCGGGATTGATGGTGACCTCGATCGTCTCGTCCACCTCGGGATAGACGAAGATGCTGGCGAAGGACGTGTGGCGGCGCTTGTTCGCGTCGAACGGCGATTTGCGCACCAGCCGGTGCACGCCGGTCTCGGTGCGCAGGTGCCCGTAGGCGTAGTCGCCGTTCACCTTGAGCGCCGCGCTCTTGATGCCCGCGACTTCGCCGGGGGACTCCTCGAGGAGCTCGACGCGGAATCCCTTGCGCTCGCAATAGCGCAGGTACATCCGCTCCAGCATCTGGGCCCAGTCCTGCGC
>DATICE010000058.1:0-52102 GCA_035456985.1 Burkholderiales bacterium | reverse complement strand
CATGTCGTCGGGCATCGGCGTCTGCGGGGTCTCCGCCTCGGTTGCGGCCGCGCCCGTGGTCCAGGCCAAGTCGCTCGAGATCGCCTACACCATCGGCACCGTGCTCCTGTTCGGCGTCGTGTGCATGTTCGTGTTTCCGATTGTGGGCAAGCTGTTCGGCATGGGCTACATCCAGTTCGGGGCGTGGGCCGGTACCGGCATCCTCAATTCCGCGCAGGTCGCCGGAGCCGCGCTGGCGTTCCAGCCCGGCGGAATCGAGACCCTGAAGGTGGCCGAGATCTTCAACATCACGCGCGTGCTCTTTCTGCCCATCATCGTGCTGTGGCTCGCGATCTGGTACGTCCGGCGCGAACAAGCGGCGCAGCGCACGGTGCAGCAGGTTGACACCATGCACGTGATCGTCAGCAAATTCCCGCTGTTCGTGCTCGGCTTCATCCTCATGTTCCTGCTCTCCTCCACCGGCATCTTCGCGCCGGCGCGTCACTATCAGGGCTCCTACTTCGACAACAGCGAGAAAGCTTTGGTCAGGACGGACCGCAGCGGCAAGAAGATCGACAACCACCTCACGGAGGCGGAGACGTCGACGCTCCGGAAGGAGCTGGACAAGGTCACGCGCGCCGACCAGAAGGCCGCGCTCGAACGGCTGGCCCAAAATAAAAAGATCATGTCCGAGGAGGATGACGCCATAGTGCGCGGCGTCATCAATTCCAAGGCGCTTTCGAAGGAGGGCAGCGCGGTGCTTGCCAAGGCGCACCGCGTGGTCCGGCACACGGCGGCGAAGATCGCCAGGTTCCGCGATCTCATCGCGTGGTTCTTCACCTTCGGGCTGGTCGGGCTCGGGATGCAGATCACGATGGCGTCGATCCGCCAGGCGGGCGGCGCGCCGCTCGCGATCGGGTCGGTCGTGGGCGTGATCAAGGCGGTCGGCTCGCTGATCGTCGTCCTGCTGCTGGTTGCCGAAACCATTTAGGGAAGGAGAAGCTCCATGGAAGACAAATTCGACCGCGGATCGGCACTGACGGTTTTCCCGAGCGACCGCCACGAGGATCTCGTAGCACTGGCGTTGGCGCTCATCATCGCAGCGCTGGTTTATTTCCTGGTCTGATCCGGGCCGGGATTGCTCCCGCATCCCGGTGCGCGCGCTGCGCGTCACCGGGATTTTTTTGCCATGTTGAAGGCCGACCGCGTTCTGCTCGCCAGCCACGGGACACCCGGCGCGCGTGCGGCGGAGCGGGCGGCGCTTGCTCTCGCGGCGCCGGCGGCCACAATCTTCCACCTCGTGGTGGTCCCGGACTTGTGGAAGGGGATGATGGGCGACGACTGGTTGAGTAACGCGTCCACGCGCGCGGCGTACGGGCGCCACGTCGAATCCCAGCTCGCCCGCGAAATCGAAGAGCACCGGGCAACCATCGAGCGCGAGGTTCGCGCGAGCGGCCGGCGCTACGAGTTGAAAGTCGTGCTGGGGGAGCCCGCTGCCACGCTGCTTGAGTACGCCGCGACGCTCCGGCCGGACTGCGTCGTGATCGGTTCTCCGCGCCCGAAGGGCGCACCCGGGCTGCGCTCGCGCATGCGCATCGAGAAGCTCGTGGGAGCGCTCGCCGCCCCGCTGCTCGTCGTCCCGCACCCCGGATGAGCGACGCTCCCGCCCTGCCCGCCGATGCGGCGTGGGTCGCCGTCGATGTCCCGCTTACACCCACGGCGCTCGCCGCGTTCTGCCGCGACGTGGAGCGGCTCTACCGCATCAACCCCTATCTTGAATTCCGGCGCTGGCGCGAGACCGCGCCCGGCACCTTTGCCGTGTCGCTGCGCAACCTGAGCAACCAGCGCGAACTCGAGCTGCTGCTGACGCTCGAACAGGCCTCCGAGCGCGACTTCGTCGTGCGTTTCGACCGCGGGGTGAAGCGCAGCACGCGCTTCGAGATCGATGCCGCGGCTGCCGGCAGCCGCCTGCGCATCACCGACGATTACAGCGGCGCCACCGAAGCGGACACGCCGGAGGTGGACCGGAGCCTGCACGCCTGGGGGGTCGCCCTGCGGGAATATCTCCTGCGCGAGCAGCGCTGGGGCTGGTGCGCGCCGTGGCGCTGGTACATGCGGCGGGTGTGGGTGCCGATGAAGCCCGCGGCCCGGCGCATCACTTTCATCATCCTGTTGGTCACTCTCGCAGAGATCGCGCTCATCGCCCTGGTGATGGCGATCTACTGGGTCGAGCACCGCGCCTGAGCGCGGCTCCCGCCCGCTAAGCCGGCGCCGACACCGCCGCGCTTGCGGCCGCCGTTGCTTTTTTGGACGCGGCAAGCGAGCCGACCGTGGGGTATGGATAGAGCATGTTGAGCGCGATGCTCTGGTTCGCGGTCTGCACGATGCGCACGTGCTCGCGCCTGAGCTCGCGCGCATGGCGGCAGCCGCAGGAGTGCGCGATCATGTCGATCTCCACATTCATGTTGCGCGCGTAGTTCGCAACGCGCAGGTACTTCTCCTCCACCGCCAGTCCGTGCTGCAGGCGCTTGTTGTGGGTGGTGACGCCGGTGGGGCAGGTGTTGGTATGGCAGCGCAGCGCCTGGATGCAGCCCAGAGAGAACATGAAGCCGCGCGCCGTGACCACGAAGTCCGCGCCCGCGCACAGCGCCCACGCCGCCCGGGCGGAAGTGACGAGCTTCCCGGCCGCCACGACGCGGATGCGTTTCTTCAGATCCGATTGCAGGAGTGAATCCACCACCCGCGGCAGCGCTTCGGCAATCGGCAGCGCCATGTGATCCATCAGGGTCTGGGGCGCCGCGCCGCTGCCGCCCTCGCCGCCGTCGATGTGGAGGAAGTCGGGCGCGTACTCCCGCCCGCGCTGCAGGACCGTGTCACACAGCTCGTTGATGAATTCCCAGCCGCCGATCGCGGTCTTCACGCCGACCGGCCGGCCGGTGAGATCGCGCAGGGCGGCGACCCTGTCGAGCAGCTCGCCCATGTTGGCGATGTCGTAGTGGCGGTTCGGGCTGATCGAATCCGCGCCGGCGGGGATGCCGCGGATGCGCGAGATCTCCTCGGTCACCTTCGCCCCCGGCAGCACGCCGCCCTTGCCTGGCTTCGCCCCCTGCGAAAGCTTGATCTCGAACGCCTTCACCACCTTCGCCAGTTCTTTCGCCCGTTCCGGGGAAAAGCTCCCGTCGAGGTTGCGCATGCCGTACTTGGCCGTGCCCATCTGCATGACGATGTCGCACCCGCCTTCCAGGTGATGGGGCGCGAGCCCGCCCTCGCCGGTGCCCATCCAGCAGCCGGCCTCCCGGGCACCGCGTGACAGCGCGCGCACCGCAGGCGCCGAGATCGCGCCGAAGCTCATGCCGCTGATATTGACGATGGAGCGCGCCTCGAACGGTTGCCGGCAATAGCCTTCGCCGATGGTGAGCGCAGGCGTCGGCAGGCGGTCCCCCTCGAGCACCGGGAACGGATGGTTGACGAAGATGATCGAGCCCGGCTCGCGCAGGTCGTTGGTCGAGCCGAAGCCGATGATGCTGCCTTCGCCTTTGGCGAGACGGTAGACGAAGCCGCGGGTCGCGCGGTTGAACGGCAGCTCGGCACGGTCGCCCGCGAAGAAATACTGCCTGAAGTACTCGCCGAGATTTTCGAAGAAAAAGCGCAACCGGCCGACGACCGGAAAATTGCGCAGCACCGTGTGCTTCTTCTGGGTGACGTCGTGGATGATGAGGACGATCAGCCCGCCGATCAGCACGATTCCGAATATCGTGCCGATGCCGTAAGACAGTACGCTCAGCATGCCGTCCATCGCCGTTGCTCCGATGCGCTAGAATCGCCGCACGGTTTGCCGGCAACTATAGATCAATCCGATGGACTTGACATCCGAGATCGAGCGCAACGTGCGCGCCGCGCTGGCCGAGGACGTGGGCGGCGGCGATCTCACCGCACCCCTGATCCCTTCCGGCAAGCGCGTGCGCGCGGCCGTGCTGTGCCGCCAGCAGGCCGTTGTGTGCGGGCAACCGTGGTTCGAGCGCACCCTGCGCCAGCTCGATCCCAAGGTGGAGATCGCATGGGACGTGCCGGAGGGCGCAACCGTCGCCGCCGGCGCGCGCGTCTGCTCGGTCCAGGGCGAGGCGCGCGCGCTCCTCGCCGGCGAGCGCGTGGCGCTCAATTTCCTGCAGACCCTGTCGGGCGTGGCGACCGTTACCCGCCGCCACGTCGAGGCCGTCGCCGGCACGCGGGCAAAAATAGTGGATACCCGCAAGACGCTGCCGGGACTGCGCCTCGCCCAGAAGTACGCCGTGCGGGTCGGCGGCGGATCCAATCACCGCATGGGGCTCTACGACGCGATGCTGATCAAGGAGAACCACATTGCCGCCGCGGGTGGTATCCGGCAAGCCGTCACGCAGGCACGCAAGCTCGAGCGCAGGGGAGACTGGATACAGGTCGAGGTCGAGAACCTCAGTCAGCTGAAGGAAGCCCTGGAGGCCGGCGCCACCATGATCCTGCTCGATAACATGGACATCGCGCGGATGCGTGAAGCGGTGAATATTGCCGGCGGACGGGCCGAGCTCGAGGCTTCAGGCGGCATTTCCCTGGACAACGTTCGCGCCATCGCCGAGACCGGCGTGCACCGCATCTCGGTTGGCGCGCTCACCAAGGATATCAAGGCAGCGGATTTCTCGATGCGATTCGAGTGAAACTGACACCGCGTGTTGAACGGCGGCAACTCCGTCCGTTCGGACACGTGCGGCCTCTGAAAGGGTTGCGGCAAGTATGAAGCGATTTCGCGTCGGCCGCCTGCGCGCCTCAGCGGTCGCATCCCCAAGAAAACTGGAGCCCCTGCTTCACACTTCGGCCCGTGGCAAACCAGCGCGGCGCGTCCGGATTTAGCGGGTCTTCGTCGTCGGCCTCATCGTATAGAACACGTTGCGGTAATCGAAGCCGTCCTTCTTGCCGAAATACCCGCTTCGCCCCGGGTCGTAGCTCGGGCAGACCTTCCCGGTGATCCGGTCCTCGTCGTAATCCGTTTGCTTGGCCACCGAGCCATCCCGATTCACGAAGCATGCGTTGTACACGCTTTGGCCGCTGAGACGGCCTTTCTTCACCACGACGTCCACGCGTACCGTGTCATGGGTCAGGTCATTGAATACCGCACCCGGAAACCAATCGGTAAACACGCGCTGCAGGCGCTTGATCTCGAGCTGGGTCAGGTCATAACCCTCAGCCACACGAGTGCGCAACACGATGCGTCGTTCGATCTCTTGTCCAGTTTCCGCCATATTTACGGATGCTGCCCCGTGGAGGCCCGGGGAGTCAAGACGTCTACCAGTCGCCAAGAGGCGACACCGGGTTGGCGTGGTCCGCCGGGAGACGCGCCTGGCGGCTCGATTGTCGTTGTTCTTCGAGCCCTTGCGACTAGGCCTTGAGGCGCTGGCGTATGACCCGCTCGATCGCCTTAAGGTCCGCGTCCACCGTCATCGGCTTCGCGCTCTGCGCAATCGCAGTATCGGGATCCTTCAGGCCGTGACCGGTCAGCGTGCAGACGATGGTGGCTCCCTCGCCGATCTTTCCGAGCTCGAGATCCTTCAGAACGCCGGCGAGCGCAATGGCGGAAGCCGGCTCGCAGAACAGCCCTTCGGCCTGCGCCAGCATTTTCTGCACGTGCAGGATCTCCTGGTCGGTGCATTCGGCAAACCAGCCGCCGGATTCACGCCCCGCCGCCACCGCCTGCTGCCACGATACCGGGTTGCCGATGCGGATCGCCGTGGCCACCGTCTCGGGGTTCTCGACCGGCCGGCCGCGCACGATCGGCGCGGCGCCCGAGGCCTGGTACCCCAGCATGATCGGCCGGCGCTCCACGAGTTTCTGATTGCGGTACCCGCGCATTCCATCCGTACGTTTCAGGGCCGCGGTGTCGGCGCCCGCCGATTCCGAGTAACCGATCCAGTGCGCGGTGATATTGCCTGCGTTGCCCACCGGCAGCGCGTGGTAGTCGGGCGCGTCGCCCAGCGCCTCGATCACCTCGAAGGCAACGGTCTTCTGTCCCTGGATGCGGTAGGGATTGATCGAGTTGACGATCTTGACTGGCAGCGTCGCCGCGATTTCCTGGACGAGCCGCATGCCTTCGTCGAAATTGCCGCGGATCTGGATCACGACCGAGCCATGCATCATCGCCTGTGAGAGCTTGCCGAGCGCGATCTTGCCTTCCGGGATGAGCACGAAGCAGGCGATGCCGGCGCGCGCGGCATAGGCCGCAGCGGACGCCGAGGTGTTGCCGGTGGAGGCGCAGATGATCGCCCGCGCGCCCTCCTCGACCGCCTGCGTGACCGCCATCGTCATGCCGCGGTCCTTGAATGAGCCGGTGGGATTCGCGCCCTCGAACTTGGCGTAGATACCGACTTTCTTGCGCACCAGCGCCGGCAGGTTCCTCAACTCGATCAGCGGCGTTGCGCCTTCGTTGAGCGTGACGGCGCGCGTGGCCGCCGCCACCGGCAGGCGTTCACGGTACTTGTCTATGAGTCCGGTGTAGTGGGCCATCGGGAGAGCGTGTCGAGTGACAGGTGACGGGTGACAGAAGTCACTAGTTCAGCTCTTCGAGCCGGATGCGGGTGACCTTGCCGACAACCACCGGCAGCTTCTCGATCTTCGCGATCGCCGCGTCCACGTTCTTCTCCACGGTCAGGTGGGTGAGCATGATGATGTCCACCTCGACCTCGCCCACGCGCGGCTCTTTCTGCACCATCGCCTCGATCGAGATTCGCAGATCCGCCAGGATGCGCGTGATATCGGCCAGCACACCGGGCTTGTCCTGCACCTTCATCCGCAGGTAGCAGCGCGTCTCTACTTCGCCCATTGGCAGGATCGGCGTATCGGCCAGCTGGCCGGGCTGGAAGGCAAAGTGCGGCACCCGGTGCTCCGGGTCCGAGGTCAGCATGCGCGCCACGTCGACCAGGTCGGCGATCACGGCCGAAGCGGTGGGTTCCGCTCCCGCCCCCGCTCCGTAGTACATCGTCTGGCCGACGGCGTCGCCCTTCACCAGGATCGCGTTCATCACTCCTTCCACGCTGGCGATCAGGCGCCGCGCCGGCACCAGCGCCGGGTGGACCCGGATCTCGATCCCTTTCGGCCTGCGGCGGCTGATGCCGAGCAACTTGATGCGGTAGCCGAGCTCCTCCGCATAACGGATGTCCTCCCGCGTGAGCTGGGAAATGCCTTCGATATGGGCGGACTCGAACCGCATCGGGATGCCGAATCCGATTGCGGCCATGATGGTGGTCTTGTGCGCCGCGTCCACCCCTTCGATATCGAACGTGGGATCGGCCTCGGCGTAACCGCGCCGCTGCGCCTCTTCCAGCACGTCCTCGAAGCTCGCACCGCGCTCGCGCATCTCCGACAGGATGAAGTTGCAGGTGCCATTCACGATGCCGGCGATCCACTCGATCCGATTGGCGCTCAGTCCCTCGCGCAACGATTTGATGATGGGAATGCCGCCGCCCACCGCCGCTTCGAACGCCACCATCACGTCCTGCTTCTGCGCCGCCGCGAAGATTTCGTTGCCATGCCGCGCAATCAGCGCCTTGTTGGCGGTAACGATGTGCTTGCCGGCGGCGATCGCCTGGAGGATCAAGTCCTTGGCGATGGTGGTCCCGCCGATCAGCTCGACCACGATGTCGATATCGGGATTGCTGACCACCTCTTTCGCGTCGGCGGTGACGGTCGCGCGCCCGCCGACGATGCGGCGCGCCTTCTCGACTTCCTTGTCGGCGACAATCTTCATGGTGATTGTGCAGCCGGCGCGGCGCGAAATCTCCTCGCGGTTGCGATCGAGCACCGTGAATGTGCCGCCGCCCACGGTGCCGATGCCGAGCAGGCCGACGTTGATCGGTTTCATGCTCCATCCTTCTTGAACATGTCCTTGATCCCGCGCAGCGCCTGGCGCGTGCGGGCCTCGTTCTCGATCAGGGCAAACCGCACGTGACCGTCGCCGTACTGCCCGAAGCCGATGCCGGGCGCCACCGCGATCTTGGCGTCTGCCAGCAGCTTCTTGGAAAACTCGAGCGACCCGAGCTTCCGGTACGGCTCGGGAATCGGCGCCCAGACGTACATCGTCGCTTTCGGCACCTCGACGTTCCAGCCCATCGCCCGCATGCCGCTGCACAGCACGTCGCGGCGCCCCTGGTAGACCCTGCGCACGGTCTCCACGCAATCCTGCGGCCCTTCCAGGGCGATGATGGAGGCCACCTGGATGGGCGTGAACATGCCGTAGTCGTGGTAGCTCTTCATGCGCGCGAGCGCGGTGACGAGCTCCCGGTTGCCGACCATGTAGCCCACGCGCCATCCCGCCATGTTGTAGCTCTTCGACATGGTGAAGAACTCGACCGCGATCTCGCGCGCACCCGGCACCTGCAGGATGGAAGGCGCCTTGTAGCCGTCGAACACGATGTCGGCGTACGCGAGGTCGTGCACGACGTAGACGTGGTGTTCCCGCGCGAGCGCAACCAGTCGCTCGAAGAATGGCAGGTCCACGCACTGCGTCGTCGGATTGCTGGGAAAGTTGACGATCAGCATCTTGGGCTTCGGATACGAGTCCTTGAAAGCGCGCTCGACCGCCTGGAAGAAATCGGCTTCCGGCTCCATCGGCACATGCCGGATGTCGGCGCCGGATATGACCGGCCCGTAAATATGGATCGGGTAGCTCGGATTCGGCACCAGCACCGTATCGCCGGTGTCGAGGGTGGCGAGCGCGAGGTGCGCGATGCCCTCCTTCGAGCCGATGGTGACGATCGCCTCGGAATCGGGATCGAGCTCGACGCCGTAGCGCGCCCGGTACCAGTTGCAGATCGCGCGCCGCAGCCGCACGATGCCCTTCGACACCGAGTAACGATGGGTATCGGGACGCTGCACCGTCTCGATCAGCTTGTCCACGATGTGCCGCGGCGTGGGCTGATCCGGATTGCCCATGCTGAAGTCGATGACATCCTCACCCCGCCGGCGCGCGGCGAGCTTCAACTCGCCCGTTACGTTAAAAACGTAGGGCGGAAGGCGCTTGATGCGTGCAAACTCTTCCATCGTGTCGAATTTCGTTCTTGCTCAGTGGTAGTTCATAGCGCTTACATCAAGCGCCGCCCGAGTTTTGGCGGAGGCTAACGTGCTTGTCACGTTATGCCGAGGCCAAAACTTCAAGCAGGTGCGATTCGAGCCAACTCTTCCATGGACCAGGCGTGTCGAAGCGCAAAAGCGTGTTATTCTAACGGAGCAAGTAACCTTAAGCAAATCAGTGGCTTATGAAGTTGCACCTGACCCGGGACGCGGGCCTGCAGTTGTTCTCCGGCTACGGCAGTGGTTTCGTCGCCGTGAACAACGTGCGCTACGAATCGGGCGTCGTCGTGAGCCCGCATGCGGTCGGCGCATGGGACGCGAGGGCGTTCGAGGAATTGACGGCGGCGGACTTCGGCTTCATCGCGGCGCTGCAGCCCGAGATCGTGATCCTGGGAACGGGTGCGGTGCAGCGCTTTCCGCGACCGGAGCTCGCCCGAGCGCTCGCCGCGACCGGCGTGGGTATCGAGGTCATGGACAGCCGCGCCGCATGCCGGACCTACAACATCCTTGCGACCGAAGGCCGCAAGGTCGTGGCGGCAATATTGATGGCCTAGTGCCGCCCCGACTGATCGGATTCCCGGCGCTCCTACAGGTCGCCGAGCACCTTGATATGCGTTGCGACGCTCCGCCCCAGAGCGCTCAACGCGTAGCCGCCCTCCAGCACCGACACGATGCGTCCGGAAGCCGAGCGCCGGGCGACCTCCTTGATGCGTTCCGTCACCCACGCGTAGTCCGCTTCCACCAGCTCGAGCATGGCCATGTCGTCCTCCCGGTGCGCGTCGAAGCCGGCGGATATGAACAGCATCTCCGGCTTGAACGCCAGGAGCGCCGGCAGCCAGAACCGTTCTACCGCAGCGCGAAATTCGGCGCCGCCGCTGTAGGCTGCGAGCGGAATGTTCACCATACGTTCCGAGCGGCCTTCCACTCCGCTGTACGGGTAGAACGGGTGCTGGAACGTCGACACCATCATGACGCGCGGATCGTCCCGGAAGATCTCCTCCGTCCCGTTGCCGTGATGGACGTCGAAATCCACGACGGCAACTCGCTTCAGTCCATGGCTCTCAAGCGCATGCGCGGCGGCCACCGCGACGTTGTTCAATAGGCAGAAACCCATGGCGCGGGCGCGCTCGGCGTGGTGCCCCGGCGGCCGCACGGAACAGAACGCCGCTCCCGCCTCCCCGCGCAGCACCAGGTCGGTCCCCAGCACTGCCGCGCCCGCCGCGCGCAGCGCCGCATTCAAGCTGTGAGGGTTCATCGCGGTATCGGGATCGAGGGCTACCAGTCCTCTTTCCGGAACTGCGTGTTCGAGTGCCGTGATGTATGTTGGCGCGTGGACGCGTTCGAGCTGAGCGCGGCTTGCGAGCGGCGCCTCGGCATGCGCAAGGAAGCTGATGAGACCCGAAGCCACCAGTTGATCTTCGATCGCGCTCAACCGCGCCGGGGACTCGGGATGATCAGCGCCCATGTCGTGCAGCCGGCAGTCGGGGTGGCTGATGTAGGCGACCGTCATCAGTTATGGATTATGCTCCGATTGTGCAACCCTACCCTTCGCATCTTGTCAAACGCCTGACGCTCGCTGACGGCACGGTGGCCACGATCCGCCCCATACGCCCCGAAGACGCGGGCATCGAACAGGAGTTCGTGCGCAATCTGTCCGATGAATCACGGTACTTCCGATTCCGCGACGCCGTGCGCGAACTGTCTCCCCGCATGCTGGCGCAGTTGACACGCGTGGACTACGACCGGCACCTGGCGCTGATCGCGGTGACCGAGCATGGCCGGCGCGAGACGCAGATCGGTGTCGCGCGCTATGTCGTCGACGCCGACCGCAGCCGCTGCGAGTTCGCGATCGTGGTCGCCGACGACTGGCAGCGCAAGGAGCTCGGCTCGCGCCTAATGGAAGCGCTGATAACCGCCGCGCGCGCCGCGGGCATGCGCGAGATGTACGGAGAAGTCCTAGCAGGCAACCGTAAAATGATCGAGTTCGCGGCGAAACTCGGATTCCTGGCGCGCGTCGACGGGAACGATCCCAACGTCCTCAGAGTGGAAAAGACCATTGGGTAGTCGTCATCTTCGAGCCGAGAACAGTGAGCCGGCAGCATGCGCGTGAGAAATCGCACATTGCCGCTCGCGAATCGCGCTCCGGAGTGCGGCCGTTACTGGCCAGCGGTCATCGTGTTGTGGCACACTCGACCGGATGAATGACTTTCCCCAGCACGCCGTGATGTCGCAGCAACTCGACCGGGTCATCGCCCAGGTCGGGGGCATCATCCTCGGCAAGGAACGGCAGATCCGGCTCGCGATCGCCTGTCTGCTCGCGCGCGGACACCTGCTGATCGAGGATATTCCCGGAGTAGGCAAGACCATGATGGCACACGCGCTCGCGGCCTCGCTCGGGATGGGGTTTCAGCGTATCCAGTTCACCAGCGACCTGCTGCCCGCCGACATCATCGGTGTCTCCATCTACAATCGAGACACCGGCGGCTTCCAGTTCCACTCGGGACCGATTTTCAGCCAGGTCGTGCTGGCCGACGAGGTTAACCGCGCGACACCCAAGGCGCAGAGCGCGCTCCTCGAAGCGATGGAGGAGCACCAGGTCACGACGGAGGGCGAGACGCGGCGCCTGCCCGAGCCGTTCTTCGTGATTGCAACGCAGAATCCCTCGTACCAGATCGGCACGTTCCCGCTGCCGGAATCGCAGCTCGACCGGTTCCTTATGCGCATTCAGCTCGGCTACCCGGACAGCGAAGCGGAGCGCGCGCTGCTGCAGGGGGAAAACCGCCGCGACCTGCTGGCGACGCTCAAGCCCGCCATGTCGCCGCAGGAGCTGATGGACCTCCAGCACCGCGCGCAGCAGATCCACACCTCGAGCGCGCTGTACGACTACGTGCAGGCGCTCACCGATCACACTCGCCGCGCCGCCGATTACGTGAACGGTCTGTCCCCGCGCGCGGCGCTCGCGCTCCTGCACGCCGCCCGCGCCTGGGCGCTGATGGCGGGGCGTCTGCACGTGCTGCCGGAAGACGTGCAGGCAGTGCTCCCCGCCGTGGTCGGCCACCGCCTCGTTCCTGCCGGCGAGGTCACCCACGCCAACGGCGCCGACATCGCCGGGCACCTGATCAAGCAGGTCGCCATTCCTTAGATCATCGATGTACGCGGCGCTCCGGAACCGCTTCTACACCTGGATCTTCCAGTGGCGCGGGCCCGAGGCCGGCGCGATCGTGCTGGGCCAGCGCCGGATATTCATCCTGCCGACGCGCCTGGGACTGATTTACGCCATGGTGCTGCTGGTCATGCTTGCCGGCTCGATCAACTATGCGCTCGGGCTCGGCTTCGTCCTCACCTTCCTGCTCGGCGCCCTCGGCGTCAACGCCATGATCCACACGTTCCGCAACCTCGCGAACCTGCGGATCACCGGCGGACGCTCGCGAGCCGTGTTTGCCGGCGACACCGCGTTGTTCACGATTCATCTCGAGAACCAGGGGGGTACCGACCGCTATGCGATCGGTCTCACCCACGACCGCAGGCAAGCGTCCTTCGTGGACGTAATGGCGCGCTCAACGGTGCCCGCGACCGCCGAGGTCGCCGCGCCCCGCCGCGGCGTTCTGCGGCCGGGGCGGCTGAGACTCTTCACCCGCTTTCCGCTCGGTCTCTACTACGCCTGGGCGTACGTGGACCCGGACTTGCGCTGCATCGTATATCCGCGCCCCGCCCCCTCCGGACTGCCGATGCCGCCCGCGGAATCCATCGCGGGGATTGGCACCGAGCGCGGTCACGGCCAGGAGGATTTTGCCGGCCTGCGCCAGTATCACCAAGGCGATTCGCCGCGCCATATCGCGTGGAAGGCAGCCGCACGCGACCAGGGCCTGCTCACCAAGCAGTTTACCGGTCGCGCCGAGACCGAGTTGTGGTTCGACTGGGCGCAGCTGCCGCCGCAGATGGGGATCGAGGACCGCCTGTCGCACCTGGCGCGCTGGGTCCTCGACGCGCACGCCGCCGGGCTCGCCTACGGCTTGCGCCTGCCCGGCACGTCGGTGGAGCCAGCGACGGGAGAAGCGCAGCGCGAACGCTGCCTCGAGTCGCTCGCACTCTTTGAACAAGAGCGTACGTCGTGAGTGGTGAGTAGTGTTTGAACCGAAGATTTGACGAGCCCATCCACTCACCACTCGCCAATCACGGATTCGTGAAATGACCGATCCGAAACAGCCTATCGCCTGGCGCCACGTGCGCTGGGTGTTGCTGTCGCTCCTGCTGGTGGCGGCGCCACACGCCCTCCACATGCCCGGATGGAGCATCGCGCTGATGGTCATGCTCGCTGCCTGGCGCGCTTATGTCGGCTACGCGCGCTACGCGCTGCCCAATCGCTGGCTGCTGCTGACGATCGCGCTTGCCGCCTCCATTGGCGTCTACCTGAGCTACCGGACCCTCTTCGGGCGCGACGCGGGCGTGACCCTGCTGGTGATCATGCTCGGGCTGAAGCTGCTCGAGACCCGCGCGCAGCGCGACGCGATGCTGCTCTCCTTCCTCGGCTATTTCCTGGTGATCACCAATTTCCTGTATTCGCAGACCATCGGCACCGGACTGTACATGCTTGCGTGCACCATATTCGTTACCGCAACCATGATCAGCCTCAATTACGCCAGCACCGAGCCGCCGTTCCGCGCGCAGCTGCGGACCGCCGGCATGCTGCTCGCGCAGTCGGTGCCGTTGATGCTGGTGCTCTTTCTCCTGTTCCCCCGCGTGCCGGGCCCGCTTTGGGGCCTGCCGCGCGACGCCTTTGCAGGCGTGAGCGGCCTCTCCGACACCATGACGCCGGGCAGCCTTTCGAGCCTCGTTCTGTCGGATGCCGTGGCATTCCGCGTGCGGTTCGACGCCGAGATTCCACGTGCAAAGGATCTCTACTGGCGCGGCCCCGTGATGTGGGATTTCGACGGCCGGACCTGGTCCGCGCAATTTTTCGTCTATACCGCTCCCGGAATCGAGGCCGCGGGCGATCCGGTGGCCTACGAGGTGACGCTGGAGCCCCATAACCGGCGCTGGTTGTTCGCGCTCGATCTGCCGGCCGTGGTGCCGCCCCGCTCCGTCGTCAGTACCGACTATCAGCTCTACTCCGTCCAGCCGGTCAACAGCCGCCTGCGCTACGACATGACCTCGTTTCTCAACGCACGCTTCGGCGAGGTCGAGAGCCGCTTCGCCGTGCGGCGCGCGCTCCAGGTCCCGCCCCGGTCCAACCCCCGCGCGCAGGAGCTGGGACGCGCGCTGCGGGAGAAGCACGCCGACGACGAGCAGATCATCGCCGAAATGCTCGGCATGTTCCGCAGGAACTTCGTCTACACGCTCGAGCCTCCGCTGCTCGGCGAGAATCCGGTGGATGAGTTCCTGTTCTCCACCCGCAGCGGCTTCTGCGAGCACTACGCGTCGGCCTTCGCGGTGGTCATGCGGGCGGCGGGAATTCCCACCCGCATCGTGACCGGCTACCAGGGCGGGGAAGTCAACGCGCTGGGCAATTACCTGATCGTGCGCCAGGCCGACGCGCACGCGTGGACCGAGGTGTGGCTCCCGAGCCGGGGATGGGTGCGGGTCGATCCCACTTTCGCGGTCGCGCCGGTGCGCGTGGACACCGGCATCTCGGCGGCCGTGCCGCGCACCGATCCCCTGCCGCTGATGGTGCGCACGCCCTGGGAGTTCCTGCGCCAGGCGCGGTTCGCCTGGGACTACATGGCGAGCGCCTGGAACCAGTGGGTGCTCGGCTACACGCCGGAGCGCCAGCGCTCGCTGCTCGCGCACGCGGGACTGGACGATGCGACGTGGGAGAAGCTCACCGCGATCTTGCTCGTCGTGGCCGGGGTCATCGTCGCCATGTTTACCGCGCTCGCGCTGCGGCAGCTGAAGTCGCGCACGCGTGACCCGGTGGCGATCGCGTATCGGAGGTTCTGCGACAAGCTGCGCCGTCGGGGCCTCACGCGCGAAGCCGCCGAGGGGCCGGTCGATTACGCGTCCCGTGTCGAGCGGATGCGGCCGGAGCTCACGCCGGCGGTGGAGGCCATCACGCGACTCTATATCGCCCTGCGTTACGGCGCGGAATCCAGCGCCGCCGCCCTGATCGAGCTGCAGCGGCGCGTCAGGCAATTCACCGCTTGAATCCCGGCTATGCCGGGGGCAGGAGCTTCATCGGGTCCACCGGCTTGCCGAGACGGCGGATCTCGAAGTGCAGGCGCACCTGGTCGGCGTCGGTCGAGCCCATTTCCGCGATCTTCTGGCCCTTCGCGACGTTCTGTCCTTCCTTCACGAGCAATTCGCTGTTGTGCGCGTACACGCTGAGATACGTGTTGTTGTGCTTGATCACGATGAGCTTGCCAAAGCCGCGGATGCCGGTGCCGCTGAAGATCACCCTGCCGGCGGCGCTGGCGAGCACCGGCTGTCCCAGCTTGCCCGCGATGCGGATGCCTCTCTGATTGGCGCTGTCGCTGAACGTACCGACCACCTTCCCGCTCGCCGGCCAGCCCCAGGCGACGCTTTCCTCCCCGCCCGGTCCGGACGGCGCGCGCGGTGCGTCCCGCGGTGACGGCTCGGGCTTGAGACTCGCCATCTGGGCGTAAGTCTGGTCGGTATACGGTGCCCGCACCGCTTGCGGTTGGGACTTGATGGTGCCATCGCCCCCGGCAATGGGGCCTCCATCGAGCGGCCGTCCCTGCACGATGGGAGCGGACTGGAGAGGCACGGCGGTCGGCGCTGCGCTTGCCCGCGGCGGGCTCAATCGCAACTGCTGGCCGATGCTGATGACGCTCGTCGCCGTGACCTCGTTCCACTGCGCGAGCTCGCGGTAATCGAGCCCGTAGTCGAGAGCGATGCTGTAGAGCGTGTCGCCTTTCCTGACGGTATGGAATTCCGGTCGTGCATCGGTCGGGCGCGGGGCGGGCGTCGTCGCCGCCCCGGGCTTAGGCTTCGCGGCCGCCCCCGGCTTCGCCCCGGCAGCCCGCGCGTCTGCCGAGCGATCGATGACTGGGGCACCGGTCTTCACGGCGCAGCCCGCGGCAACAACGGCAGCAAGCGCGCCCACCAGGACGCATTTCAATATGCGGAGGTTCACGATCCTCAGCCCACTCCCGATAGCAAAGGCACGAATACGACGGGATCCATCCGCCGTTCGACCGTGCCCGCGGCCGTGCGTTCGATGACAAACAGATGCTGCTCGCTCCTGCGCGCGATGGGCAAAACCATTCTACCACCGACGTTGAGCTGCTCGAGCAGGGCTTCCGGGACGCTCGGCGCGGCCGCGGTCAGGACCACGGCATCAAAAGGTGCAAACTCGGGCATGCCGGCGTGGCCGTCACCGTGCCGGAGGTGAACGTTGGTCACGCCGGCCTCACGCAGGTTCCTGCGGGCCTTCCGGATGAGGGCGGCAAGCCGCTCCATCGAATACACCTGCCGCGCGATCCGGCCGAGGACGGCGGTCTGGTAGCCACAGCCGGTGCCGATCTCCAGCACCCTTCCGAGCGCGCGGCCGTTGCGCGCCAGCTCCGTCATGCGCGCCACCGTGTGGGGGCTCGAGATGGTCTGCCCGTAGCCGAGCGGCAGCGCGATGTCCTCGTAGGCGCGGCTCGCCAGCGCCTCGTCCACGAATATGTGGCGCGGCAGCTCCCCCATGACGGCCAGCACTTTTTCGTCCCGGATGCCCAGCACGCGCAGCCGCTCGATCATGCGCATCCGCGTGCGCGCCGAGGTCATCCCGATGCCTGGGGCCTTCGCCACAGCTCACCCGCCCGTCCTAAGCGAGCCTGTCCTGAGCATGTCGAAGGGTCGAAAGGGCGCCGCTCACTCGCCCGCGAGCCACACGCTGAGCGCCTCGAGCTGGGCGTAGCGGGTGAGGTCCATCTGCAGCGGCGTGATCGAGACGCGCTGGTTGGCAATAGCGTGAAAATCGGTACCCGTCCCCGCGTCCTGCGCGCCGCCGGCCGCGCCGATCCAGTAGACCTTTTCCCCGCGCGGCGTGGTGGTCTTCACCACGGGCTCCGCCTTGTGCCGCTTGCCGAGGCGGGTCACCTGGAAGCCGCGGAGCTCTGCGTAATCGACATCCGGCACGTTGACGTTGAGCAGGAACGGCTCGTTCGGCGACTGTCGCTGGAGGCGGGTCACGAGCTCGACCGCAACGCGCCCCGCCGTCCGGAAATGGCCCGCGCTGTCGGTAACCAGCGAGATCGCGATCGAAGGAATGCCCAGGAGATACCCTTCGGTTGCGGCTGCGACAGTGCCGGAGTAGATCGTGTCGTCCCCCATGTTGGCGCCGTGGTTGATGCCGGAAATCACGATGTCCGGGAGTTGCTTCAGGAGTCCTGTCACCGCCAGATGCACGCAGTCAGTGGGGGTGCCGTTGACGTAGTGGACCCGGCCCTGCGCCCGGCGCACTGTCAGGGGCCGGTCGAGAGTAAGCGAGTTGCTGGCGCCGCTACGATCGCGTTCCGGTGCGACCACCGTCACCTCCGCGAGCGGGGACAGCACCTCCGCGAGCAGGGTTATGCCCGGCGCGAAGTAACCGTCGTCGTTGCTGAGGAGAATGCGCATCGCGGCGGAAAAATTGTAGCACGCGCCGTGCGCAGCCGCGGCCCGCTCAGAATGCGGCGATCGCGAATACGACGTCGATGAGGATGAGCGACGTAAGGGAGCGCATATAGCCCACGATCTGTGCCCGGGGGACGTCGTTCACGGTCGCGCCCGCATGGAGGCCGGCGAAGCACGCGATGGTGCCGATGACGAGCCCGAAGATCAGGGCCTTCACCCCGGCAAGCACGATGCCCAATGGCGACAACGCCTCCAGCATCAGCTGCATTTGCTCGACGAATGAAACGTTGAGCACCAGGGCGCTCGCGGCAAAGCCGCCCGAGACCGCGATGACCTGGTAATAGAAAGTGGCTACCAGCAGCGAGACCGTGAGGGCCGCAATCCTCGGCAGGGCGAGGTAATCGCGCGGATCGATCCGCATTTGTTCGAGGTGGCGCAATTCCCCGCGCACCTTCATCAGGGCGAGCTCCGTGGAGATCACGCTCGCGCTGCGGCCGATCACGATCAGCGCAACGAGCAGCGGCGCTGCTTCCGTCACCAGCGCCCATCCCAGTATGTTGTAGAGAAAACTGTTGTTGGCGCCGAGCAGCAGGGTCGCCCCGGGAACCGCCAGCCCGCCCACCGCGAGGGCGATCAGTAAGATCGCCCGCGAACCCTGCACGCCCACGAAATAGACCTGGCGCAGGAACACCAGCCGCACCATGGGATTGCGCAGCAGGGTGATCCGCGACAGGCAGTGCCACAGCAAGAGCAGGTGCCCACCCGGGATTGCCAGACCAGTAAGACGCGTATCCGCCACCCCCGGTGTCGAGGCTCCCCTCGCCAGGTGCTTCACGATGTTCTCCGCCGCCGACGATTCCGTCGGCGTGCTCATTGGACGCGCTCCAGGATGCGCGCCGCCGCCGCCTGCTGCCGTCGGTTGCCGGCGGCGCGACTGACGTCGAGCGCCCGCTGTGCGTAGCCGCGGGCCGCCTGGCGCTCGCCCCGCATCAACTCCGTCTCGGCAAGCGCAATCAGGTCGAGGCCGATCTTGTAGGGCAATGCGAGCTGCTTATCGATGGCGAGCGCCTGGTCGAGCTGTGCGACGGCCTCTGCGTGCCCCCCCTGTGCGGCGGCGGCGCGACCGCCAACGCGCAGCGCGTTCGCCTCCTCCTCCCGGCTCCCCTCCGCCCGGCTCGCGGCGAGCGCCCGCGCCGCCAGCCCGCGCGACTCCTCCGCCGCTCCACGTTCGAGTGCCAGCTGTGCGCGCAGCACGAGGAGCGCCGACTGAATCCGGCACGCTGGTGGCTTGCATTCTTCGTCCGCGCGATTCAGCCAGTTTGCGGCGGCATTGAGATCGCCCGCCTGCAGGGCCAGCCCCGCCCTGAGCCCTGCCGCCTGGGCGACCAGAGGCCTCTCGAAGCGGTCAGGCGCGGCGAGCACTCGATCGAGCGCGCGTTGCGCCCCATCGGTCTCCCCCAGCACCTGCTGTACTCCCGCGAGGTTCAGTGCATTGACGCCGATGGAATGAAAATCCTCGAACGATTCGGCGATGCGAAGCGCTTCCCGATAGAGCGCCTCGGCGCGCCTCAAGTCGCCCCGCGCGACCGCGCGCTGCGCCCGGTCATTCAGATCCAGCAGCCGCTCGCGCCGCAATTCGACGTCGTTCGGCAGCGGTGGCGCCGACCCGCACGCGACAAGTCCGAGCGCGAAACACAACAGCAATGCGACACACGCCGCGCGCATGCTAACGGTCACGCCCGCTGTCCGCCGGAACCGCCGTTACACCGCCCGTTCCGTCAAACCGCAGCAGCGACTCCCGCGGCGGCTGCACGAAATTGCTTACCGGCCACGAGCGCCTTGCGCCGCGAACCACTTCGCTGGTGTCGGAGACCAGGGCGCCCGCCTCCGTGACCACGCCGGACATTTCACCGGCCATCATCACGCGCGCCGCCTCGCTCGTTACACGGACGTTTTCCAGGGTCTGCTCCAACTTGCTGGTGATGCCGGGAACCGCCGCGTCCACCTTCTTGAGAGAGCTGTCGAGAAGGGCCAGGCTCGCCGCGGCGTCCTGCAGTAGCTTGTCGGCGGTGCGGAAAACGCCGCTCACGACCGTCTCGCCCTGCTCGACCCGCTGGGTGGTCGTCTCGATCAGTTTTTTCAGTTCGATGCTTGCATCGGCGAGCGAGCCCGCGGTCCGATTCACGCTGCGAACGGCCTGGCGCAGATCGCTGTCGGGCGCACTGAGGTAGGCAGTGATCTGCCGGATGTCGGTCACGATCGGCACCATCTGGTCGAGCAGCGCCATCACCGCGTTCTCGACCGAGGGCTCGCGTTCGTAGCGCAGGAAGGACTTGTCCAGGATCGAGCCGCGATTGCCCGATCCGGGACGAATTTCGAGCGCATTGCTGCCGATAATCGCTTCGCGGACGAGGCGTATGGTCGAGTCGGCGTCTATCATCGGCCCGTAATTCGCGTCGACCTTGAGCTCGACCGTTACGCGCAAGGGTTTGTCAATCGCAATGCTCTCGACAGAGCCCACTCTGAAGCCGACGAGCTTGACCGCCATGCCCTTGTTCAGGCCCTCGGCCGATTCCGCAGTGAAAAAGACCTGCATGTGCTTGGTGAAGGCGCCCTGGTTGTAGGCAAGCAGCAGGATTGCCGCCACCAGCGACACGACCCCCAGTCCCAGAAAGATCCGCGATGCCAGCGTGATATCACGCGCGCCCTGTTTCATCTCGGAAGCGAGCTTCATGGACGGCCTCTCACATGACGTATTGCTGGAAACACTGTACCGGTCGGACAGGAACGTCGCTCAGCATCAGGTACACGCTCGTGCCGGTCGGGTGGCGCGCGCGATAGACCGCATCGAGGGCGACCGCCCGCTCCATTTCGGTCCCGGTAAGGCCCTCGAGAAACCGGTGATAGATGAGCAGATCCGGTGCGAGGAGCAGGCAGCGCACGAAGCCCGCCAGGCGCTTCTCGAAGGGCTCCAGCTCGCCCGGGTGCTTACGGCACAGGGCTTCAGCCTGTTCGGGCACGACCCCACAGGCGCCGAAAGCCTCGATGACCGGCGTCTCCAGCCCATCGCTGCGCGCAAGGCCGAAATAGACCGCCGGCAGCGCGATGTTCTCCAGGACGTTGATGTTGCTCACCATGCCGCCGACACCGTGCGCCACCTGCGTCCCGGGCGCTTCGAGGAGTTCCTCCAGCAGCATCTCGAGGCCGCCGGCGGTAGCCGACTCGATTGCGTAGACCCGCCCGCACCCGCGCTCGATCTCACATGAGGCACCGGACTCCGCGTTGCGCAAAACGAGTGTCGGCACGGTCGCGCCTGATGCTCCCTCGCGGCCTCCCGCAGCCGCTCTCCGGAGCGCGCCCTAGCGCACGGCCGCGGGCGCCCCGGTCTGGCGGCCGTAGATGCGCTGGATCTTGCCGGTAGCGGCGTCGATCCGCAGCCGCTCGATGTTCTCGAGATCAGTGCCGGTGACACGCAGGTAGCGGGTATTGACGGGAGTCGCGGTGGAGTGGAGCTCGCGCCCGTAGTAGACGCCGGCCTTGCCCGGGACGAGGCGATAGGGCTTGCCCGCCTTGAGCTTGGCGAAATCGGGATCGGATCCGTCGTCCGTGCGCTCCCACAGCGTCATCTCGGTGTACTCGGCAACCTGGCCGTAGATCGCCCACGAGTCCCCGTGGTCGTGGGGATTGGACTTGCGCGCCTCGTTGTAGCGGTAGGTCATGACCTCGAACCCGGTCGGATCGATATGGATTCGCTTCAGTCCCAGCGGCTGGTCGTCACCGAAATACTGCTTCACGAAGCCCGGGTCGACCAGCAGCTGCTCCATCTTGGTCTTCACCTTCTCAACCTGGGTGCGGCTGGTACCGGCTTTCAATATCTCGCGCGCATCGCGGGCGAAATCCTGGAGCGAGTAGCTCATCGAGTTCCTCCTTCGGGCAATGACAGGGAGCCGCGGGATGGGATCGTGATGATTATAGCAGCGGCATTACGCCCCGGGCGGTGCAAACGGCCGGTCATGGGTGAGCGACGGCAGCATCGCGCGCACGCTCTCCGCCCGGGCAAGGTCAAGTTCCGCGTATGCCACGCCGGGAGCTTCTCCGCCGTCCGCGAGAACCTCGCCCCAGGGGTCCACGACCAGGGAATGTCCGTAGGTCGAGCGCCTGCCGGGGTGCTCGCCGCACAGGGCCGGCGCGATCACGAAGCACGCGTTCTCGATCGCCCTCGCCCTGAGCAGCGTGTGCCAGTGAGCGCCTCCCGTCTCGCGCTGGAACGAGGACGGTACCGACAGCATGACGGCGCCGTGCTGCGCCAGAGCGCGATAGAGGTGCGGAAAGCGCAGGTCGTAGCACACCGTCATGCCGAGCGCGCCCCACGGCGTCCCGGCGACGACCGCGCGCTCGCCCGGCCGGTAGGCGCCCGACTCGCGGATCACCGTGCCGCTCGGCAGGGTGGCGTCGAACATGTGGATCTTGTCGTAGGCGGCGACCACCTCTCCCCGGTCCGAGATCAGGAGCGAGCGGTTGAACATGCGGCCGTCGTCGCTCTTCAGCGTAAGCGATCCGACCAGGTGCCACGCCCCGAGCTCGCGCGAGAGCGCGGTCAGAGCGGAAAGTGCGGGCTCTCCGCTTTGGTCAAGTGCGTTCTCGCGCATGGTGCGCCCGCTGCCGTCCATCATCAGGACGTACTCGGGCGAGAAGATGAAGCGCGCCCCGCCCGCCGCTGCTTTGCGCGCCATCGCGGTGAGCGTCGCAAGATTGGCGGCGAAATCGTTGCCGGAATTGGTCTGGAGGCAGGCGATGCGAACCTTGCTGCCCACGGCATCACTTCTGGCGCAGTCCCGCATCCCGGACCAGCTTGTCCCAGCGGGCGTGGTCCGACTTGATCAGCGCGAGAAACGAAACCGGATCGTTGGGCTCGGCGTCCAGCCCGAGATCCTGCAGTTGCTTCTCCACTTCGCGCAGGTTGAGGACCGCGACGATTTCGCGTTGGATGCGGTCGACAATCTCCGGCGGTGTCCTTGCCGGAAACGCGAAGCCGAGCCACCCGCTCGATTCGAATCCAGGGTAACCGGACTCGGCTATCGTCGGGACTTCGGGCAGCGCCGAGGAGCGCTTCAGACTGCTCACGGCAAGCGCACGCAGCCGTCCCGCCCGCACGTGCGGAGTCTGCGTCGAAACCAGGCCCACGATGCAATCGACGTGTCCGGCGATGGCATCTGCCACCGCCGGGCCGCCGCCTTTGTACGGCACCTGATTCAGGCGGATGCCCGCCGTATGCCAGAAGCGCTCGAAGGAAAGGTGAGCGATGCTGCCCATGCCCGGCGATGCATAATTGATCGCGCCGGGCTGTTTTTTCGCCAGCGCTACGAACTGCTTCAGGGACCTGACCGGCACAGTCGGATGCACCGACAGTATGGCCGTGACCACAACCGCCCGGGTGACCGGTGCGAAATCGTTGATCGGGTCGAACGGCACTTTGCCGAGCAGCGCCGGGCTCATCGCGAACGACGCCACGGACGCGAGCAGCAAGGTGTAGCCGTCGGGGGCGGCGCGTGCCGCGAGCTCGGTGGCAATGTTCCCGCTCGCCCCCGCGCGGTTCTCCACGATCACCTGCTGGCCGAGCCGGGGGCCGAGTCTCGTCGCGACCGCACGCGCGACGAGATCGTTGGCGCCGCCCGGCGCGAATCCGACAAGGAGGCGAATGGGCCTGGCCGGGTAGGCTTCGGCCGCCCGCGCGTCGCGCTGCTCGCCTGCCACCAGCGCCATGCCTGACAGCACGGCGATTGCTGCAATGTGTCGTGTCTGAGTGCGGACCATGGAATTTTCCTCCTCCTTCGGCAGCGGCGGCGCGGGACCGCCCCGTCGCGCCCTGCCTGCTCCGGCATTTTCACATGTTTGAATTTGGCAGGCCACGCTTTATCATTCATGGCCGTCCTCTGGAATCTGCCCGGAACGCTCATGTCCGAAGTCACGCTGCAGCAGTGCGAGCGCATCATCGATGCCATCCTCGCGCGCGGGCGCGAGCTCGACTGCCGCCCGCTGAGCGTCGCGGTCACCGATCCGGGCGCGCACGTCAAGGCGTTCAAGAAAGAGGACGGCTCCGCGATGATGCGCTTCGAGATGGCCGTGGGGAAGGCCTACGCGGCACTCGCGCTCGGGCGCTCCTCGAGCCTGGTGCGCATCCGCACCGAGGAGCGGCCGTTGTTCATGAACTACCTGATCAATGCGTCAGGAGGGAAGATCTTCCCCGAAGGCGGCGGCATGCTGATCCGCGACGAGCGCGGGGAAGTCATTGGCGCCGTCGGCGTCACCGGCGACACCCAGGAGCGCGACGAAGAGCTTGCCGCTCACGGCATCCGCGCTGCCGGACTTTTGACTGACACCGACTGCGTGCACCTGGGCAAGCGCGTGCGGCTTTCGAACAAGTAGCAGGCGGCCTGCAACGGCTCGCCAGTCTCCTCCATTGCCGATCGGAACAGCGTCCCGCTAGCGCCTCTCGAGGCGGCGGCCCGTAAAACCACGGGTTAACGCTGCGGCGCGGGCCCTTCTACGTTGAGCACGCCAAACCGCTTCTCGTACTCCTTGACGACGCCGTCGAGCAGCAGCGCAAGCCGCTTGGCGGCAAAGGGACTGACGATGATCCGGTCGGTGAGCTGGATTGTGACCTCCTTCTGGCCGCGGTTCCAAGCCTGGTTGACGCCGAAGAGCATCACCACCTCCTCGCGCGTGCTGGTCACGTTGCACACGTTAGCGTAGGAACTTTTCATGCCGGAGTCGTCCCACTTGATGCGGGTCCCTTCCGCAGCCTTCGCATCCACTGCCGTTTCCGGAGCCTTGCCCTGAGCCATTGACTTCTCCTTAGGTTTGGTCGGGGCGGTGAGATTTGAACTCACGACCACCGGCACCCCATGCCGGTACGCTACCAGACTGCGCTACGCCCCGAGAGCGTGAATTATATCAGCCGAGAATTAAGCTCGATGGAGCCCGCACACCTGTCGCGGTGCTGCAGCGATCCTATCCGCGCAGGACTTCGATGACGCTCTTGATTTCCTTGCGCAGCATCGCAAGATTGCCGCGCGGCCCGCGCGCGCCCCGCCCCGGCTCCGATACCAGCTCGTCGAGCCGGTTGCGCGCGCCGCTGATGGTGAAGCCCTGGTCGTAGAGGAGATCGCGGATGCGACGGATGAGCAGCACTTCGTGGTGCTGGTAGTAGCGGCGGTTGCCGCGGCGCTTGACCGGCTTCAGCTGCGTGAATTCCTGCTCCCAGTAACGCAGCACGTGCGGCTTCACGCCGCACAGCTCGCTTACCTCGCCGATGGTGAAGTAGCGCTTCGCCGGAATCGGCGGTAGCTGTGCGCGGGAGCTATGACTTGCTTCCATGGTAGTTACTCTCCACCATCGCCTTCAGCTTCTGCGACGCGTGGAACGTCACGACGCGGCGCGCCGTGATCGGAATCTCTTCCCCCGTCTTGGGGTTCCTGCCGGGACGCTGCGGCTTGTCGCGCAGCTGGAAATTGCCGAAGCCGGAGAGCTTCACCCCCTTGCCGTTCTCGAGCGCCATGCGCACTTCCTCGAAGAAGGACTCCACCATGTCCTTCGCTTCGCGCTTGTTGAAACCGACTTTCTCGAACAGAAGGTCCGCGAGTTCGGCCTTGGTTAACGTCATGCTGTCCCCTTTCAACGGAGTTTCGCGTTGAATTGTTGCTGCAGTACCCGGCGTAGCTGCGAGACGGCGGATTCGATTTCCGCATCGGTCAGGGTCTTGCGAGTATCCTGCAATAACACCCTGAAAGCAAGACTCTTTTTGCCTTCTTCTACACCCGTTCCGCGGTAGATGTCAAACAGGCCGATTTCGGCCACGATCGCCGGCTGTTGCCGGCGCAGGCTCTCCAGCACCTCCCGATAGCCGACCCGCTCGTCGATGACGGCGGCAATGTCCCGCCGCACCGGCGGGAATTTTGATACCTCTTGGTATGCCGGCAGGCCCCGCTCGCTGATCGCATCGTAGTCGAGTTCGAACAGGACCGGGGCGAGCGGCAGATCATACTTCCGTTGCCAGCGAGGGTGCAATTCTCCGAGCCACCCTGCGGGTGCGCCGCCGAGGAGGATCCGTGCCGATTTGCCGGGATGCAGCGCAGGGTGCTCCGCCGGGGCGAATTCGCCGGCGAGCGGCACGATCAAGGCCTCGACGTCGCTCTTGACGTCGAAAAAATCGCCGCGGCGCCCCTTGAGTCCCCATTGCTCGTGACGGGCGTCCCCGTAGGATATTCCTCCTATCCGGACCGGCTGGCGGTAGCCCCCCGATGCTTCCGTCATGAAGCAACGGCCGACCTCGAACAGGCGGGCGCGCGCCTGCTTGCGACTGAGGTTTTGAACCAGACAGGCGACGAGCCCCCCGGCCAGGGTCGAGCGCATGACCCCCATCTGGCTTGCAATCGGGTTGGCCAGCGTCACCGGCGCGGTGTTGCCGGCGAAATCGGCTTCCCAGCCCGCGTCGACGAAGCTGTAGCTCACGATCTCCTGGTAGTCGCGCGCGGCGAGCAGCCTGCGGATGGCCGCGATATCGCGCTTGCCTTCCGGTAGCGGCAGCATGGTGGGCGCCGCCGCCGGCAACGTGGCCGGAATCCGGTCATAGCCGTGGATGCGCGCCAGCTCCTCGATCAAGTCTTCCTCGATCGCGATGTCGAAGCGATAACTCGGCGGCGTGACCCGGAACTCCCCTTCCGCCACCGAGAATTCGAAGCGCAGCCGGCGCAGTGTGTCGCCGACCTGGACGCCGTCGAGCTTCACGCCGAGGAGCCGCTCGACGCGCGCGAGCCGCAGGCGCACCGGGTCGCGCGCCGGAAGCGCCGCGCGCGCTTCCGTCACCGGGCCCGCGGCGCCTCCGCAGATCTCGATGGCGAGCTGCGTGGCGCGCTCGAGCCCCGCCAGCGTCGCCGAGAAATCGACTCCGCGCTCGAACCGGTACGACGAGTCGGAGGCGAAATTGAGCACCCGGGTCTTTCCCGCAATCGCCTCCGGGCTGAAGAACGCGCTCTCGAGAAAGACGTTGCGCGTCGCCTCGGTCACCGACGTATCGAGCCCGCCCATGATCCCCGCCAGCGCCACGGCTTTCGACTCGTCGGCAATCACCAGGAATCCCGCGTCGAGCGTGCGCGCCTCACCGTTGAGCAGCGTCAGCTTCTCCCCCGCCTTGGCGTGGCGCACCCGGATGCCGCCATCGAGCTTCGCCGCGTCGAACGCGTGCAGCGGCTGGCCGAGCTCGAGCATGACGTAATTGGTGATGTCCACCAGCGCGCTGACGGGGCGGATGCCGCTCGCCGCGAGCCGGCGCGTCATCCATTCCGGCGTCGCGGCGTTGGCGTCGACCCCGCGCACGATGCGGCCGCAGTAGCGGGGACAGGCCTGCGGCGCCTCCAGTGTGACGCTCAAGCGGTCGGTGATCCCCGCGCGCACCGCCTTGACTTCGGCCGGGGTCAACGGCGAGCCGGTTACCGCCGCCACTTCGCGCGCGATACCCGAGATGCTCAGGCAGTCGCCGCGGTTGGGCGTGGGCTTGGTCGTGAATATCCAGTCGTCACGGTCGGGCTCGACGAGCTCGACGTCGAGGCCGCTCATGGACAGCACGTCGGCCAGCTCGCGCGCGGCAAGCGGAGGATTGACGAAGGTGCGCAGCCAGCTCTCCGAAAACTTCATGACGATGAGCGCGCCAACATATCAGTTGAATTGCTTGAGGAACCTCAGATCGTTCTCGAAGAACAGCCGCAGATCGTTCACCCCGTAACGCAGCATCGTCAGCCGGTCGGGACCGAGCCCGAAGGCGAATCCCTGGTACTTGTCGCTCTCGATGCCCACGTTCTTCAGCACGTTCGGGTGCACCATGCCGGCACCGCCCATCTCGAGCCAGCCGCCCCCGAAGCTCATGTCGATCTCCGCGGAAGGTTCGGTGAACGGAAAGAACGAGGGCCGGAACCGCACCTTCAGATCCGCGCGCTCGAAGAACCTTTGCAGGAACTCGACCAGCACGCCTTTCAAGTCGGCGAAAGTGATGTGCTCGTCGATCCACACGCCCTCAACCTGGTGGAACATCGGCGAGTGCGTCGCGTCGTAGTCGCGCCGGTAGACGCGCCCGGGGGCGATGATCTTGACCGGCGGGCGGTGGCTCTCGAGATAGCGGATCTGGATGGGCGATGTATGGGTGCGCAGCAGGTGCTTGCCGTCGGCAAGGTAGAAGGTATCGTGCATCGAGCGCGCGGGATGGTTTTCCGGCTGGTTCAACGCCGTGAAGTTGTAGTAATCGGTCTCGATTTCTGGACCGTCCGCCACCTCGAAACCCATCGAGCGAAACAGCGCCTCGATCCGCTCCATCGTACGCGTCACGGGGTGGAGTCCGCCCACCGCGATTCCGCGCCCCGGCAGCGTCACGTCCAGGGCATCCTGGCGCAGGCTCGCTTCGAGTGTGCGGGTCTGTATGAGTTTTCGCTGCTCCGCGAGCGCCGCTTCCAACTTCTCCTTGGCCGCGTTGACCCGGCTGCCGAACGCCGGCCGCTCGGGCACGGGCAGCTTCGACAGGCCCTTCAGCAACTGGGTCAGCGCGCCGGCTCTTCCGAGATAGCGCGCCTTGGCGCGCTCGAGTTCGGCGGCATCGTCGATGCCCGCCAACGCCGCGAGCGCTTCCTTTACGATGGCGTCAACGTCCTGCGTCATGGAAATGCGGCTGGAAGAAAGAAGGGAGGCCCGTCACGTCAGCCTCCCTCCGTGCGCCGCGCGATTCAGGCGCCGAGGCCGGCCTTGGCCTTCTCGACGAACTTGGAGAACGCCGGCTTGTCGAGCACCGCGATGTCCGCGAGCACCTTGCGGTCGACGGCCACCGCCGCCTTCTTCAGCCCGTTCATGAACCGGCTGTAGGAGAGCCCGTGCTCGCGCGCCGCGGCATTGATGCGGGCGATCCACAACGCGCGGAACTCGCCCTTGCGGTCACGGCGGTCGCGGTAGGCGTACTGCCCGGCCCGCATCACCGCTTCGTTCGCGATGCGGAACACGTTCTTGCGGCGGCCGCGGAAGCCCTTGGCCCGCCGCAGAACCTTTTTGTGGGCAGCGCGTGCGATGACGCCGCGTTTGACTCGTGGCATGGGGGCCTCCTAGTACGGCAGCATCACGCGCACCGCCGAGCGGTCGGCCGCGTGCACGCCGGTGGAGCCGCGCAGGTGCCGCTTGCGCTTGGTGTTCTTCTTGGTGAGGATGTGGCGCAAAAACGCCTGGCCACGCTTGATGCCGCCGCCGGCGCGCTTGCGGAAGCGCTTCGCGGCGGCGCGCTTGGTCTTCAACTTGGGCATGACAACTCCTGTTTTAGCTTAGCGCCGGGTGCCTGCCATGGCGGCAGGACTTCGGGGACCCGGACAGCTACTTCTTCTCGATGCCGGCCGCGGCTTCCGCCGCAGCCTTGGGAGCGGCGTCCTTGGTAGACGCCGCCGACTTCTTCTGTACTGCCGCCTTGACCGCGGCTCTCGTTACGGGTTTCTTGCCTTTCTTTGGCGCCAATACCATGATCAGCTGCCGCCCTTCCATCTTGGGGTACTGCTCCACCGTGCTGTACGGCGCGAGATCTCCCTTCACTCGCTCGATCAGCCGCACCCCCAGCTCCTGGTGGGCCATCTCACGTCCGCGGTAGCGCAGCGTGACCTTGGCCTTGTCGCCCTCCTCCAGAAAACGGGTCAGGTTCCGCAGCTTGATCTTGTAGTCGCCTTCGTCGGTGCCGGGCCGGAACTTGACCTCCTTGACGACGATCTGCTTCTGCTTGAGCTTCGCCTCGTGCCGCTTCTTGGCCTCGCGATACTTGTACTTCCCGTAATCCATGATCCGGCAGACGGGCGGCGTCGCCGTCGGCGCGATCTCGACGAGATCGAGTTCGGCTTCCTCTGCGAGCTTGTTCGCCGCGGCCAGGCTCACGATGCCAACCTGTTCGCCGCTGGCCCCGATCAACCGGACTTCCGGCACGTTGATCTCGCCGTTGATCCGCGGTTCCTTTTCCTGTGCGATGTAGCGCTCCCTCGATCCGGTTAATCTAGCGCCGCGCGGCCCAGCTGGGCTTCCTCGGACCGCAGCCTGGAGACGAAATCGGCCAGACTCATCTGGCCGAGATCCTCGCCCTTGCGGGTCCGCACGGCAATCTTTTCCGCCGCCACTTCCTGATCACCCACGATGACCTGGTAAGGCAGCTTCTGCAGACTATGTTCCCGAATCTTATAGGAAATTTTCTCGTTTCTCAAGTCGGCGACGGCGCGCAGCCCCGCCTGCTTCAGCGCAGCGGTGACGCGCTCCGCGTGGCTCGCCTGGCGCTCGGTGATGTTCAGCACCGCGACCTGCACAGGGGCAAGCCAGAGCGGCATCGCGCCCGCGTGATGCTCGATCAGGATGCCGATGAAGCGCTCGAAGGAGCCCAGGATCGCCCGGTGCAGCATGACCGGCGCGTGGCGCGCATTGTCCTCGCCCACGTACTCCGCTCCGAGCCGCTCCGGCATCGAAAAATCGAGCTGCATGGTGCCGCACTGCCATACCCGGCCCAGGCTGTCCTTGAGCGAGAACTCGATTTTCGGCCCGTAGAACGCGCCCTCCCCCGGCTGCAGCTCGTAGGCCATGGCCTTGTGGTCGAGCGCGACCTTGAGCGCGGCTTCGGCCTTGTCCCACTGCGCATCGGTACCGACGCGCTTCACCGGCCGGGTGGAGAGCTTGACCAGGATCTCCGTGAACCCGAAATCCGCGTAGACCCGCTGCAGGAGATCGATGAAACGGATCACCTCGGGCTCAACCTGGGCCTCGGTGCAGAAGATGTGCGCGTCGTCCTGGGTGAAGCTGCGCACGCGCATCAACCCGTGCAGCGCGCCCGAAGGCTCGTTGCGGTGGCAGGAGCCGAACTCCGCGAGCCGCAGCGGCAGATCGCGGTAGCTTTTTAGCCCCTGGTTGAAGATCTGGACGTGCCCCGGGCAGTTCATCGGCTTCACGGCGTAAGCGCGCGATTCCGACTCAGTGAAGAACATGTTTTCGCGGAAGTTGTCCCAGTGGCCGGAGCGCTTCCACAGCGCGACATCCAGCACCTGCGGCGCGCGCACCTCGAGATAGCCGTTCTCATCCTGGATGCGCCGCATGTACTGCTCGACGCGCTGCCAGATCACCCAGCCCTTGGGATGCCAGAACACCATGCCGGGCGCCTCGTCCTGGGTGTGGAACAGCTCGAGCTGCCTGCCGAGCCGGCGGTGATCGCGCTTCTCGGCCTCTTCGAGCCGGTGCAGGTAGGCGTCCTGGTCTTCCTTCCGCGCCCACGCCGTGCCGTAGATCCGCTGCAGCATCTCGTTCTTCGAGTCCCCTCGCCAGTAGGCCCCTGCCACCTTCAGCAGCTTGAACACCTTGAGCTTGCCGGTGGAAGGCACATGCGGCCCGCGGCAGAGATCCACGAAGTTGTCCTGGCGATAGAGCGAGATCGCCTCGCCACCGGGAATCGCCGCGATGATCTCCGCCTTGTAGCGCTCGCCCAAGTCGCGGAAGAGCTTCACCGCCGCATCGCGCGGCATGACCTGCCGCTCGACTTTGAGGTCGCGCTTCGCGATTTCCGCCATGCGCTTCTCGATCGCAGCGAGGTCTTCGGGCGTGAACGGACGCTTGAACGAAAAATCGTAATAGAAGCCGTCCTCGATCACCGGGCCGATCGTGACCTGGGCATCCGGGTGGAGCTCCTTCACCGCATGCGCGAGCAGGTGCGCGGTCGAGTGCCGGAGAATTTCGACGCCGTCGCGGTCCTTGTCGGTGACGATGGCCACCTCCGCGTCCGCGTCAACGCGGTGGGAGGTATCCACCAGTTTCCCATTCACCCTGCCGGCGAGCGCGGCGCGCGCGAGCCCCGGGCCGATCGCCTGCGCGATCTCTGCCACGGTCACCGCCCGGTCGAATTTCCTGACCGAGCCGTCGGGAAGGCGTATGTCCGGCATAATCAACTCGTGACGCTAAAATAGATCCGCGCGATGAGCGGCGCAGAGCGTCCGTCTCGATCGCGCGGAGTTAAACCGGTGCGAAGCATCCGGCTTTAACAATTGGTAGGCGCGATTGGAATCGAACCAACGACCTCATCCATGTCAAGGATGCGCTCTAGCCATCTGAGCTACGCGCCTGTGAGCGCAAATTTTAGCATGGCTGCATGCGCCTTCGCCCTGCTGGTGGCAAGCATCGCCTGGGCCCGTGGCGCGCCGCCGGCCGACATGGTCCGGATTCCGGCCGGCGCCTTTACCATGGGCAGCGACGGCGGTCCCGCCGATGAGCGGCCCGCGCATCGGCAAGCGCTCCCGGCGTACTTCATCGATCGCTTTCCTGTCACCAACGCGGAGTTTGCGGAATTTCTCAACGCGGTCGGTCCGCTCAATGCCGCAGGTGAGCGGCTGTTCGACGTCGAAGACCCTGATGCGCGCATCCATCGCGTCGGCGGAAAGTGGATGGCCGACCGGGGGTACGAGCGTCATCCGGTGGTGGAGGTTTCCTGGGCCGGGGCGCGCGATTATTGCGCGCGGGCCGGCATGCGGCTGCCGACGGAAGCGGAATGGGAAAAGGCGGCACGCGGCACGGACGGCAGGCGCTACCCATGGGGCGACGCTCCGCCCGACCGGACGCGGGCACAGTTTGCCGCCCGCTACAACGAGACGGCGCCAGCGAATGCGCTTGCCGCGGGCGCAAGCCCCTACGGCGCGCAGGACATGGCGGGAAACGCGTGGGAATGGGTGTCGAGCGCGTACCGCCCCTATCCGTACGATGCGAACGACGGCCGCGAAGATCCCGCCGTAGGTCCCGTGCGCGGCACGCGCGGCGGCGGACACGATTCGCCGGCGGCCGAGATCACCACGACGCAGCGCGGGCGCAATCTTTCTCGCAACCCCGCATCGGGGCATCACAATATCGGTTTTCGGTGCGCCAAGAGCGGTGGCCAGTGAATGTTTATTGAGGACAGCCGGCATGAACGCACGAACGATCGCGCAGGAGCTGCTCGACGCGCTCGATAACGGAAAGACCATCCGCTCGATCGCGGAACGGGAGCCGGGCTTCGGTTGGGACGAGGGATATGCGGTGGCGGCGGAGCTTCTGAGGCTGCGCCGCGCACGCGGAGAACGGACGGTCGGCCGTAAGATCGGATTCACCAACCGCAATATCTGGGCCGAGTACGGCGCCACCGCGCCGATCTGGGCGCATGTTTATGAGCGCACCGTGCAATACGCGGTCGATCACCGCGCCAGCGTTTCCCTGCGCGGGTCGGTGCAGCCCCGGCTCGAGCCCGAGATCGCCTTCAAGCTCAAGGGGCCGGTGACGCCCGCGCTTGACGATCCGGCAAAGGTGCTCGCGACGATCGAGTGGTTTGCCCCGAGCTTCGAGATCGTGGACTGCCATTTCGCGGGCTGGAAGTTCCAGCCGGCGGATTCGGCGGCGGACTTTTCGTTTCACTGGAGGCTCATCGTCGGGGAGCCCTGCGAGGTCCCGGCCGGGGGAGCGGCCGCGCTCTCCCGCCAGCTGCAGGAATGCGAAGTGATCCTGCGGAAGAACGGTGAAGTGGCGGACCGCGGGGTGGGCGCGAACGCGCTCGGGCACCCCGCGCTTGCGCTCGCGCATCTCGCCGCCGTGCTGGCACGCCAGCCGCACTTCTCACCGCTGGCGGCGGGCGAGGTGATCACCACCGGCACTCTCACGGCTGCGATGCCGATCCGCTCCGGCGATTCCTGGTCCTCGGAATACAACGGCCTGCCGCTGAGCGGTCTGCGGCTCGACTTCACCGCATGAGCGCTCCCGATCCTTCCGGTTACAGGTAGCCTTGCAGCAGGACGGCGATTCCCAGGAACGAGAAGAAGCCGACCACGTCGGTGACGGTCGTCAGCACTATCGACGAGGACTGCGCCGGGTCGAAGCCGAGACGGGACAAAGCGATCGGGATCAGCGCCCCGGAAAAACCCGCGGCAACCATCGCGATCACCATGGCGGCGCTGATGACCATGACGAGCCCCACCGAGCCGCTCCACACATAGACTCCGAGAGCGGTGACCAGCGCCACCGCCAGGCCGTTCAGCAGCCCGACGTTGATCTCCTTGAACACGACGAGCGGCAGCTGGCGCACGCTGATCTCTCGCAATGCCAGCGCCCGCATGGTCACGGCGAGCGCCTGCGCGCCGGCGTTGCCGGACTGCCCCGCGACCACCGGCAGCAGGACGGCGAGCGCGGTGAACTTGGCGATCATGTCCTCGAAGAGGCCCACCACCGCCGCGGCGAGGAACGCCGTCGCGAGGTTGATCTGCAGCCAGGGCAACCGCTTGCGCACGGCGAAGCCCACCCTGGACAGGGCGCGCTCGTCCTTGTGAGCGCCGACCATGGTCTGGATATCGAGGCTCGCATCCTCCTGCAACGCCGCAAACAGCGCGCTCTGATGGATTACCCCGAGCAGCCGGCCCGACACGTTCACGACCGGGAGCACCGATACGCGGTGCTGCTCGATGCGCTGCACAACCTCCTCCTTTTGCGCCACATCGAGTACCGCCGCCGGAACCGGCTTCGCGATGCGCTGCAGGGCGTCCCCCGGAGGCGCAATGGCGAGATCCTGGATGTCGACGCGCCCCACGAGCTTGCCCTCCGCGTCCACCAGCAGCAGTTCGCGCAGCGCCCGCGGTCTGCGGAAGGTCTTCATCCGATCGAGCGCCTCGGCCACCGTCATGTCCGAGCGGAAGCTGATGACCCGCGGGTCCATCAGGCGCCCGGCGGTGTCCGGCGCGTAACCCATAAGGCCGTCCACGAGCTTGCGCGCGCCCGGCTCCATCAGTGTGAGGGCGCGGCGGCGCTGCTCGGGCTCGAGCGCCTGGATCAGCTCGGCCGCGAGCGGCGGGTCCATGCCGGAGAGCAGCCCGCGCACGGCCGCCTCGGGCAGCTGCTCGACCAGCGCCTCCTGCACGTAGCCGGTCAATTGCTCGAACACCGGAATGGTTATGGCGGGAAGCTGCGCGCCCACGGCATCCACCGCTTCCCGGATCGGCAGCGCTTCGATGCGCCGCGCAGCCTCCCGGGGGAAATCGCGCAAGAATCGTTCTTCGAGTGCCGCGACCGCTCTCAAACCGTCAGCGCTCATGGTCCTCCTCGCTGTTCTCAATCGGCTTGACCGGCGGCAGCATGCTCACCGCGAGCTGCGCGAGCGTCGCCAGCGTCTGCCAGTATGCACCCCCGAGACCGGCGAGCGAGTCGCTGCCCGCGGTTTCCAGCAACGCGTGCTGCCGCGACAGAGTGGCCTCGAGCACCGGCCGCCGCAGCGCGCCGACCAGCCTGCCCTGCCGCTCCACGACGGCAAGCACCGACATCTCGGTCCACGCGGGGTGGCCCCGTGTCGCCGCCAGCGGCGTCAACGCCGAAACGCTCGGCGCCGGCTGCCGCATGATGCGGGACAGGACCTCGCGCGGCGGCGAGCGCAGGAGCACGCCCACGCTGACGACGCCGAGGAGCCTGCGCTCCGCGCCCACGACGAACACCACGTCACCCGCGTCGCCGTCGAAACGTTTCAATTCCTCCAGCGCGTCCGCCGCGCCCATCTCGGCCGGCAGCGCGAGCGCCCAGGGATCCATGCAGGAGCCCGCCGTGTCGTAGGGATAGCCGATCAGCAGGCGCACCGCGACCGCCGTGCCGACGGGCAGGCTCTCGAGCACCTTTGCCTGCCGGTCCCGCTCGAGATGCTGAAGCAGCGCCGCCGCCGGCTGCGGGCCCAGCGCCTCCACCACGGCGACGAGTTCGGCTGCCGGCAGCGCTTCGGCGCACCGGGCGGCGTACTTCGGCGCCATGTTTTTTACGAGCGTCGCCGCAACGCGCGCAGCGAGCGAGGCGAGGTACGCGGCCGACTCCGGCGCCGGCAAGCCCTCCAGGACCTGGGCCGCTTCGACCGGATGGGCCTCGACAAACGCCACGCTCAGGGGGCGCGGCTCAGGCATCGCGATTGCGCGCCACCAGCAGTACGATGGGCTCCTCGTTGTAGATCTTGGCGGGCAGCGTGACCCGGCCTTCGTCGGTTTCGAGCACCAGAGACACCGCCGTCAGCTCGATGATGCGCCCCTCGAAGCCGCCGACCCTTACGTGCTGCCCCACACCGAATGCCTGCCGCAGGTAGTGGGCCCCGATCAGATTGCTCACGAAAGTCCGCGCCCCGAGGCTGACCGCGAGCGCGACCCCGCTCACGACCGCACCGATGATCACGGCCGCGAGAATGATGAGAAAGGTGATGCGGATGCCGATCTGGTCCGCGCCGACGACGACCGCCGCCAGCAGCACGGTGCCCTGGACCATCCGCCCGAGCAGCAGCCGCTGCGGCTCGGGCAGCGCGGGCAGCGCGGCAGCCGTCACGTCGCGCGCGAGACCCGAGAGCAGCACGCCGGCGAGGATGATGAGCGCGCCCGCGAACAGCGTCGGCAGGTAGCCCACGAGATCCTTGAGCCAGGCGGTGAAGATGCTCAGGCCGAGCACCTGGGTGGCCGCCGCGACGAAGAACAGGATAACAACCCAGAACAGAATGCTGCCGACGATCTCCACCGAGGCCGACGGAATTCTCGGCGTGCCGGTCGCGCGGCCGCGTAACACGCGGTGCAGCAGCAGCTCGAGCACGCCCATCAGCCGGACGGCCGCGCCGCGCAGCAGCCGGGCGATGAGCCACCCCGCGAGCAGCAGCAGCGTTGCGCCGAAGACGCTGGGCGCGTACTCGATCAGGCGCGAGCCCATTTGCGTAAAGGCAGTTCCGAGGGAGCTGCCGAGCTGTTCGATCGCGTTCATGCGTTCGCTCCCCTCACTTCGGGCGCTCCACGGTGGCGTGCATTGCGTATTGCGCACGCACCCCGCGGATCATTGCGGGGATCCACCCGGGTGCGCTGCGATCGGTGGCTTCGGGCGTGATGCGCATGGGAGCCGCTGCGAGTGGTCTTGCACCGGATTCAGGCGTATCTTTTTGCTACGGAGGCCACTCCCAGAGACACTCAGAGATACTATGTGCGCAGTCGCGACGCGGGCGGATGCCGGGGCAACGCCTGCATTCTACAACGAGATGTACCGGAAGGACGGCGCGATCCGTCAGCACTATGGCGCCTACGCCGAGTGGCTCGACGCCAAATCCACCGACTACCTGCTGCAGAAGCAGCGCGAGGCGGACACGCTCTTCACCCGGCTCGGCATAACCTTTGCGGTCTACGGCGACGAGACCGGGGTCGAGCGCGCCATCCCCTTCGACATCATTCCCCGCATCATCCAGGCCGGCGCCTGGCGCAAGATCCAGGACGGCGCCTGCCAGCGGGTGCGGGCGCTGAACGCATTCCTCAGGGACATCTACCACGGCCAGGACATCCTGAGGGCGGGCGTCGTTCCCGCCGAGCAGGTGCTCGGCAACAAGCTGTTCCGCCCCGAGATGCGCGGGTTCGATGTGCCCGGCGACGTCTACGTGCACGTCGCCGGCATCGACGTGGTGCAGACCGGCGCCGAGGAGTTCTACGTGCTCGAAGACAACCTGCGCACGCCCTCGGGCGTCTCCTACATGCTCGAGAACCGCAAGATGATGATGCGGCTCTTCCCGGAGCTGTTCTCGCGCATGTCGGTGGCGCCGATCGACCACTACACCGACCTTCTGCTCGAGAACCTGCGTTCGGTGGCGCCGGCCGGGATTTCCAACCCGACGGTCGTCGTGCTCACGCCCGGACCGTACAACAGCGCGTATTTCGAGCATGCCTTCATCGCGCAGAGCATGGGCGTGGAGCTGGTGGAAGGCCAGGACCTGCTCGTTGCAGACAACGTGGTCTACATGCGCACGACGCGCGGCCCACAGCGCGTCGACGTGATCTACCGGCGGGTCGACGACGACTTCCTCGACCCGCTGGCGTTCCGCCCGGACTCGATCCTCGGCGTGCCCGGCCTGTTTGCCGCCTACCGCGCCGGCCGCGTCACGCTCGCAAACGCGATCGGTACCGGAGTCGCAGACGACAAATCGACCTACATCTACGTGCCGGAAATGATCAAATTCTACCTAGGCGAAGACCCGATCCTGCAGAATGTGCCGACCTACCGGCTCGCCAAGGCCGACGATCTGCAGTTCGTGCTCGAGCACCTTCCCCAGCTGGTCGTGAAGGAAGTACAGGGCTCCGGTGGCTACGGCATGCTGGTCGGCCCCGCCGCAAGCAGGGAAGAACTCGCCGCGTTCCGCAGCCGCATCCTCGCCGATCCCTCGAATTACATCGCCCAGCCCACGCTCAAGCTGTCCACCTGTCCGACCTTCTGCAGCACCGAGATCGCGCCGCGGCACGTCGACCTGAGGCCCTACGTGCTGAGCGGCAAGTCGGTGACAATGGTGCCCGGCGGACTCACAAGGGTCGCCCTGCGCGAACGCTCGCTGGTCGTCAATTCGTCCCAGGGCGGCGGCACGAAGGACACCTGGGTTCTCGAGCAGCAGGCATGCTGAGCCGCACCGCCAACAACCTTTACTGGATGTCGCGCCACATCGAGCGCGCCGAGAACACAGCGCGCATGCTCGACGTGACCTACCGGATGTCGCTGCTTCCGTACCGCACGCCGGACGAATCGTGGGCCGAGCCCTGGGCGCTGCCGCTGGTCATTACCGGACTCGCGACCGCTTACTACCGGCAGAATCCGGAGACGCTCTCCTCCGACAGCGTGCTGCGCTTCATGGTGCTCGATCCCGCGAATCCCTCGAGCATCTTTTCGTGCCTGCAGGCAGCACGCGAAAGCGCCCGTGCCGTGCGCGGCGCGATCACCTCGGAAATGTACGAGGACATCAACAGCACCTGGCTCGAGATGAGGAACCGCTCCTACGCAAGCATCAGCGCGACGGGCATGAGCGGGTTCTTCGACTGGGTGAAGATGCGCTCGCACCAGTTCCGCGGTGTCACGGTCGGGACCATGGTGCGCGACGAGGGCTACCGGTTCATCCGGCTCGGCACCTTCATCGAGCGCGCCGACAACACGGCGCGCATCCTCGACGTCAAGTACCATACCCTGCTGCCGAGCGTGGCCGACGTCGGCGGAGCGGTCGATTACTACCAGTGGGGGGCGCTGCTGCGCTCGGTGAGCGCCTTCGATTCCTACCGCAAGATCTATCGCGACGCGATCACGCCGATCCGCGTTATGGAGCTTCTGGTGCTGCGCGACGACATCCCGCGGTCGCTCCATGTCTGCATGAACGAGATCTACGAAATACTCTCCGATCTGTGCGAGGACCACTCGCTCGAGCCCGAGCGGCTCGCAGGTGAGCTGCACGCTCAGCTGCATTACGGGCGCGCCGAGCAGATCGTGAACCTCGGGCTGCACGAGTACCTCATGAGCTTTCTCGGCAAGCTGTCCGCGATCAACGACGAGATCAACCGGCACTTCCTCGCCCCGGTGTACTCCCCGCAGCAATCGCAGTCGCAGACAGCCGCCGCCGGCTGAGCGCCCCGGGCAATCTGCGGTACACTATTCGCGCCTTGCTTCCTGACGACATGACGGGCATTCGATGACCTACTGCGTTGCGGTGCTGCTCGACGCCGGCATGGTGTTCGCGTCCGATTCGCGGACCAACGCCGGCGTGGACCATATCTCGAGCTACCGGAAGATGCATATATTCGCCACCGAGGGCGACCGCGTCATCACCATGCTGAGCTCCGGCAACCTGTCCGTGTCGCAAAGCACGATCAGCCTGCTCGACCAGCGCACGCGCGCCCCTGAGCCGGGGAAGACGGTGCTGAACGTCACCTCGATGTTCGACGTCGCGGAGCTCGTCGGCGACGCGCTGCGCGAGGTGCGGCGCCGCGACGGCCCGTACCTGGAGCAGGGCAAGGTCGACTCCACCGCGTCGTTCATCGTCGGCGGGCAGATTCGCGGCGAGCCGCAGCGGCTGTTTAACGTCTACAACGAGGGCAATTTCGTCGAGGCGACCGACGAGACGCCCTACTTCCAGATCGGCGAAAGCAAGTACGGCAAGCCCGTGATCGATCGCGTGATCAATCCCGGAACCGGGCTGCTCGAAGCGACCAAGTGCGTGCTGGTCTCGTTCGACTCCACCATGCGCAGCAATATCTCGGTCGGGCTGCCCGTCGACCTCCTGATCTACACGCGCAACAGCCTCCGCGTCGGCATGCGGCGCCGCATCGAGGAGAACGACGAATACTTCGGCATGATCCACCGCCAGTGGGGCGATGGACTGCGCAGGGTGTTCGCCCAGCTGCCCAATCCAGACTGGCAGATCGGCGCGCCGTCCTGAGTCCAGGCCGCCGTCGCCGCATGGGCCCCTTCGTCGCGCTCCATCACCAGACGCGCTACCGCTACGACCGGCCGGTCACCCTGGGGCCGCAGGAGATCCGGCTCAAGCCCGCGCCCACATGCCGCACGCCGGTGCGCGATTACGTGCTGACACTGCGGCCGGTACAGCATTCGATGCGCTGGTACCACGATGCGGCGGGTAACTCAGTCCTGCGCGCGCTGTTTCAGGAGAAAGTTCCGCGCCTGGAAATCGATGTCGATTTCATCGCGGATCTGACGCCGCTCAACGCCTTCGATTTCCTGGTCGAGGCCGGCGCCGAGCGCTTTCCGTTCCGCTACCCCGATGCAGTCGCCCCGGAGCTTGCCCCCTTCCTTGTGCCCGCCGAAAGCGGCGAGCGGCTCGCGCGCTGGCGCAGCGATCTCGAGGCGAGCGAGCGGCCCGACGGCCGTGGCACCTTGGATCTCCTGACGCGGATCAACAAGCGGATCGCCCGCGATGTGGCCTACGTCGTGCGCCACGAGCACGGCGTCCAGCCGAGCGAGGAGACGCTCAACCTGCGCAGCGGATCATGCCGTGACAGCAGCTGGCTCCTCGTGCAGATCCTGCGTCACTTCAATTTCGCCGCGCGCTTCGTGTCGGGCTACCTGGTCCAGCTCGCATCCGATGAGCCGGACGCGCCGAAGCGCGACAGCGCCGACCTCCATGCCTGGGCGGAGGTGTATCTGCCGGGCGCCGGCTGGATCGGTCTCGATCCCACCTCGGGATTGCTGGCCGCCGAGTGCCACATTCCCCTCGCGCGCGCGAGCCGGCCGGCGCTGGCGGCGCCGTTATCCGGTTCCGTCGAGCCGTCCCGCTCGGAGATGGAGTACTCGCTCTCGGTGAAGCGCCTGCCGTGAAACCGTATACGGACGCCCAATGGCAGGGCATCCGCGCCCTCGGTCGGCGCGTCGATGCGGACTTGAAGGCGCTCGACGTGCGGCTGACGCAGGGCGGGGAGCCGACTTTCGTCGCGAAGTCCGGAGGCGTCGCCCCGGAGTGGAACTACACGGCGCTTGGCGTGGAAAAGCGCCGGCTGGCCGCGCGCCTTCTGCGCCGGCTGCGCGAGCGTTTCGCGCCGCAAGGATTGATGCTTTTCGGTCAAGGCAAGTCGTACCCCGGGGAGGCGCTGCCGCGCTGGGCGCTCGGGCTATTCTGGCGCGCGGACGGGGTGCCGCTGTGGCGCGATGCAACGCGGATCGCGGACGAGGACGCCCCCTCGAATTACGGGACGGACGACGCGCGGCGCCTGATCGAGCGCCTCGCGGCACAGCTTGCCGTGGATGCGAAGTTCATCATTCCCGCGTTCGAGGATCCGTGGTCCGCGCTCGATGCCGAGAGCCGACTTCCCGTCGATGTCGACCCGCTAAGTGCGAACCTTGGAGACGCCGCAGAACGCACGCGCCTCGCGCGATTGCTGCGGGAAGGTCTTGGGGCCGTCGCCGGCTACGTGCTGCCTTTGCAGCCCGCCCCCGCGGCGCCTGGAACTGCCCGGTCCTGGTGCAGCGAGCCCTGGCCGCTGCGCCGCGAGCGTCTGTACCTCGTGCCGGGGGACTCGTCCATGGGCCACCGTCTTCCGCTCGACTCGCTGCCCGGAGGCGGTCTCAGCGAGCGAACCGCGCTGTGCGTGCAGGCGCGCGCGGGACGCATCCACGTGTTCATTCCGCCGATCACCGCGCTCGAGGCCTACATTGCGCTCGTTTCGCTGATCGAGCGTTGCGCGCGCGAGCTGGCGATCCCCGTGATACCGGAAGGCTACGAGCCGCCACCCGACGTTGCGCTCGCTGCCTTGCGGATCACGCCCGACCCGGGCGTCCTCGAGGTGAACGTGCACCCGGCCGCCGACTGGGAAGCACTCGAGTCCGTCACCGCCACGGTGTACGAGGAGGCGCGCGCCCTGGGGCTCGCGGCCGAGAAATTCCTGAGCAACGGTCGCCGCAGCGCGACCGGCGGAGGCAGCCACGTCACTCTGGGCGGGCCCACGCCCGCCGACAGCCCGCTGCTACGGCGCCCCGACCTGCTCGTGAGCCTCGTCACCTTCTGGCAAAACCATCCCGCCCTCTCCTACGTTTTCTCGGGACTGTTCGTCGGAGCCACGAGCCAGGCACCGCGCATCGACGAGGGCCGCGAGGGCAGCCTCTACGAACTCGGGATTGCGCTTCGCGAGCTGGAGCGCCTCGGCCGGACCGGCACCCCCGCTCCCCGGCAGGTTGCCCGGCTGCTGCGCTACCTGCTGGTCGACGTCACCGGCAACTCGCATCGCTCGGAGTTTTGCATCGACAAGCTTTACTCCGAGGACAATCCCGCGGGGCGCCTCGGGTTGCTCGAGCTGCGGGGATTCGAGATGGCGCCCCACGAACACATGGCCCTCGTGCAAGCGCTGCTGGTGCGCTCGCTGGTGGCGCTGTTCTGGGCGAGCCCGTACCGGGAACCGCTGATCCCATGGGGCGCTGCCCTGCACGATCGCTTCATGCTCCCCCACTACCTGGCCGCCGATCTGCACGAGGTCGTGGAACTGCTGAATAGGGCGAATTACAAGTTCGAGTTGGACTGGTTCGAGCCGTTCTTCGAGTTCCGGTTTCCGCTGTGCGGCGTGTCCACCTTCAACGGCCTGCGGATTGAACTCCGCCACGCCCTCGAGCCGTGGCCCGTGCTGGGAGAGGCGTCTGCCGGCGGCACGTCGCGCACGGTCGACGCATCGCTCGAGCGGGTCCAGGTGCGCGTGTCCGGAATGGATGCGATGCGCCACGCGCTTGCGTGCAACGGTCGGCGCGTGCCGCTGCGGCCGACCGGCGAGCAAGGCGAGCACGTCGCCGGCGTGCGCTTTCGCGCCCGCCTGCTACCGCAAGCGCTCCATCCCACCGTCAGCGTGCACGCGCCGCTGGCTTTCGATTTATTCGATGCGCGGAGCGGCCGGTCGATCGGAGGCTGCGACTACTACGGCGGCGATCCCCCCGGAAAGGTCTACGAAGGGTTGCCTGCCGACGCGCAGGAAGCCGAAGCACGGTGCCAGGCGCGATTCATCCCGCGCGCTGCCGGTGCCGCAACGGCCCCTGCCCCGGCTGCAGCGGGCAATCCGGACGAACCGTACACCCTCGATCTGCGCTGTGAGTTGGAGCAGCCCGCGTGAAGCGACGCTGCCCTTGGTGTGAAGTGAACGCGCTCGAGGTCGCGTACCACGACCGGGAATGGGGCGTTCCGCTGCACGACGACCGCCGTTTGTTCGAGTTCCTGATCCTGGAAGGCGCGCAGGCCGGCCTCGCCTGGGACACGATACTGAAGAAGCGCGAGAACTACCGTCGCGCGTTCGCAGGATTCGACGCCGCGAAGGTCGCCCGCTTCGGTGCCAGGCAGGTGCGCGCGCTCATGTCGAATCCGGGCATCGTGCGCAACCGCCTGAAGATCGCCGCTACGATTTCGAACGCGAAGGCATTCCTCGCCGTGCAGCGCGAGTTCGGCAGCTTCGACCGCTACATCTGGCGCTTCGTCGGCGGCCGGCCCCGGCAGAACCGCCGGCGCGCGATGAAGCAGGTTCCCGCCTTCACGCCCGAGTCGGACGCGATGAGCAAGGACCTGAAGAAGCGCGGGTTCCGCTTCGTCGGCTCCACGATCTGCTACGCGTTCATGCAGGCGGTCGGAATGGTGAACGACCACCTCGTCAACTGTTTTCGCTACCGCGAAATCAAGGATGAGGGATGAAGGATGAGGGATGATCTGGTTCCTACCTCCGAGCCGCGAGGGTCATCCTTCCGCCTTCCTCCTTCATCCTTGAATTCCTCGGGGTCCGGGACAGGGTCGCCGATCAGTGGCGTTTGCCAATAGCGGCGATAGCGCGCGCGATGCGCCGTCACGCTGATCTCGCCGCTCGCGCGAATCACGATCGTCACCGCCCCGTCGCGGTCGGTACGGTAGATACGGGCTGCGCTCTCCTCGTAGCGCCGCACAACCTCGCGGTGGGGGTGCCTGAAGCGATTGCGGTAGCCGATCGGGAATACCACGACGCGCGCCCCGACCGCCTGCACGAAGCCGGGGATGGAAGATGTCCGGCTGCCCTGGTGCGGCGCGAGCAGCACGTCGGCGTGCAGGAGCTCGGGCACGCGCCGCAGCAATTCCTCCTCCGACCGGCGCTCGATATCCCCCGGTAGCAGGAGGCGCCCGCCCGCAGCCGCGATTGCAAGCACGCAGCTGCGGTCGTTGTCCTTGACCGCAGAATCGGCGTAGCTCGCGCGCGACGGGTGCAGCACCTCGAAGCGCACGCCGCCCCACTCCCAGTTCTGGCCCGACTCGCAGCGCAGCGAGGGCTCCGCGCGCACCACCAGCGGGTCGAGATCGGGCAGCGAGGTCAGAAGCCAGTCCACCGGCAGAGCCTGCAATACCGAGGCAGCGCCTCCCCAGTGATCGTCGTCGTCATGGCTTACGACGAGACCGTCGAGGCGCTTCACCCCGGCAGCGCGCAGGTAGGGCACGATGATGCGGCTGCCGCTGTCCACGCCGGGGCCGAACCGGGGCCCGGTGTCGTAGAGCAGGGCATGGCGCTCGGTGCGGACGAGCGCGGATACGCCCTGCCCCACGTCGAGCACCACGACCTCGACGTCGCCAGCTCGCAGCGCGCCCGGTGCCACCGAAAAAAGGGGCACCAGTCCCACCACTCCGAGCCAGCGCGCCGGCAAGCCGCGCGGCGCAAGCAACAATGCCAGGGCGGCGATTGCCACGACAACGGTCCATGACGGCGGTGCGTGCTGCTGCCACACCGCGTCGGGCAGCTCGCTCAGCCACTCGAGCAGCGCCATGCATCCGCTCATCACGAGATGCGCGCTCTGCAGGACCAGATCAAACGGCAAGGTGACACCGATGAGCGCCAGGGGAGCGACTACCAGGCTCACGACGGGTATGGCCGCTGCGTTGGCGATCGGCGAGACCACCGAGACCTGCTGGAACAGGGCCAGCAGCGGCGGGATAAGCGCCAGCGTCACCGCGACCTGCACCCTGCCCCAGGTTGCAAGCCAGTGCTCGCGCCGGATGCGGCCGTTCGTGACGTACAGAATGACGGCCACGGCGCCGAACGAAAGCCAGAACCCGGGCGCGAGAACCGCCCACGGATCGATCAGCACGACGGCGAGGAGCGCCGCGCAGAGCACGACGGACACCGACTCGATGACACCCAGCCACAGGGCGATCGCAACCACGGCGAGCATGTAAACGGTGCGCTGCGCGGGCACGGCGAAGCCTGCGAGCAAGGCGTAAAGCACCCCCGCTCCCAGGCCCGCCAGCGCCGCCGCCTTGAGCGCAGGCAGCGCGAGCGTGAGCCGCGGGATGCGCCGCCATACGCCGCCGACGAGTGCGAGCACGAGTCCGGACACCATCGTCACGTGCAGGCCCGAGATGCTCATCAGGTGGTTGACGCCGGTTCGGGTGAAGGTCTGCCACTGCTCGGGCGGGATGGCGCGCTGGTCACCGATCGCGAGCGCGGCGATGACGCCGGCGTAGGGTGCCTCCGGCAATGCGGCCTGTATCCGCGCCCGGACCTGTTGGCGCGCGCGCTCGATCCAGTACGCCGGTCGGTGCACCATCGGCGCGAGCCGGCTGCTGCCGGCTTTCGACCGCACGTAACCCGTCGCGCGCAGGTTGCGCTCGAGCAGCCAGGCTTCGTAGTCGAAACCGTGGGGATTGGCGGTGCCGCGGGGGCGCTTCAGGCGCGCCGTCAACTGCCAGCGCTCGCCGGCACCGAGCTCCGGGTACCCGGCGGGCTCGCCCTCCAGCGCAGGGCTGCCCCACCACGACAGCACGATGCGTTCCGGGACCTGCACGCCGGGCGTCAGCACGCGCTCGACGTCGAACTCGAAGCGCACGCCCTGTTCGTACGCCTGCGGCAAAGCCGCCACCACGCCGACCAGCGCGATGTCGCGTCCCTCCCATTCCGCGGGCAAGGCATCCGCGAGCCTGAGCTGCGCGCACCACGCCGCCCACAAAAAGCCGAGCGCCAGGCACCCCGCATTGACGAGCGCGGTGCGCGCCAGGCGCTGCGCTGCGTCCGCCGGGCGGAGCGCCGCGGCAGTGAGACCGAGCGCCGCCACTGCCCACCCCCACGCGGCGTCGGGCAGCGCAGGTTGCTGCTGCAGCCACCATACGCCCGCGACAAAGCAGAGGATCCCAAGCCTCATGGCGATCTAACGCGCCACGGGCATCCGCGTGGACGCGAGCTAATTCAGTAAAATGCCCTCAGCGATACGAGCCCGTGCGATAAAGGCATGCTGCGCAAGTTCTTCCGCAAGTTTCTGCCGAGCCACGAGTCGGTCCGCAACCACCGATATATCGCGCGGTTCGGTCCCTGGCTGCGGCATCACAATCTCTGGCATCTGCACCGCAGATCGGTAGCTGGCGGCATTGCTGTCGGACTGTTCGCGGGCCTCATCCCCGGCAGCAATCCCGTGCAGTTCGCCGCCGCCGCGCTGCTCGCCATCGCGTTCCGCGTCAACCTGCCGCTGGCCGCCTTCGTCACGCTCTATTCCAACCCGTTCACGATCGTCCCGCTCTATTTCGTCGCGTTCAAGCTCGGGCAGTTCGTGCTTTTCGAGAGTGGCGGACAGGTGCCGGAGCTCGCGTTCTCGCTCGAGGGCAAAGGATTCGGCGAGTGGATTCCCGCAGCCCTTCATTGGCTCGCGAGCGTCGGCAAGCCGCTGCTCGTGGGCCTGCCGGTGCTCGCGGTGCTGCTCGCGCTGATCGGCTATGTCGCGACCGACTGGACGTGGCGGTTGTACGTACGGTGCGCCTGGCAGAGGCGCCGGAGCCGGCGGGCGCAGCGCATCGGCAATACATGAGAACTCCGGATTACTGGCCGCAGGCGACCCGCGATCTCGCGGAGCGCGACGCCGTGCTGCGCGGCCTGATCGAGCGTTACCGCGGCCTGGCGCTCGCCAGCCGCGGCGATGCCTTCACCACGCTCGTCCGCTCGATCGTCGGCCAGCAGATCTCGGTGAAGGCAGCGCAAAGCGTGTGGGAGCGGCTCTCCGGACGCGTATCCCCCATGACGCCGGCTTCGGTGTGCCGCGTCCGGGCGTCCACCCTGAAGTCGTGCGGCCTGTCGGGGCAGAAAGCCTCTTACCTCCGTGACCTGTCCGGGAAATTCCTCGATGGCTCTCTCGATGCGGCGCGCTGGTACGCGCTCGACGACGAAACGCTGATCGGGGAGCTGACTCAGGTGAAGGGGATCGGGCGCTGGACGGCGGAGATGTTCCTCATGTTTCACCTCGTCCGCCCCGACGTGCTGCCGCTCGCCGACCTCGGGTTGCAGCGCGCGATGCGCCTGCACTACAACCGTGGCCGAGTCCTGTCCGATGCGCGCATGCGCAGGATCGGCGCGGCCTGGGCTCCCTGGCGCTCCGTCGCGACGTGGTATCTCTGGCGTTCGCTCGATCCGATACCGGTCGAATACTGATGACGCACCCCGAATTCGTCGCCGCCTATGGCCGGGGGGAAATCAGGGTCGAGATCGATCCGCGCGGCGCGGCGCGCCACCTGTCGGCGCGGCTGCTGCTGCCGTTCGTGACGATGCCCGTGCTCGGCATCGGCGTCGCACTGGCGCTTGTCGGTTGGATCTTCTCGGGGTTCGCCGTCATTGCATTCGGCATCATCGCTCCCCGGCTCATCAAGCGCTCCGCGCCGCATTTTCTGCTGAACCAGGCCCTGGAGAGCTCCGCCGTTTACGAAGAGGTGACGCAGTCGGGGGTGTTGCGCGTCACCCCGGTTCAACCGGCAGCGGGTGATTGATTACCGCTCCGGTCGCAGCACGCCGTCCATCAGCCGCAGGACGCGATCGGCCCGGCGCGCGATTTCCGGATCGTGCGTCACGACGACCAGGCTCGTGCCTACGCTGCGATTAAGCTCCAGCATCAGCTCGAATACCGCTTCCGCCGTGTGCCGGTCGAGATTGCCGGTGGGCTCGTCGGCGAGCACACAGGCGGGCCGGGTCACCAGCGCGCGCGCCAGCGCCGCGCGCTGACGTTCGCCCCCCGAGAGCTCACCGGGTCGGTGCGCCAGGCGGTGCTCGAGACCGACCCGGCGGAGCATGCCCGTCGCCTCGCCGTACGCCGCGCTCCTTTCCATGCGCCGCACCAGCAGCGGCATGGCCACGTTTTCCAGGGCCGAGAACTCCGGCAGCAGGTGATGGAACTGGTAGACGAAGCCGAGCGCCCGATTGCGCGTGACGCCGCGGCCCGCTTCGTCCTGGCGGCTGAGTTCCTGCCCGAGCACCTGCACTTCGCCCTGTGTCGCGTCATCCAGCCCGCCGAGCAAATGGAGCAGCGTGCTCTTGCCCGAGCCCGAGGCGCCGACGATCGCCACGCGCTCGCCGGCACCGACATCGAGGTCCACACCCAGCAGCACCGGCACCTCCACCTGGCCCTGGTGGAACGTCTTGCGCAGACCGCGGCAGGAGATCACCGGCCCGCCGGTCGCGTCCGCGTGACGAGTGACGAGTGATGAGTGATGGGCGTTACTCATACCGCAGGGCTTCCGCGGGGTTCACTTTCGCCGCGCGCCAGCTCGGGTAGATCGTCGCGAGCAGGGTGACCGCGAACGAGAACAAGGCGGTCAGCACGACATCCGCCGTCTGCACTTCCGACGGCACATCCGAGATCAGGTAGATGTCTTTGGCGAAAAACTTGAAGCCGAACAGGGTCTCGATGAAGGGCACCACGGTTTCGACGTTGAGCGCGAGCGAGATGCCGCCGATCAAACCCAATCCGGTGCCGAGAATCCCGATCACGGTGCCCTGGATGACGAAGATCTTCATGATGCTCGCGGGCGCAGCGCCGAGCGTCCTCAGGATGGCGATATCCGCCTGCTTGTCGGTAACGACCATCACCAGGCTCGAGACGATGTTGATCGCCGCCACCACGATGATCAGGAACACGACGAAGAACATCATCCGTTTCTCGATCTGCACCGCGCGCAGCAGGTTGGCGTGCTGGAGCGTCCAGTCGCTCGCGTAGGTGTCGGGTCCGATCGCGCGCACGAGGTCCCGCGCCACCGTCCGCGACTGGAACAGGTCCTTCAGCTTCAGCCGCACGCCGGAAACGGCGTCGCCGAAGCGGAAGATCCGCTGCGCGTCTTCCAGGTCGAGCAACGCGAGGCTTGAATCGAATTCCTGGTGGTCCACTTCGAAAATTCCTACAACGGTGAGCTGCCGCAGCCGCGGGATGATTCCCGCGGGCGTCACCTGCCCCTGCGGCGCGACCAGCACCACCTTCTCGCCCGGCGCCACGCCGAGCGCCCGCGCCAGATCGACGCCCACCACGACGCCGAATTCGCCCGGCTTGAGGTTCGCAAGGCTGCCGCTTCTCATGTGCCGGCCGATGTCGGCGACACGCTCCTCGTGCTCCGGCAGGATCCCGCGCACGAGGACCCCGCGCACCGCCGAACCGTGCGTGAGCAGGCCCTGGGCGCTCACGAACGGCGCGGTGGCAATCACCTGCTCGTGGCGTGCCGCCTGCGCCGCGACGCCCTGCCAGGCGGTGAGCGTGCCGCCGGCGCCGCTCAACTGCACGTGCGAGGCAACGCCCAGTATCCGGGTGCGGATCTCGCGCTGGAAGCCGTTCATGACCGACAGCACCGTGATCAGCACGATCATGCCGAGCGCGATGCAGACGACGGAAACGACCGAGACGAACGATACGAACTGGCTGCGGCGCCGGGCGCGCGTGTAACGCATCCCGATGAAGAACTCGTACGGCAAGCGGTGGTCCTGTTCTCGTTGCGCGCACCGGGGTGCGCTTATCGCCGCCGCTATTCTGACACAAGGAGGAATTTGCCGGCCTGCGCTCCGGCAAATTCCTTACAATCCGTACCGTGGAGTGCCACTTGCTCGTTCCCGACCTGTTCTGGCCCGCCGCCGCAGGGGACGAACCCTACCGCGGACTCGCGCTGCCGGCCCTCGAAACATTGCTCGGGCGCGGCCGGCGTGTGAGGGTCCCCGGTTCCTCCCTCGAGCGCTGGCTGGCCGGCCGCTACCAACTGTCCGATGATCTGCCGCTTGCACCGTTCTCGCTGCGCGGCGACGGTGGCGAGCCCGGCGCGGATTGCTGGATGCGCGCGGACCCGGTGCACCTCAAGCTCCACGGTGACCGGCTGATACTGGCCGATGCTTCGCGCCTTGCCGTGACACCGGACGAGGCGCGGGAGTTCGTTGCGTCCCTCAACTCGCACTTTGCCGGTGACGGCATCTCGTTCGTTGCCGCGCGCCCGCAGCGCTGGTACGTGCGGACCGGGAACGGAGCGCGCGTGCACACCACGCCGACGTCGGAGGCTGCCGGCAGAAGCATCGATGCGCTCCTGCCCCGGGGGGACGACAGCGCACGCTGGCGCAGGGTCATCAACGAAGCGCAGATGCTGTTGCACGAGCACCCGGGCAACGAGGCACGGGAGCAGGACGGCCGGCCCACCGTGAACAGCGTCTGGATCTGGGGTGCGGGACACGAGCGCAAGCCCGGCGCGGCCTACGACGTCCTTTGGGGTGAGGATCCCGTCGCGTTGGGTCTGGCCGTGGCGAGCGGCGGCACCGCGCAGCCCCTGCCGGCCTCCGGGGCGTCATTGCTGGAATCGGGCCGCGACGGGACGCACCTTGCAGTGCTCTCGTTGCCCGCTACGGCTTACGGCGAGCTGGCCGAATGGCGCGAGGCCCTGGCGACGTTGGAGCGCTCGTGGGCTGCCGTGCTTCTCGGGGGATTGTGGAACGCCGCGCTCGAATCGCTCACGCTGCACGGGCTCGGGCCCGATTACGGTTACACCTCGGTCCTGACGCGGCGCGACCGACTGCGGTTGTGGCGGACCCGGCGCCCGCTGCGAGCCTATGCCGCCTGATCCGGCACACGTCATAGCCACGCGCAAGGTGCGGCCGGAGATCGTCGAGCATCTGGCAGGCGAAGGCGTGCCACCGCTCCTCGCACGCATCTACGCCGCGCGGGGCGTCACTTCGGCGCGCGACCTTGTATCGGAGTTCGAGCAGCTCGCCGCCCCCGACTCCATGCAGAACCTGCGGACGATGGCCGGAATTCTGGCCGCTGCCATCGCCTCGCGCAGGAAACTCCTCATCGTCGCCGACTACGACGCGGACGGCGCAACCGCCTGCGCAGTCGGCATGCGCGCCCTGCGCGCTTTCGGCGCCGATGTCGGCTACCTGGTGCCCAACCGGTTTGAGTACGGCTACGGCCTCACGCCCGAAATCGTTCGTCTCGCCCGATCACAGTCCCGCCCCGACATCCTGATCACGGTGGACAACGGCATCGCAAGCTTCGAGGGTGTCGCAGAAGCAAATCGCCTCGGAATGCAGGTGCTGATTACCGACCATCATCTGCCGGCGGAGCGGCTGCCTGAAGCGGCGTGCATCATCAATCCCAATCAGCCCGGCTGCGCCTTCCCGAGCAAGCATCTCGCAGGCGTCGGGGTGATGTTCTACCTCATGCTCGCGCTTCGCGCGGAGCTCCGCGCCCGCGGAGTTTTCAGCGGCAGCGAGCCCAACTTGGCGGATCTTCTACCGCTTGTCGCCCTCGGCACCGTCGCCGACGTCGTCGCGCTCGACCACAACAATCGCATCCTGGTGCAGCAGGGTCTCAACCGGATCCGCGCCGGACGCATGCAGCAGGGCATCGCCGCGATGTTCCAGCTCGCGGGACGGGATACGGCCCGCGCCACCGCGCGCGACCTGGGTTTCATCGTAGCGCCGCGGTTGAATGCGGCGGGCCGGCTGACCGATATGGCGCTCGGCATCGAATGCCTCATCACCGATGACGCGGAGCGCGCACGTTCCATCGCGGCTGAACTCGACCACCTCAACCGCGAACGGCGCGCGATCGAATCCGGCATGCGCGATGAGGCGATGGCCGCGGTCGAGGCACGGCAGTACAAAGACGGTTGCACCCTGAGCCTGTTCGACCCCGCCTGGCACCAGGGGGTGGTCGGCATCGTGGCGGGACGCATGAAAGACCGCTTTCACCGGCCGGTCATCGCATTCGCGCGGGCCAACCCGGGAGAAATCCGGGGCTCGGGCCGTTCGATCCCGGCGCTTCACTTGCGTGACGCGCTCGATCGGGTAGCGGTGTTGCACCCGGGCCTGATCCTGAAATTCGGCGGCCATGCCGCGGCTGCCGGGCTTACGCTGCG
>DATICE010000057.1:0-2841 GCA_035456985.1 Burkholderiales bacterium | reverse complement strand
GCCGCAACGAGAGCAAGCACCGAGGAGACGAGCACCACCGCGTTCCACGACCAGCCGCCTCCTGCGGCGCGCACCGCATGCGGCAGCGCCGTGCCGAGCGTCAGCATGCCGACGAGCCAGCCAAGCGCCTCGCCCGCGGCCTGCGGCGCCCAGCTCACCACGAGCTTCATGCCCACCGGGTAGATGCCCGCCAGGGCGACGCCGGTCGCGAAACGCCAGACCGAGGCATCCGCCATGCCCTGCGCCAGCAGCGCGAAGCCGGCGTTGGAGGCGGCGCCGAGGACGGCGCACACGGCGAAGATCCGGCTTGCGGGAAAGCGGTCCGCGAGGCCTGACAGCGCGAAGAGCAGCGTGCCGGTGATGAAGCCCAGTTGCACCGCACTCGTCAGCGCGCCGACGCCGGCCGCGTGCAGCCCCCACGCCCGCTCCAGGTCGTCCGCGGCGGCGTTAGCGCTGAACCAGAGCGAGCCGCCGAGAAACTCGGCGATAACAATGAGCGTGACGGCAAGTCGGGGTGCCACCGTGCTACCCCTTTCCCGGCTCGTAGCCGAGGTTCGGTGAGAGCCAGCGCTCGACTTCTCCGACCGACATGCCCTTGCGGCGCGCGTAGTCAGCGATCTGGTCGCGCCCGGCCTTGCCCACCGCGAAGTATTGCGATTCGGGATGCGAAAAATAGAAGCCGCTGACCGCCGCCGCGGGATACATCGCGTAGGACTCGGTCAGCCGCATTCCGATGCGCTCGGCCTTGAGCAGCTCGAAGAGCGCCCCCTTCTCGGTGTGATCCGGGCACGCGGGATACCCCGGTGCCGGGCGGATGCCCCGGTACTTTTCCGCGATGAGCGCGGCATTGTCGAGCTGCTCGTCGCGGGCGTAACCCCAGAACTCGCGGCGTACGCGCTTGTGCAGCAGTTCCGTGAACGCTTCCGCCAGGCGGTCGGCAAGCGCCTTCAGCATGATCGCGCTGTAGTCGTCGTGCTTCTTCTCGAATTCCTCAAGCTTCTTCTCGATGCCGGTTCCGGCGGTGACGGCAAATGCTCCCAGGTAGTCAGCGACGCCCGAGCCCTTCGGCGCGACGAAATCCGCGAGGCACAGGTTCGCGCGCCCGGTCGGCTTCACGTTCTGCTGACGCAGGTTGTGCCAGGTCATCAATGTGCGGTTGCGCTTCTCGTCCGCATAGATCTCGATGTCCTCGGCATCGACCGACGCGGCCGGGAAGATGCCGAACACGGCGCTCGCCGTAAGCCACCGTCCCGCGAGGATCTTTTTAAGCATGGCGCGCCCCTCGTCGAAGACCACGCGCGCGGCCTTGCCCACGACGGCATCATCGAGAATCGCCGGATACGGGCCCGAGAGCTCCCACGCCTGGAAGAATGGGCCCCAGTCGATGTGCTCCGCGATTTCGGCGAGATCGTAGTTCTTGAGCATGCGCGTGCCGATCACTTCGGGCCGCGGCGGCACGTATTCCGTCCAGTCGGTCTTCAATGCGTTCGCGCGCGCCTGCGCGAGCGTCACGAGCTCGAGCCCCGTCTTTCCCTCGTGCTGCCGGCGCACGCGCTCGTACTCGCCCTTCACTTCCGCGATGTAGCCGGCGCGCGCTTCGTCGGAGAGCAGGTTGCTGCAAACACCCACGCTGCGCGAGGCGTCCGCGACCCAGATTACGGGCCCGTGATAATGGGGCGCGATCTTGACCGCGGTGTGGGTGCGCGAGGTCGTGGCGCCCCCGATCAGGAGCGGCACCTCGAACCCCTCGCGCTCCATCTCGCGCGCAACGTGCGCCATCTCCTCGAGGGAGGGCGTGATGAGGCCGGAGAGCCCCACGATGTCGCATTTCTCCTCGCGCGCGACCTTGAGGATCTTCTGCGCCGGCACCATGACGCCGAGGTTGATCACCTCGTAGTTGTTGCACTGGAGCACCACCGCGACGATGTTCTTGCCGATGTCGTGCACGTCGCCCTTCACGGTCGCGACCACCATCTTTCCCTTCGGCCGGGCATCGCCCAGCTGGTCCTTCTCCTGCTGCAGGAACGGCTCGAGATGGGCCACCGCCTGCTTCATCACGCGCGCGCTCTTCACCACCTGCGGCAGGAACATCTTGCCGGCGCCGAAGAGATCGCCTACCACGTTCATGCCGTCCATGAGCGGGCCTTCGATCACGCGGATCGGGCGCCCATAGTGGAGGCGCGCCTCCTCGGTGTCTTCCACGATCCAGTTGTTGATGCCCTGCACCAGCGCGTGCTTGAGCCGCTCCTCCACGGTCTTCTTGCGCCACTCGAGATCCTCGGTGTCGTGCCGCGCGCTCCCCTTCACGGTTTCGGCAAACGCCACCATGCGCTCGGCCGCGTCCGGTCGGCGGTTGAAGATGATGTCCTCGACGTGCTCGAGCAGGTCCTTCGGGATCTCCTCGTAGACGCCGAGCTGGCCGGCGTTGACGATGCCCATGGTCATGCCGGCGCGGATCGCGTGGTAGAGGAACGCGGTGTGGATCGCCTCGCGCACCGGGTCGTTGCCGCGGAACGAGAACGAGATGTTGGAGAGCCCCCCGGATATCTTCACGTAAGGCAGCGTCTGCCGGATGACGCGCGTCGCCTCGATGTAGTCCCTGCCGTAATTCGCGTGCTCCTCGATCCCGGTCGCGATGGCGAAGATGTTGGGGTCGATGATCACGTCCTCGGGCGGGAAGGCGAGCTCGTCCACCAGGATGTGATAGCAGCGCTTGGCGATCGCGACGCGGCGCTCGAGAGTGTCCGCCTGCCCGTTCTCGTCGAACGCCATTACCACCACCGCCGCGCCGTAACGACGCGCGAGCTTCGCGTGCTTTACGAACTCGTCCCTGCCCTCCTT
>DATICE010000056.1:0-23006 GCA_035456985.1 Burkholderiales bacterium | reverse complement strand
AGCTCTACGGCTGGGACGAGGAAGTGAGCGCCAACGCCATCGAGGTCTACGTTCATCGCCTGCGGCGCAAGCTGGAGCCCGCGGGGGTCACCATACGCACCATCCGCGGGCTGGGCTACCTGCTGGAGAAACCGGCACATGCCCAAGACTAGGACGCTCCGGCGCCAGCTTATCGCCTGGCTCGCCGCGCCGCTTTTTGTCCTGTGGTCGGTCAGCACCATCATCGGCTACGACATCGCCAAGCGCTTCGTCAACTTCGCCTTTGACCGCGCGTTGCTGGAAGCGACCCTCGACATCAGCCGCCAGATAAAGGTCATCAACGACCGCATCTACCTGGATCTGCCGGACGTTGCCTTGCAGATGCTCCAGACGCGCGAATCGGGAAACATCTATTACCTCGTGACGGGCCCCAAGGACGAGTTCGTCAGCGGCGAGCCGGATCTGCCGCGTCCGCTCGCCGACACCCCCGAGACGGCTGACCGGGTACGCTACTACGACGCGGATTTCCGCGGCTTCGAAGTGCGCGCCGTGGCCTTGCGCGCCCCCGTAGAGCCAGGGACGGGTAAAGGCGCCGTGCAGATCCATGCCGCCGAGCGCGTCACGGCGCGCGACGAGTTTGCGCGCGAAATCATCCTGCGCATGGCATTGCCGCAGGGAGTCCTGATTCTCCTCGCGGGACTTGCGGTCTGGTACGGCGTGGGCCGCGGCCTGGCGCCGCTCTCGACGCTGCGCGGGGAACTCGAAAGCCGTTCGCACCGCGATCTCTCGGCGCTTTCCGAGGAGCAGGCGCCGCAGGAAGTGCGGCCGCTGATCCATGCGATGAACGATCTTCTCGTGCGCCTCGGCACCGCGATCGCGGCGCAGCAGCGGTTCATTGCCGATGCCGCGCACCAGCTGCGCACGCCGATCGCCGGGCTGAAGACTCAGACGGAGCTCGCGCTGCGCCAGTCGCAGACGGGCACCGCCCATGAGACGCTCCGGCAGCTCCAGACGGCGACCGAGCAGAGCGCGCGGCTCGTCAATCAGCTTCTGTCACTGGCGCGAGCCGAGCCCGGCGCCAAGCTCGGCCACGTGGTCGAGCGGCTCGATCTCGCCCGGCTTGCGCGGGACGCCGCAACCGAGTGGGTGCCGCGGGCGCTCGCCCGGGACATCGACCTCGGATATGACGGCGAAACGGGCACCGCCTGGATCGAAGGCGACCCGTTCCTGCTTCGGGACATGCTCGGCAACCTGCTCGACAATGCGATCCGGTATACCCAGCGTGGCGGCCAGGTGACGGTGCGGGTCGCGGGCGACGGCGCTACGGTCGCGCTGAGCGTCGAGGACAACGGGCCCGGGATCCCCGGACCGGAGCGAGAGCGCGTATTCGAGCGCTTCTACCGCGTGCTCGGAACGGGGACGGAAGGCTGCGGGCTGGGGCTCGCGATCGTGCGCGAGATCGCCTTGAGCCATCACGCCAGCGTCGAGCTCGCGCCTGGGGCCGACGGCAAGGGGACCGTAGTGCGCGTCAGCTTTCCCCGTGCGGGCTGACGGCCTCGGCCTTCGCGCGCTCCGCTTCCTCCTGCTGCTGCAGCAGCCACATCTGGGCGTAGGCGCCGCTGCGCTCGAGCAGCTCGCGGTGGGTGCCGCACTCGACGATGTGGCCATGATCCATGACGAGGATCTGGTCCGCGTCCATGACCGTGGAAAGGCGATGGGCGATGACGAGTGTCGTGTGGCCCCGCGCGACGCGGTTCAACTCCGCCTGGATCGACTTCTCCGACTTGGAATCCAGCGCGGAGGTCGCCTCGTCGAAGATCAGGATGCGCGGATTCTTGAGGATCGCGCGCGCGATGGCAACGCGCTGCTTCTCGCCCCCGGAGAGCTTCAAGCCGCGTTCGCCGACCTTCGCCTCGTAGCCCTCCGGCAGGCTCTGGATGAAGTCGTGGATGTGCGCGGACTGGGCGGCAGCGATCACTTCCTCGCGCGTTGCATCCGGCCGGCCATACTGGATGTTGTAGTAAATGGTGTCGTTGAAGAGTACGGTGTCCTGCGGCACGATGCCGATCGCCGCGCGCAGGCTCGATTGCGTCACGTCGCGGATATCCACGCCGTTGATCCGCACCGCGCCCCCGTTCACGTCGTAGAAGCGGTAGAGCAGCCGCGCCAGCGTGGACTTGCCCGCGCCGCTCGCGCCCACCACCGCTACCTTGCCTCCCGCCGGCACCTCGAACGCGAGGTCGCGCAGAATCTGTCGTCTGCCGTCGTAGCTGAAGTTCACGCGGTCGAAGCGGATCGTCGCGCCCCCTTGCGGCAGCGGCCCTGCTCCCGGCCGGTCCTCGACCTCGCGGTTCTCTTCGAGGAGCCGGAACATGCGGTCCATGTCGATCAGCGCCTGCTTGATCTCGCGGTAGACCATGCCCAGGAAATTGAGCGGGATGTAGAGCTGGATGAGCAGCGCGTTGATCAGCACCAGATCGCCGAGGGTCAGCGACCCGGCGACGACGCCCTCTCCCGCCAGCACCATCAACACGGTCACGGCCGCCGCGATGATGAGGCTCTGGCCGACGTTGAGGAGCCCGAGCGAGGTCTCGCTGCGCACCGCTGCGTCCTCGTAGCTGCGCAGGTTGTCGTCGTAGCGCCGCGCCTCGTATTCCTCGTTGTTGAAGTACTTGACCGTCTCGTAGTTGAGCAGGCTGTCGATCGCGCGCGTGTTGGCGCGCGAATCGAGCTCGTTGGCACGCCGCCGGATTCCAATGCGCCACTCGGACACGAAGAAGGTGTAGGCGAGGTAAACCGCCACCGCGGCGAAGGTCACCGCGACGAAGCGCCAGTCGAATTTGGCGAACAGCACGGCCGCCACCAGCCCGAATTCCAGGATCACCGGCACGATCGAGAACAGCAGGTAGGAGAGCAGCGTCGAGACGCCGTTGGTGCCGCGCTCGATGTCGCGCGACATGCCGCCGGTCTGGCGCTCGAGATGAAAGCGCAGGGACAGCGAGTGCAGGTGACGGAACACCGTGAGGGCGAGCTGCCGGATCGCGTGCTGGGTAACGCGCACGAACACGGCGTCGCGCAGCTCCGCGAAAAGCGTGGTGGAGAGCCGCAGCAGGCCATAGGCGATGAGCAGCGCGAACGGCACCGCGACCATCGCGCGCGCGGGATCGAGCGAATCTACCACCTCCTTCAGCACCAGCGGCACGCCGACGTTGGCGAGCTTTGCCGTGACGAGGCAGGCGAGCGCGATCAGCACGCGCCAGCGGTATTCCCACAGGTAGGGAACCAGCAACGGCACTACCCGCCACTCGCGCCGGCGTGGCGCGGACGCGGATTGCGGCAGTGCCGCGGGCAGAGTACCGTGATGCAAGGTCATTAATGAAAATCGAGGATCAAGGGATGAGGGACAGCGAAAAAACGCGCGAGCCCGCTTCAGCCCTCATCGTAACATGGGGTCCGCACCGGCCTTTTTCCAGACCTTTTGCGCTAGGTGAACTCGCGCGCCCTGCCGTAGGCGAACAGCCCGGTCAGCAGGCGCACGAGCCCGTAGCAGAACCACGTAAACACGCGAACCGTCCACGGCTGGTCGCTCCAGCTCTCCCGCCGCACCTGGGCCGACCCCTCGGACATGGCGGCGAGCAGGCTATCCCGCAGCTCCGCGGCGAAGCCTTCGTCCTCGATCACCACGTTGGCCTCGCGCGCGAGCAGCAGGCTGTAGGGATCGATGTTGGACGAGCCCACCGTCGCCCAGTGACGGTCGATCACGGCGACCTTGGCGTGCAGGAAGCTGCTGTGATACTCGTGAATCTCGATTCCGGCGTCAAGAAACGTGCCGTAGAGGGCGCGTGACGCATAGTGCTGCAGAACGTACTCGACCCTGCCCTGCAGCAAGAGGATGACCCGCACGCCGCGCTTGGCAGCATCCACCAGCGCCCACCTGAAGGGCTGGCCGGGGAAGAAATACGCGTTGGCGATCAGGATCTCGCTGTGTGCCCGTCCGATCGCCTCCAGGTACGCCCGTTCGATCTCGCGGCGGTGCCCCAGATTGTCGCGCGTCACGAACGCCGCGCGTTGCCTGCCTCGATGCTCCAGCGCAGGCTCGAGCCGGACGGGATCTGGCTTGCGCGCGCGCATCTGCGTCGTGCTCACCAGCCGCCACAGCCATTTCACGACCGGGTGGATCTTCGACAGCATCGGTCCCTCGACCCGCACCGCGTAGTCGAAACGGGGCAGAGTGCGGCCCGGCTCGTCCACGTCGTCCAGTACGTTGATGCCGCCTACGAAGGCAACCCGCGCGTCCATCACGGCAACCTTGCGGTGCAAGCGCCGCAGCCGGGCGTGCCGCAAGCTCCACGGCGAGATATCCGGGCGATATACCAGAAAATGAACGCCGGCCGCCTCCATGCGCCTGATCAGCGCCGGGTCGAGATCCTGCGATCCGAAACCGTCCACGAGGACGTACACCGCCACTCCGCGCCGCGCCGCGCGTGTCAGCGCATCGGCGATGGTGCGACCCGTCGCATCGGCCTTGAAGATGTAGGTTTCGAGATGGATCTCGTGCCGCGCGGCGTCGATCTCGGCTTCGAGCTGCGGGAAGTACTCGGCGCCGGACTTCAGCAACGTGATGCGATTGCCGTTGAAGAATTCCACCATGCCTGCGGCCTCATATCGGTACCAGCGTCGCGGTCAACGCCGCATGGTCGGATACGCGCGCCCACGCGCGCCCATGGTGCACGTGGGCGTTGCGCACCTGGAAGCCGCGCACGTAGATGCGGTCGAGCGTCATCAGCGGCAGCACCGCGGGGAAAGTGCGCGCGGGGCGGAAGTCGACGAGCTCGAACACCTCGTGCAGGTTGAGGGGATGCGCCAGCTCCTGCGTTGCGCGCTGGCGCCAGTCGTTGAAGTCGCCGGCGACAATGAGCGGCGCCTCGCGCGGCACCAGCCGCTCGATGCGCTGCCGCAGCTTTTCCATCTGGCGGCTGCGCTCGCCCCCTCTCAAGCCGAGATGCACGCACACGCAATGCAGCGGTTCCTTCCAGCTGGAAACCCGGATCTCGCAGTGCAGGAGCCCGCGCCGCTCGAAGCGCCGCATGGAGACATCCTGGTTGTCCCAGGCGAGGATCGGGAAGCGCGACAGGATCGCGTTGCCGTGGTGGCCGGCATCGTAGACTGAATTCCTGCCATAGGCGAAGTCGCTCCACACCGAGTCCGCGAGAAACTCGTACTGCGGCGCGGCCGGCCAGTTCTCGAAGCGCCGGGCGTGGCGGTCGTGCCTGCCACGCACTTCCTGCAAAAATACGATGTCGGCGCCGAGCAGGCGCAGCCGCTCGCGCAGCTCGTGTATCGTCAGCCGCCGGTTCAGCAGCGGCGTGAACGAGAGCCCCTTGTGGATGTTGTAGCTCGCTACGCGTAGCGTGCGCATGGCCGTAACAGCGCGATCAGTAATCAGTGGGTGGCGAGCGGACTGCGATTCTCGTTCAGTGTATCAGGCTGCGATTTCAGCGCGGCCCGGGCGGGTCAGAGGCCGTGGGCTCCGGCACGCGCTCCATTTCATTCACGAGAGCGCGAAACGTCGACTCGACGCTGTTATGCAGCGCGAGAGTTCCGATCAGCGGCGGCACGTAGAAATCGGGAACCATGCGCCCCGAGTAGCGCAGGTGGACCTGCCCGCTGCGCATCTCCAGCGTGTAGGCATTCTGCATTTCCCGGAAATTGCCGGAGACCGAACGCGATTCGACCCGCTCGTAGGGGAATTCGGTGACGGCGAGCCGCACGTCCATGGGGTAGCTCCAGAACAGCAGCCGCGCCGCGCCCTTCTGCTCCACCACGACGCTGTTGCTCTCCCGGGAGACGACGCGGCTCACCCGGAGGTCAGGCACGAACTCCGCAAACCGGCCGTAATCCGTCAGGACCTTCCAGGCGCGGGTGAGGCTGCCCTCGAATTCGGCGCTGGCTTCCACCCGAAACGTCTCGCCGCTGCGCGTCGCGTCGACCGTGATCTCCGCCGCCTGGGCGGGCATCAGCAGCGCGAGCAGCAGGAATGGGCGCGCATCGGGCATCGAAGCCCGTAGCGTAGCACCCGGAATTGGCCGATGGGAGGGCTAGGAAACCGCGAGCATGCGGTCGAGGGCGATGCGCGCGAGCGCCGCTTCGTGCCGCGGCACCTTGATCTGGTTGACCACTTTGCCCGCGACGAGATTCTCCAGCGCCCACGCGAAATGCTGCGGGTCGATGCGCGCCATAGTCGAGCACATGCACACGGTCGTCGCCATGAACTGCACCAGCTTGCCCTGCGACTTGAATTGTTCGGCGATGCGATTGACCAGGTTCAGCTCGGTGCCGACCAGCCAGCGCGCGCCCGGAGGACTCGCGGCGATGGTCCGGATGATGAAATCGGTGGAGCCGACGTAGTCGGAAAGCTTGCACACGTCGAACCGGCATTCGGGGTGCGAGATGACCATCCCGGAGGGGTTCCGCTCGCGCCAGCGCAGGATGTGCTGCGGCTGGAACATCTGGTGCACCGAGCAATGCCCCTTCCACAGCAGGATCTTCGCCATCTTGATCTGCTGCGGCGTGAGCCCTCCGAGCTCCTCGTCCGGGTCCCACACCAGCATCTCGGCGAGCGGAATGTCCATCAGGTAACCGGTCCAGCGGCCGAGGTGCTGGTCGGGGAAGAACAGCACCTTGTCGCGCTGCCTGAACGACCACGCGAGGATCTCGCGTGCGTTGGAGGACGTGCAGACGATGCCACCGTGCTCGCCGCAGAACGCCTTCAGATCCGCAGCGGAGTTGATGTAGGTGACCGGCGTGACCTGCTGGTCGGGGTCGAGCACCGTCGAGAGGTCGCGCCACGCGCGCTCGACCTTGGCAAGGTTGGCCATATCGGCCATCGAGCAGCCGGCGCCGAGGTCGGGAAGTATGGTGACCTGCCCGGGCTTGGACAGGATGTCCGCCACTTCAGCCATGAAATGCACGCCGCAGAACACGATGTATTGCGATTCGGTCGCCGCCGCGAGCTTGGAGAGCTGGAGCGAGTCGCCGGTCAGGTCGGCATGCTTGTAGACCTCGGGGCGCTGGTAGTGGTGGCCGAGGATTACCGCTTGCTGGCCAAGTGCCGCGCGCGCGGCGCGAATGCGCGCGTCGCACGCCTCGTCGGCAAGCGGCTTGTAACTGTCAAATGCGATGGTCGCAGTATCCATTAGCCTTCGTGTTCCCGTCCAGGCGGCCCTGAAAGCAGTAATGATATGACAGAAAAACGCTCCATTGGTGCGACCGACTTCCGCAGAGTCCGTATTCTGGTCAGGGTTTTCGACCGGCCGTCCGCGCGCGCTCCGGCAACCCGCGGATGGCCTCGGCATTGCTCCACGAAAAAACCTTCTCCGCAGCGGCGCGCCACGGCAGCCATTCGTGGCGCAAATGCTCTTTCGGCTGCAACGCGATCTCCAGCGACTGCGGCACGCACAGGCCGAACACGTGCTCGACGTTGTGGGTGATCCCGGGCGCATAGCGGCTGCGCCAGCGCCGGTAGATCTCGTAGCGATTCTGTCTGCGCCAGTCGGTCAGCTCGTAACGCGCCGCGTCGAGCCCGGTCTCCTCTCTCAGCTCGCGCACGGCGGTTTCGTGCAGCGTTTCGCCTTCGTCCTGGCTGCCGGTGACGGACTGCCAGAAGCCCGGTCGGTCGGCGCGCTCGAGCAGCAGCACGTCGAGCTCCGGCGTGTACACCACGACCAGCACCGACACCGGGATCTTGTAAGCCACAGGAATTTAGCGCAATGGCGGCACGGCGTGGCCGCGCGCGCTGTCCCGGTCCACGACCACGAGAAAGGTCCGCCCGCTCCCGCTCCAGTAAGCGGCCACATCCTGCAGAATCCTGAACGCGGTCGTTACTGCGTCCGGCGCGCGGCGCGCCAGGACCATGCCGCGCCGCCAGTGCACGATGGCCCCCGGCATCCCGCGCCCGGCGAGATCCAGCAGGCATTCGTGCAGCGCGTCCCAGTTGTGCCCGAAATAGCCGGGCAGTGGGAACGTCTCGCCGCAGCGCCGCAGGAATGCGTCGCGATCCGCCACGCCGGAAAGGTCGAGGTCGAGCCATGCGATGCCCGCGCGCTTCGCTGCCGCCCGCAGCGGACCCACCAGTCGCGGGGCAGCGTACACGCCCGAACGGCCGCCGCGAATGATCCCCTCGTATTTCGCCACGTCACGGCTCCTTGATGCGCCGGAAACTGTTGTAGTGATCGTCCGTGTAATAGAGCTCCCCGCCGCGGCCGGCAACGATGCGTCGCGCCCCGCGATCCTTCGCACCGGGCGTGCGCACCGTGTACTCGCGGTAGTAGCCGCGCGCCCGGGTGGGGAGCTTTTCCTCGAAGTTGCCGAACACCGCCCCGTCACGCCGGTAGGGAAACGGTCCACCTTTGCGGATCAGCGCGACCGTCTGGCGCGCCTGCTCCGGCAGTTCGCCGACGGCGACCTCGGGAATCGCGTCGGCTGCAGTGTTCGCTACCGAACCCTCACAGGCCAACAGCGATACGGCCAGCAGCGCCGCCGCGAAGCGGCGCCACGCACTACCCGTCACTGATCACCCTTCATTCATCGCTGATCACTGCTTTTCCGAGCGCAGCCGGATGTGCAGCTCCCGCAGCTGCCGCTCGTCCACCGCGCTCGGCGCATGCGTGAGCAGGCACTGCGCGCGCTGCGTCTTGGGAAACGCGATCACGTCGCGGATCGAATCCGCGCCCGCCATCAGCGCAACGATGCGGTCGAGCCCGAACGCGATGCCACCATGGGGGGGTGCGCCGTACTGCAGCGCGTCGAGCAGGAAGCCGAACTTGGCCTGCGCCTCGTCGGGGCCGATTGCGAGCGCCCGGAACACCTTCTGCTGGATATCAGAGCGGTGGATCCGCACCGAGCCGCCGCCGATCTCCCAACCGTTCAGCACCATGTCGTGGGCCTTGGCACGCGCCGCGCCCGGATCGGTTTCGAGCCGGTCTTCGTGGCCGTCGGCGGGCGAGGTGAAGGGATGGTGCATCGCGTTCCAGCGCTTCTCCTCCTCGTCCCATTCGAACATCGGGAAGTCGAGCACCCACAGCGGGCGCCAGCCGGGCTGCGCGTAGCCGCGCTCGTGCCCGATTTTCTCCCGCAGCGCGCCGAGCGCGTCGTTGACGACCTTGGCCCGGTCCGCGCCGAAGAACATGAGGTCGCCGTCCTTCGCGCCGGAGCGCTCCACGAGCGCCCTCAGCGCCTCGTCGGAAAGGTTCTTGACGATCGGCGACTGGAGGCCTTCGCGACCCTTCGCGACGTCGTTTACCTTGATCCAGGCGAGCCCCTTGGCGCCGTGGCCACCAACAAATTCTGTATAAGCGTCGATCTCGCCGCGCGTCAGCTCGCCGCCGCGCGGCACGAGCAGCCCCGCCACGCGCCCGCCTGCCATGGCTGCGGGACCCGCGAACACCTTGAAGGCGACGCCCTTCATTACGTCCGTCAATTCGGTCAGCTCCAGCGGCACGCGCAGGTCCGGCTTGTCGCTGCCGTAGCGGCGGATGGCCTCGTCATAGGAGAGACGCGGGAACGGGTCAGGCAGATCGACGCCGATCCCTTCCTTGAACACGTGGCGGATCAACTGTTCCATCAATACAGTGATCTCGCGTTGGTCGAGGAAGGACGTCTCGATGTCGATCTGCGTGAACTCCGGCTGGCGGTCGGAGCGCAGGTCCTCGTCGCGGAAGCACTTCACGATCTGGTAATAGCGGTCGTAGCCCGCGATCATCAGCAGCTGCTTGAAGAGCTGCGGCGACTGCGGCAGCGCATAGAACTCGCCCGCGTGCACGCGCGAGGGCACCAGGTAGTCGCGCGCGCCCTCCGGAGTGGAGCGCGTGAGCATGGGGGTCTCGATGTCGATGAAGCCGTGGCCGTCGAGGAAGCCGCGCACGGCCCGTGCCACCGCGTGGCGCAGCCGCAGGTTCTTCTGCATGGCGGGGCGCCGCAGATCGAGCACGCGGTTCTCGAGCCGCACCGTTTCCGACAGGTGCTCATCGTCGATCTGGAAGGGCGGTGCCAGTGACGCGTTGAGAATGGCGATCGTCCGCGCCAGCACCTCCACCTCGCCGCTCGCGAGCTCGGGATTGACCGTGCCCGCGGGGCGCTCGCGGACGGTGCCGTCTACGCGGATCACGAATTCCGCGCGCAGCCGGTCCGCCGTACTGAAGGTCTCCGGGGAATCCGGGTTGCACACCACCTGCACCAGCCCCTCGCGGTCGCGCAAGTCGACGAAGATCACCCCGCCGTGGTCGCGGCGGCGGTTCACCCAGCCGAACAGCGTCACGGCCTGGCCCAGGTGGGCGCGGTTAATGCGCCCGCAGTATTCGCTACGCATGCCGCGTTTTTTCTATTCGTTGACGGCCCTGGGCGGCTTTGCGGCGGATGGGGCAGCGAGCCCGCTCCTGCGGGCGGCGCTGTCGGGCACGACCACGCCCATCGAAATGATGTACTTGAGCGCCTCGTCCACTGTCATGTCGAGCTCGATCACGGCATCGCGCGGTACCATCACGAAATACCCGCTGGTGGGATTGGGCGTGGTCGGGACATAGATGCTCACGTAGTCGCCCTTGAGATGCTTCACGACGTCGCCGCCCGGCGTGCCGGTGAGGAAGGCGATCGTCCAGCTGCCGGGGCCCGGCCACTGGACCAGCAGCGCCTTGCGGAATGCCTTCCCGCCCGGCGCGAACAGCGTGTCGCTGACCTGCTTCACCCCCGTGTAGATCGAGTTCACCACGGGTATGCGCGCGAGCACGCCTTCCCAGAATCTCACCAGCTGCTGGCCGATGATGTTGGCGGCGAATACGCCGGTCGCGAACACGACCACGAGCGTCAGGATCACGCCCAGGCCGGGCACGTGTACGCCGATCCAGGACTCGGTCCGCCACTGGGCCGGCAGCAGCAGCAGGGTCTGGTCCATGGTGCCGACCAGAAGGTCGAGCACCCACAGCGTGATCACCAACGGCACCCAGATCAGGAGCCCGGTGATGAAATAGCGCCGGATGAGGTGCTTGCGGCTCATGAGAACCCCGCGAACGCGCGGCGGCCCGCGCGCCGGGACTAGCTGCAGGCCGGGCAGGCGCCCGCGCCGCAGGCAGCGGCGGGCTTGGAGGAATCCTTACCGGAACTCTCGGCAGGCTTGTCCTGCTTCGATTCGGACTTGCCCTGCTTGGCCGCGGGCTTCGCCCCGCTGTTCTTGAAGTCGGTCGCGTACCAGCCCGTGCCCTTCAGCTGGAAGCCCGCCGCGCTCACCAGCTTGTGAAAGGCGCGCTTGCCGCACTCCGGGCACTTGGTCAGCGGCTTGTCGCTCATGCGCTGCAGCACTTCCTTCTCGTGCCCGCACGCGTTACAGCGGTATTCGTAGATCGGCATGACTGCACCTCAAACGGGGAAAAGCATTATATCTGAATCGGTTACGGATCGTAAACGCTATAATGGGGACGCACACGCTTACCCTCAAGACCTGCAGAGTGTGCATACGCGTCCCCACCCGGGGGAGAGACCTGCCATGAGCGAAACCGACGAGAAAATCGAGATTCACCGCGGACTGAAGGGCGTCTACTTCGACCGCTCGCGCGTGTGCCACATCGACGGGCGCGCCGGCGAGCTGCGCTATCGCGGCTATTCAATCCACGACCTCGCCGAGCGTTCGACGTTCGAGGAAACCTGCTACCTGCTGCTGAAAGGCGATCTGCCCGGCCGCACGCAGCTCGACGCATTCACCTCTGAACTCAAGGCGGCGCGGGCGCTGCCGGAGGCGGTCTACGGCCTCATCGATACCATCAAGACGGCGCACCCGATGGACGTGCTCCGCACCACCGTATCGGCACTGTCCGCGTTCGACCCCGAGACCGCCGACAAGTCGCCCGCGGCAACCCTGCGCAAAGGCATCCGGCTCACGGCACAGGTCCCGATGATCGTCGCCGCGCACGAACATATTCGAAACGGGCGCGCGCCTGTGGCACCCGATCCGAAGCTCGCGCATGCGGCGAACTTTCTCTACATGCTCAAGGGAAGAGCGCCCAGCGCGGATGCCGCGCGCCTCATGGACATCGACATGGTGCTGCATGCCGAGCACGGCTCGAACGCATCGTCGTTCGCAGCGCGTGTGGTGGCCGGTACTGACGCCGATCTCCACGGCGCGATCACGGCGGCGGTCGCGGCGCTCGCCGGCCCCGCGCACGGCGGCGCGGCGGAGAACGTCATGCGCATGGCGCAGGAGATCGGCGACGCGTCGCGGGCGGCCGAGTACGTGAAGACCAAGCGCGCGAACGGCGAGCCGGTGATGGGCTTCGGCCACCGCGTCTATCGCGCCGAAGACCCGCGCGCGCGCCACATGCGTGCCGGCGTCGAAAAGCTCTCGCGCGAGATGGGCCAGCCGCACTGGTACAAGATCCTCGAAGCCGTGGTCGAAGCGATGAAGCCGTACGCCCGCCACGGCGTCAATGTCAACGTGGATTTCTACGCGGGCGTCGTCTACTTCCTGAACGGCATCGCGGAAGACCTCTTCGTCCCGATCTTCGCCGTGGGGCGTGTGCCGGGTTGGACCGTGCAGGTGCTCGAGCAGCTCGAGAACAACATCCTTCTCCGCCCGCTCACCCTTTACAACGGCCCCGAGCCCCGGCCGTACGTGCCGATCGAACAGCGCTAAGCGCGCGCGAGTACGAGCGCTGCGGTGGCGACGATGTCCTCCACGCTCGCCCCGCGCGAGAGGTCGCTCACCGGGCGCGCGAATCCCTGCAGCACCGGGCCGATGGCGCGCGCGCCAGCCAGGCATTGCGTGAGCTTGTAGGCGATATTTCCGGAATCGAGATCGGGGAAGACGAGGACGTTCGCCCGTCCCGCGACCGGACTCCCGCCCTTGAGCTTCTTCGCCGCGATCGCCGGCACCAGCGCGGCATCCGCCTGCAGCTCGCCGTCAATCGCGAGATCCGGCGCGCGGCCGCGGGCGAGCGTGAGCGCGCGAATCACTTTCTCGACGCGCGCGTGCTGCGCGCTGCCCTTGGTGGAGAACGAGAGCAGCGCGACGCGGGGCGATTCCCCCAGCAGCGCGCGGCAGCTCTCCGCGGAGGCGAGCGCGATGTCGGCGAGCGCCTCGGAATCCGGGTCCACGTTGACCGCGCAGTCGGCGTAGATGAAGCTCTTCGGCGCCCCGCCGGCGGCATCCGGAACGATCATCAAGAAGAAGCTAGACGGCGTGCGAATGCCCGCGGCCAGCCCCACCGTCATCAGGCCCGCTTCGATGACGCGCCCGGTGGTGGTGCTCACGCCGGCAATCATCGCGTCCGCGTCGCCGGCCTTGACCATCATGCCGCCGTAGAAGAGCGGCTTGCGCACGAGCCGCTCCGCGATCTTCTTGCCCGCGTCCGGCCGGCCCATCGCATACAGCTCCGCGTAGGCGCCGATCCGGCCGCTCGTTTGCGGATCGATGGTGGAAATACCTTCTGGAGAAACGCCCGCGCGCTCCGCGGCCGCTCCGATATCGGCGGCCGAACCGAGCACGACGGGATCCGAGATGCGCTCGTCCTTCAGCCGCCGTGCCGCGGCGACGATGCGCTCGTCATGTCCTTCCGCGAAGACCGGGCGCTTGCCGCTTGCCCGCGCCCGGGCGATGCAATCATCAATGACGTCTGTCATGGCACCGCGAATTCGGCTCCCACCACCCCGTCACCTTCGGTGCCACTCCGCCCCTCCCGCCGCGCTGCATCGCGTCGGTCGTTCGCCGGCTCGGAGGCACGCTCCTCGAAACCCCGGCTCACCCTCGGCCAGGAGGGGAGTTTCCTATGTCATCCCGCGTCCCTAGAAGGGGATGTCGTCGTCCATCGTGTCGAAGGCTCCACCCTTTTTCTGCTGCGGCTTGCTGTTGCCACCGGCAGCGGCTGCCGCGGGCTCCCGCGTCATGGGCTCCGCCCCGCCACCGGCGCCGCGCGCGCCGAGGAGTTGCATGCGGTCGGCGACGATCTCGGTCGAATAACGGTCCTGGCCGCTCTCCTTGTCCTGCCACTTGCGGGTGCGGATGCGGCCCTCGACGTACACGGGCGAGCCCTTCTTGAGGTACTCGCCGGCGATCTCCGCAAGCTTGCCGAAAAACGCAATGCGGTGCCATTCGGTGTGCTCCTGCTGCTCGCCGCTCTTGTCCTTCCACTTCTCGGAGGTCGCGATGCGGATGTTGGTGACCGCGTCGCCACTCGGCAGGTAGCGGGTTTCGGGGTCGGCGCCGAGGTTGCCGATGAGTATCACCTTGTTTACGGAAGCCATTTTTCGATGCTCCTCAAGTGGAACGGTAAATCAGGATCCGACAGTCACGAGTCGCGCTGTATCAGCTTCAGCACATTCTGCTCATCAAATACCGCACTGTCCACCGTGAGATAGGCGTGGCGCTCGGCGCTGGCGACCCGCGCCTCGTGCACGCCTGGCTGCGCCAGTAGCTGCACCCGCAGAACGGCGGCCTCCCCGCGGTCCAGTGCCGGGAGCGCGTAGGCACGTATGGAGCGCGGTGCCGGCACACGCGTGCCGGCCGCAACTGCAAGCCAGATAACGATCAGAACCGCGTTGAGGATGACAATGCCCACCGTGCCCCATCGACCATACAGGTAGCCGCCCGCCGCCGCGCCGAAAAAAGCGCCGAAAAACTGGATGCTGGCGAAAATGCCGATCGCCATGCCGCGGGTGCTGGCCGGCGCGACCCGGGAGATCAGCGTCGGCAGGTGCGCTTCGAGCGCATTGAAGGGGGTGAAGAACACAAGCAACAGCGCTCCCAGCAGCCAGGCCTCCCCGGTCAGCCAAGGCAGCGCCACCTGGCTCACGAAGAGCAGGGTGATCGACCCGATGAACGCCGCTTTCATGCGAGCGGGCCGGGCGGTTCCGACCAGGGCCGGCAGCATCAGCAGAAAGGAGCCCGCCATGACCGGCAGGTAGACCAGCCAGTGCCGATCCACCGGCAGGCCGGCCGCGCGCAGTTCGAGCGGCACGGCGATGAACAGCGCCATCAGCACAGCATGCAGCGCGAAAACCCCGTAGTCGAGACGCGCGAGCTGCGGATCGCGCAGCGCGGCCGTGAGCTGCACGAGCCCGCGCATGTCCGTGTGGTGCGATGGATGTTGCACGTCGGGAACGAGCGCATGGACCACCCAGACCGCGCACAGGACCAGCACGCCGGTCATGACGAAGATCCCCGGCACTCCGATTACCCGGTTCAGCCACGGCGAGAGCACCAGCGAAAGCGCGAAGGTCGCGCCGATGGTCGAGCCGATCATCGCCATCGCCTTGGCGCGGTGCTCGTCGCGCGTGAGGTCTGCGGCCATTGCCATCACCGCTGCGGAAATCGCGCCGGCACCCTGCAGCATGCGGCCCAGGATCACGACCCAGATGTGGACGCCGAGCGCAGCGATGAAGCTGCCCACCGCGAACACCGCGAGCCCGGCGTAGATCACGGGCTTCCTGCCGTAGCGGTCCGACCACCATCCGAAGGGAATCTGGAGACAGGCCTGCGTGAGGCCGTAGATCCCAATGGCGATGCCGACGAGCGTCAGGTTATCGCCCCCGGGCAGGCTCTCCGCATGGATCGCGAATACCGGCAGGATCACGAACATGCCCAGCATGCGCAGCCCGAAAATTCCAGCGAGCGCAATGGACGCGCGCAATTCTTCCGGGCTCATGCGGCTCGCGCTCATGGGGAGTGAAGCGGGTTGGGAAAAGGAGGGATACTTCTGTATATTAACAGGTTTAGGTTCGATTCCTGCCACCCTTGGCCGCCCACCGCCCCACCGTCGTACGATTGCAGAGCGCGGGGCCCGACACCGCGCGCGCAACCGAGTACATCCGTGTGCGCGGCGCGCGCACCCACAACCTCAAGAACATCAGCCTCGACCTGCCGCGCAACCGGCTGATCGTGATCACGGGATTGTCGGGCTCCGGCAAGTCCTCGCTTGCCTTCGACACCCTCTACGCTGAAGGGCAGCGCCGCTACGTCGAGTCGCTCTCGGCCTACGCGCGGCAATTCCTGCAGCTCATGGAAAAGCCGGACGTGGACCTGATCGAGGGACTTTCGCCCGCGATCTCGATCGAGCAGAAGGCGGCGAGCCACAATCCCCGCTCCACCGTCGGCACCATCACCGAGATCCACGACTACCTGCGCCTGCTCTACGCGCGCATCGGCGATCCGCACTGCCCCGAGCACGCGATCCAGCTCTCGGCGCAGAGCGTCGCGCAGATGGTGGACCACGTGATGGAGCTGCCGCAGGACACGCGGTTGATGATCCTCGCTCCCCTGATCGTCGGCCGCAAGGGCGAGCAGGCCGACCTCTTCGAGGAGCTGCGCGCGCAGGGCTTCGTGCGGCTGCGGGTGGACGGCACCGTGTACGAGATCGACGGGCTGCCCAAGCTGAAGAAGAACGTCAAGCACACGGTGGAGGTGGTGGTGGACCGGGTCAAGGTCCGCGGCGACGCGAAACAGCGGATCGCCGAATCGTTCGAGACGGCGCTGCGCCACTCCGACGGGCGCGCGCTCGCGATCGAGATGGATTCCGGAAAGGAGCATCTCTTTTCGGCCCGATTCGCCTGCCCGGTATGCAGCTACTCGCTGCCGGAGCTCGAGCCGCGGCTGTTCTCGTTCAACAACCCGATGGGCGCCTGCCCGCGCTGCGACGGACTCGGCACGGTCACCTTCTTCGACCCTAAGCGTGTCGCCGCCTTTCCCGACCTCTCGCTCGCCTCCGGCGCAATCAAGGGTTGGGACCGCCGTAACCAGTTCTACTTCCAGATGCTTCAGTGCCTCGCGCAGCACTATGGCTTCGATATCGAGACGCCGTTCGGCGAGCTCCCGGAGAACGTGCGCGCGGCGGTGATGCACGGCTCGGGCACCGACAAGATCCGGTTCACCTACGTCGGAGAGCGCGGCAGCAAGCACGTGCGCGAGCATCCGTTCGAGGGCGTGATCCCCAACCTCGAGCGCCGCTACCGCGAGACCGATTCGATCGTGGTGCGCGAGGAGCTCGCCAAGCACCTGAATTCCCACGCCTGCCCCGAGTGCAACGGCACGCGACTGCGGCGCGAGGCGCGCCACGTCACCGTCGCCGGCCGCGCCATCTTCGCCGTGAGCGCGTTGACGCTGGCGCAGGCGAGCCGGTTCTTCGAGACCCTCACGCTCACCGGCAATCGGCAGGCGATCGCGGAGAAGATCGTCAGGGAAATCCTCAATCGCATCACGTTCCTCAACAACGTCGGGCTCGACTATCTCTCGCTCGACCGCTCGGCGGAAACTCTGTCGGGGGGCGAAGCGCAGCGCATCCGGCTGGCAAGCCAGATCGGCTCGGGCCTGACCGGGGTGATGTACGTACTCGACGAGCCATCGGTCGGGCTGCACCAGCGCGACAACGCCCGGCTGCTCGCGACGTTGAAGCGCCTGCGCGATGCCGGCAACACGGTAATCGTGGTCGAGCACGATCAGGAGGCGATTTCCGCCGCCGATCATGTCGTCGACATGGGGCTGGGCGCCGGCGAGCACGGCGGCAAGGTCGTCGTGGCGGGCACGCTGCGGGAGATCGCCGCGCACCCGGAATCGCTCACCGGCCAGTACCTTTCGGGGCGGCGGCGCATCGAGGTGCCGGCGCTGCGCCACCGGCCAAACCCCAAGCGCCAGCTCGCTGTGAGCGGGGCGAGCGGAAACAACCTCAAGCACCTCGGCGTGAGCCTGCCGGTGGGGCTCTTCGTATGCGTGACCGGCGTCTCGGGATCGGGCAAGTCGACGCTCATCAACGACACGATCCATAACGCGGTGGCGCGCGCGCTGAATGACAGCCCGCTCGAGCCGGCCGCCTTCGAGTCGATCAGCGGCGTCGAGCACTTCGACAAGGTGGTGAGCGTGGACCAGAGCCCGATCGGCCGTACCCCGCGCTCCAATCCCGCCACCTATACCGGGCTCTTCACACCGATGCGCGAGCTCTTTGCAGGCGTTCCGGAGGCGCGCGCCCGCGGCTACGGCTCCGGGCGCTTCTCGTTCAACGTCAAGGGCGGGCGGTGCGAAGCGTGCCAGGGCGACGGCGTGATCAAGGTGGAGATGCATTTCCTCCCCGACATCTACGTGCCGTGCGACGTGTGCCACGGCGAGCGCTACAACCGCGAGACGCTCGACGTGCGCTACAAGGGGCGGAACATTCACGAGGCGCTGCAAATGACGGTGGAGCAGGCAGGGGAATTCTTCGGCGCCGTGCCGGCGATCGCGAGAAAGCTCCAGACACTGCTCGATGTCGGGCTCGGCTACATCACGCTCGGGCAAAGCGCGACCACCCTCTCCGGCGGCGAGGCGCAGCGCGTGAAGCTCTCCCTGGAGCTCTCGAAGCGCGACACCGGCAGGACGCTCTATATCCTCGACGAGCCCACCACGGGACTGCATTTCCACGACATCGACCTCCTGCTGCGCGTGCTCCACCGGCTGCGCGACCACGGCAACACAGTGGTCGTCATCGAGCACAACCTCGACGTCATCAAGACCGCCGACTGGGTGATCGATCTCGGCCCCGAGGGCGGCGAAGGCGGCGGACGGGTCATCGCCGAGGGCACGCCCGAGGAAGTGGCGAAAAGCAAGGCGAGCCATACGGGGCAGTACCTGAAAAACGTTCTTCAGTGATGGAACCGCGCGACCTGCTGCTTGGAAGTTTCCATGCCGCGCTCGCCGCTGCCGACCCGCTGAAGATCGTGCCGCAGCATCTGCCCGCGCCGCCGAAGGGCCGCACCTTGGTGGTCGGCGCCGGAAAGGCGGCCGCGGCAATGGCGCTGGCGGTGGAGCGGAACTGGCCGGCGGGCAAGCCGCTCGACGGCCTCGTCATCACCCGCTACCAGCACGGGCTGATGACCGGCCGCATCACCGTGATCGAGGCCGCCCACCCGGTGCCGGATGAAAGCGGCGAGAAAGCGGCGCAGGAAATCCTGCGGCGTGCGAAGACTCTAACGCCCGACGATCTCCTGCTCGTCCTCATCTCGGGCGGCGGCTCCGCCCTGCTCTCGCTTCCCGCCGAGAACATCAGCATGGCCGACCTCAAGTCCACCACGCGCGAGCTGTTGAGGTGCGGTGCGCCGATCCAGGACATGAACACGGTTCGAAAGCATCTATCCTCGATTCAGGGCGGAAGGCTCGCAGCGGCGTGCCGCGCGCCGGTCGTGGCCCTGGTGATATCCGACGTGACCGGCGACGATCCGACGCACATCGCCTCCGGGCCGTGTGCGCCAGATCCGAGCACGTTCCAGGACGCGCTCGACGTTCTCAGGCGCTATGACGTGAAGGCGCCGAAAGCAGTCGCCCAGCACCTCGCGCGCGGAGCGAAAGGCGCGGTTCCGGAAACGCCCAAGCCGGGCTCGCGCATCTTCAAGCGAGTCGAGAACCGGGTCATCGCCACCGCCCAGCAGTCGCTGCAGGTCGCCGCCAGCTTCTTCATCGGCCACGACATTCATCCGGCAATTCTCGGCGATTCCGTCACCGGGGAATCGCGCGAAGTGGCGAAGGTCTATGGTGCACTCGCAAGGGAAATTCGGCGGCACGGAATGCCCTACCCGCCTCCGGTCGCGCTGATATCGGGTGGTGAGACCACCGTCACCGTGCGCGGCAGGGGACGTGGCGGCCGCAACGCGGAGTTCCTGCTCGCTCTCGCGGTGGACCTGAACGGCGCGGAGAACGTTCATGCGCTTGCCTGCGACACAGACGGTATCGATGGATCCGAGGACAACGCTGGGGCGATCCTCGCGCCGGACTCGCTGAAGCGGGCGCGGCAGAAGCAACTCGACGCCGCGCGCCTGCTCGACGACAACGACGGCTATGGCTTCTTCTCGGCACTCGGCGACCTCGTCGTCACCGGCCCTACCCGCACCAACGTCAACGACTTTCGCGCCATCCTGATTCTCTAAAGGCCAAGGCGTCCCCTTCGCCGTCGGCGCCCCAGCACGCCCCTTCCGTGACCGGTTTACCCCGGGATTCCGCTTTTGCGGCGCTCACCGGCGTTTCCTGAATGAGACTTTCGTCACTGTTTTTTTTCTATTCTGTTCAATAAGTTATGCGGCAAGGAGGCGGGCGCGTTTGCATGGTTCTTGCGTCAAATCGTTGCGAAATAGGCAGCGCCAAGGATGCAGCAGTGCGCTATTTCGCATTTTTAGACAAAAATTCATTGAAACTTAAATAGTTAGCGTTAATAATTCGAGTCAATTATTAGATTAACAAGGGATCACGGAATTCTTGAGTTGTCGGATTTATGACGACCTCCAGGTCAAAGAAGAAAGCTAAAGCGGCCCCCCGGACGCATCGGCCCCGGCGCCAAATGTTCGCGCTGGAGCCGCGGTTCCTGTTCGACGGCGCCGCGGCGGCGACGGTCGATCAGCAGGAGCCGGTGCCCGCCCCCGAGGTTCAGGAGACCCAGCAGGCGGAAACTGAATCGGTCGCAGCCGAGCAACAGGTCCAGACAAGTACCGCCGAAGTGAGCGAGGCGTCGCTCATGGAAACCGTAGCGCTCGCTCTGGAGGCGAGCGCTACGGACAACGAGCTTCTCTTCATCGACCCGGCCGTTCGCGACTATCAACAGCTGGCCGGAATGGCACGGCCGGGAGTCGAGGTCGTGATTCTCGACCCCGCACGCGACGGAATCGCGCAAATTACCGAGACGCTAGCGGGCCGAACCGACGTGGGCGCGATCCACATCGTCTCGCATGGCACCCCGGGCAGGATCTTTCTCGCAACCAGTGACCTGACGCTGGAGACGATCGAGTCGCGCGCCGGCGAACTCGCTGCCTGGAGCTCGAGCCTTTCGGACGGTGCCGATATTCTGCTCTATGGCTGCGACGTCGCCGCGGGCGAATCGGGGCGGGCTTTTGTCGACGCCCTCGCCGCCGTTACCGGTGCGGACGTCACCGCCTCGACCAACACCACGGGCAACTGGGCCTATGGGGGCGACTGGAACCTCGAGTACGCCTTCGGCGCGATTGAGGCGTCCATCGTGCTCACTTCGGAAGTGCAGGAGCAATGGTTCGCTGTGCTCGCTACTACGACGTTCCAGGAAGGCGTTAACGGATACAGCGGCACCCAAGACACGCAGATATGGGGGAGGATGGCCAACCAAGGCACCAACTATGGATCGGACCCTACGGTCGCCGTTGACTCTGCTGAGCAAGGCGGTGAACTTCAGGGAATGATCCGGTTCGACAACATCTTTGGCGTTGGTGCGAGCCAGATTCCAGTCGGTGCCATCATTGATAGCGCCCAGCTAATCCTACACGGCATTGACGCCACGACTAACACCGTCAGCCTCCACCGGATGATCGTTGACTGGGTCGAGAGCACAGCGACCTGGAACTCGATGGGTGGCGGTCTGACCTCGCCTGCTGACTATAACGCAACCGTTGACAGTTCCGTAGCGGCCCCCGGGGCCGTGGACGTCATATTTTCCGGTGCGAATCTGGTGGCGACCGTGCAAGCCTGGTCCAGTGGCACGGCCAACAACTATGGATGGGCAATTCTCAACAGCGGCAATGACGGCTGGATTTTCGACTCATCCGAGGGCGGGACCGCAGGCTTCCGGCCTGAACTTATAGTCAACTGGCACACGAACGCTGCCCCGACGCTCGATCTGGATGCATCCGGTGCTGGCACCGGTTATGCCACGACATTCACCGAAAATGCGGGGGCGGTGTTTATCATCGACACGACTGACGCGACACTCGGCGATGTTGACAGCCCCAATCTATCCTCCCTAACTGTCACCATCGCTAACCTGCTCGATGGAGCTGCCGAGTCGCTTTCGGCCAATACCAGCGGCACCTCGATCACCGCAAGCTACAACCCAGGCACCGGCGTGTTGACCCTCTCGGGCTGGGATACCGTCGCCAACTATCAGCAGGTGCTGCGCACGATCACATATAACAACAGCTCGGAAAACCCCAACACCACCGCCCGCTCGATCAATTTTGTGGCGAACGATGGATCAAATAACTCGAACTTGGCCACCGCCACGGTTACCGTGGTCGCGGTGAACGACGCGCCGGTCTCGACCAATGACACGTTGACGATCGCCGAGGACACCACCACGGTGCTCGCGGTCACCGATTTTGGCACCTACAGCGACGTGGAGAGCAACCCGCTTGCCGCGGTGAGGATCAGCGCGCTCGCCACCGACGGGCTGCTCGAATACGACACCGACGGGCTCGGCTCCTGGACCGCGGTCACGGTGAACCAGGTCATCAGCACCGCCGACATCAACGCAAACCGCCTGCGCTTCGTGCCCGATCCGAACGAGAACGGCAGCCCGTATGCCACCATCGGCTTCGAGGTCTCCGACGGCACCGACTTCAGCGCCGCGACCTACACGCTGACGGTCGACGTCACCGCGGTGAACGACGCGCCCGCCGGCACCGATAACACCGTCGTCACCAACGAGGACACCACCTACAACTTCACGGCGGCCGACTTCGGCTTCACCGACGTGGACAGCGGCGATGCGCTCTCGGCCGTGCGCATCGACACGCTGCCCCTCGCGGGCACGCTCACGCTCTTTGGCTCCGGCCCGGTCGCCGCCAACGACGTGATCCTGCTCGCCGACATCACCGCCGGCAACCTGCGCTTCACCCCGGCCGCGAACGCCAACGGCCTGGGCTACGCGTCCTTCACCTTCAGCGTGCGCGACACCGGCGGGCCGGCCTTCGATGCCGCGCCCAACACGATGACGATCGACGTCACCGCGGTGAACGACGCGCCGGCGGTGACCGCCGATGCATCAACCGCTTATACGCAGAGCGCGCCTGCGGTCGTAGTGGACAGCTCAGTGCCGGTGACAGATGTGGACGACGTCAATATCGAGTCGGCCACTATTACCGTTTCCAATGTCGATCGCGTCAATGATCTACTCACGGCCACAGGCACCGCCGCTATTACGGTAACGCCATACGATTCGGCGACAGGGGTACTGTTCCTGTCCGGCACCGCTACCAAAGCCGAGTATCAGTCAGTGCTCGAAGGCATCCAG
>DATICE010000055.1:0-22232 GCA_035456985.1 Burkholderiales bacterium | reverse complement strand
GGCGGCCGAGCGAGTCTCGGGGTGAAATTCGGGATAGCAGGCGACCTCGATCTTGAACCAGTCCCGCGTGGTCTCGCGGATGAAGGCGACGAGTTCGTTGGCGTAGCGCAGCTCGCCGAGCGAGGCGAGTCCCGAGGGGAGGTCGCCCCGCAACGCCACCACGTGCCGGATTCCATTGCTCTTGTAGCGCTCGAGCTGGGCCCTCAGGTCCTCGCGGGAGGAAGCCACGCACGAAATGTGCGGCGCCGCCTCATATCCCGCCGCGCGGATCTCGAGCACGGTCTCGAGCGTGCCTTCGCGCGTGGAGCCGCCCGCGCCGTAAGTGCAGGAGAAGTATTTGGGCTTCAGCTGCCCGAGCTGCTTCCAGGTCGCGCGCAGCCGCTCCTTCCCCTCTGCCGTCTTGGGGGGATAGAACTCGAAACTGAAGTTTTTCGGGAGCGTCTTCTGCGACTGCATTCCGTCCTCATCGCTAGTATCTGTAGTGGTCCGGCTTGTACGGCCCGTCGATGTCCACGCCGATATAGCGGCACTGCTCTTCGGTCATGACAGAGAGATCGGCTCCGAGCTTCTTCAGGTGCAGCCGCGCGACGCGCTCATCGAGCTGCTTGGGCAGCACGTAGACTTTTTTCTGGTACTTCGCGGTGTTTCCGAAAAGCTCGATCTGGGCCAGCACCTGATTGGTGAAAGAGCTCGACATCACGAAGCTCGGATGCCCGGTCGCACACCCCAGGTTCACGAGCCGCCCCTCGGCGAGCACGATCAACCGCTTGCCGTCCGGGAAGATGACGTGATCCACCTGGGGCTTGATGTTGTCCCACTTGTATTGCTTCAGCCCCGCAATGTCGATCTCGGAATCGAAGTGCCCGATGTTGGCGACGATCGCATTGTGTTTCATACGCTTCATGTGGTCGACAGTGATGACGCGAAGGTTGCCTGTCGCGGTCACGAAGATGTCCGCCTTGTCGGCGGCATACTCCATCGTCACCACGCGGTAGCCTTCCATCGCCGCCTGCAGCGCGCAGATGGGATCGATCTCGGTCACCCACACGACTGCGCCCAGCCCGCGCAGGGACTGCGCACAGCCCTTGCCGACGTCGCCGTAGCCCGCGATCAGCGCGACCTTGCCCGCGATCATCACGTCGGTCGCCCGCTTGATGCCGTCCACGAGCGATTCGCGGCAGCCGTAGAGATTGTCGAACTTCGACTTGGTCACCGAGTCGTTGACGTTGATCGCCGGAAACGGCAGCCGCCCGTCCTTTTCCATCTGGTAGAGCCGGTGCACACCGGTGGTGGTCTCCTCGGTCACGCCCTTGATGCCAGCCTGGATGCGCGAATAGTAGCCCGGCTTCGCCTTGATGCGCCTCCCGATCGCGTTGAAGAGCACGGTTTCCTCCTCATTCGAGGGCTGCGAGATGAGCGAGAGATCCTTTTCGGCGCGGGTGCCGAGAGTCGCGAGCAGGGTGGCGTCGCCGCCGTCATCGAGGATCATGTTCGGGGTGCCGCCGTCCGCCCACTCGAAAATGCGGTGGGTGAAATCCCAGTATTCGGTAAGGCTCTCGCCCTTGTAGGCGAACACCGGCACACCGGCGGCGGCGATCGCAGCGGCCGCGTGATCCTGGGTCGAGAAGATGTTGCATGACGCCCAGCGCACCTGCGCCCCGAGCTTGACCAGCGTCTCGATCAGGACCGCGGTCTGGATCGTCATGTGCAGCGACCCCGCGATGCGTGCGCCCTTCAAGGGCTGCTTGCTCCGGTATTCCTCGCGCAGCGCCATGAGTCCGGGCATCTCGGTCTCGGCGATCGCGATTTCCTTGCGCCCGAACTCCGCCTGCCGCAGGTCGGCGACGTGATAGTCGTTGGTCGTGGTCGTCATGAATTGCTCCATAAAAGCAAAACGCCCGCATCGTTTCCGATGCGAGCGCCGTTGATTGGTGCTGAGCCTGGCCGGATTTCCGGTCGCAACGCTCCTCAGCGGGGAAGATTATACCGCAGGCTCCCGCTGCCCGGCCACACCGCCTATTTTCCGGCGTCGGCTTTGAGCGCCGCCGCCTTGTCCGTCGCCTCCCAGCTGAATTCCGGCTCGTCGCGCCCGAAGTGGCCGTAAGCCGCGGTCTTGAGGTAGATGGGGCGCAGGAGGTCGAGGGCTTTGATGATCCCTTTGGGGCGCAGGTCGAAATGCTTCTCGACCAGCTTCGCGATGCGCTCATCGGGAATCGTGCCGGTGCCGAAGGTTTCGACGTAGACGCTCACCGGCCGCGCAACGCCGATCGCGTAGGCGACCTGGATTTCGCACTTCCTCGCGAGCCCTGCCGCGACGATATTCTTGGCCACGTGGCGCGCCGCGTAGGCCGCTGAGCGATCCACTTTCGAGGGGTCCTTGCCCGAGAACGCGCCGCCGCCGTGGCGCGAGTAGCCGCCGTAGGTGTCCACGATGATCTTGCGGCCGGTCAGCCCGGTGTCGCCGAGCGGCCCGCCGATCACGAAGCGGCCGGTCGGATTGATGAGAAAGCGGGTTTCCTTGCTGATCATGTTCTTCGGCAGCACCGGCTTCACGATCTCCTCGATCACACCCTCGGAGAGCGGCTCGTGCGAGATGTCTTCTGCGTGCTGGGTCGAGATGACGATGGTGTCGATGTGGTGCGGCTTGCCGTTGGCGTAGCGCACCGAGACCTGCGACTTGGCGTCCGGCCGCAGCCACGGCAGCCGGCCGTCCCTGCGCACCTCCGCGTGGCGCTCCATCAGGCGGTGCGCGTAGAAGATCGGCATCGGCATCAGCTGCGGTGTCTCGTCGCACGCGAAGCCGTACATCAGGCCCTGGTCGCCCGCGCCCTGCTCGAGATCGAGGCCCTTGCCCTCGTCCACCCCCTGGGCGATGTCGGAGGACTGCCGGTCGTAGGCGGTCAGCACGGCGCACGAGCGATAGTCGAAACCGGTCGAGGAGTCGTCGTAGCCGATGCGTTTGATCACGTCGCGCGCCAGCTCTGCATAGTTGACGTTGGCCTTGGTGGTGATCTGGCCCGCCATCACGACAAGTCCCGTGGCGCACAGCGTTTCGGCCGCGACGCGTCCGAATTTGTCCTGCTCTAGCACCGCGTCGAGCACAGCATCCGAAATTTGATCGGCGACCTTGTCGGGATGACCTTCGGATACGGACTCGGAAGTAAACAGGAAATCGCTCATCTTGTTGTTTCGTGAAACCGAAAAAGGCGCATAGAATAGCAGATAAGCCTCGATTTATAAACAAAAATCATGCTCGTCGCGGTATCCCGCCTGCTCGCCCGCCTGCCGCTCTCGTGGCTGCACCGCGCCGGCGTGGCGCTCGGGTGGATCGTCTACTGGTGCTCTTCCCGGTACGCCGCGCGGCTGCGCGAAAACCTCTATGCAAGCGGCGTGTGCAGCGGAGATGCGCAATGCGAAGCGCTGCGACGCAGAGCGGTCGCCGAAGCCGGCAAGGCGATGCTCGAGTTGATCGTCGTCTGGTTCGGCAGCGACGATAAGGTGGCGCGGCTGGCGGTCGCGTGCGATGGGTGGGAGGTCGTGGAAGCTGCGCGCGCGCGCGGCAAGGGCATCATCATCGTGACGCCGCACCTCGGCTGCTTCGAGATGGTCTCGCTCTATTTCGTGCAGCGGCTGCCGATGACCGTGATGTACCGTCAGCCCAGGGTAGCGTGGCTCGAGCCGACCATGATTGCCGGGCGGAGCCGCTGGCAGGCCACCGTCGTGCCCGCGAATCTCCGCGGGGTGCGCGCGTTCTATCGAACATTACAGCAAGGGGGAACGGTCGGACTGCTGCCCGACCAGGCACCCAAGGCCGGCGAAGGCGTGTGGGCGGATTTCTTTGGACGCCCCGCCTACACCATGACGCTGGTCGGGCGTCTGCAGCGGGCAACCGGCGCAGCGATCATCATGGTTTTCGCGGAGCGGCTCGCGGATGGGCGGGGCTACCACATGCATTTCGAGGAAGTGCCCACGGCGCAATTCGACGAGGCAGCGCTCAACCGCGCGATCGAAGCACAGGTCCGGCGCCGCCCTGAACAGTACCTGTGGAGCTATTACCGCTACAAGGCACCGGCGGGGGCGGGCGCCCCGCCGCCAATGGCAGAAGGCAGCAGGCAAAAGGATGAAACCTAGGTGCGCGAGGTGTTGACACGGGCCGCTCTCGGGGTTGTATGGCTACTGCACTTGCTGCCGCTGCAATTGCTCGCGCCGATCGGGCGCGGATTGGGATTTCTGTTTTATCTGCTGGGGCGTGAGCGACGGGGAGTAGCGCTTACCAACCTCAGGTTGTGCTTCCCGCGCTGGAGCGAAGCCGAGCGGCGCCGCGTCGGACGGGCGCATTTCCAGGCGTTCGGACGAGGCGTCCTCGAGCACGGCATCCTGTGGTGGGCCTCGAAGGAGCGCATCCAGCGGCTCGTTCGCGTCGAGGGAATCGAGCACCTGGAAGCGGCGCGCGCCCGCCCGGTGATCGTGCTCGCGCCGCACTTCATCGGGCTCGATATGGGCGGCGTCCGCATGGCCACCGAGACGGCCGGGTGCTCGATGTACCGCCAGCAGTCGAATCGCGTGATGGACGACATGCTGCTGCGGGGACGGGCGCGCTTCGTCCCCCAGCGCCTGTTCTCGCGCCGGGACGGCATCCGGCCGCTGATACGCGCGATGCGGGAAGGACTGCCGTTCTATTACCTGCCCGACCAGGACTTTGGTTCCCGCGATTCGATTTTCGTGCCGTTTTTCGGCGTCCCGACGGCAACGATTACCGGTGTCTCCCGTATTGCGCGCCTGGCCGGCGCGGTCGTGGTTCCGGCCGTCACGCGCCAGTTGCCCGGTGCGCACGGCTATGTCGTCACCTTCTATCCGGCATGGAGCGATTTCCCGACGGATGACGAAGAGCGCGACGCGCGCCGGGTGAACGAGTTTATCGAGCAGCGCGTACTCGAGATGCCGGAACAGTACTTGTGGGTGCACAAGCGCTTCAAGACGCGGCCGCCGGGCGCAGCGAGCGTTTACTGATTCAAAACGAGGACCGATTCGTAGGAGAATGGCGGAAATGAGAAAGCTGCGCGCAGCCGTGATCGGTGTCGGTTACCTTGGCCAGTATCACGCCGAAAAGTACGCGGCCTGCCAGGGCGTGGAGCTCGTGGGCGTTGCCGATACGAATGAAGCGCGCGCCCGCGAGATTGCCGCGCGCCACGGCTGCCGGGCGGTGGCGGATTTTCGGGAGCTGCTGCCCGCCGTGGATCTAGTTTCGGTGGTCGTACCGACGGACGGACACTATCCGGTGGCGCGGGCCTGCCTTGCGGCGGGCCGGCACGTTCTCGTCGAGAAGCCGATCACGCGCACGCTCGAGGAGGCCGACGCCCTCGTGGCGCTGGCGCGCACCCGCGGCTCGTGCCTCGCGGTCGGGCATCTCGAGCGCTTCAATCCGGCGTTCGCCGCGCTCCGGGCCATGCTGCCGCAGCCTCTCTTCATAGAAGCGGAGCGCCTGTCCGGGTTCAAGGAGCGGGGCGCAGAGGTCGACGTTGTGGCCGACCTCATGATCCACGACATCGACCTGGTGCTCGCGATGGCGCGCGCGGAAATCTCATGGGTATCGGCGTGCGGCTACCGGGCATTGACGGATTCCGTCGACATCGCCAGCGTGCGCATCGAGTTCGCCGACGGGTCGGTCGCCAACCTTTCGGCGAGCCGGATAAGCCAGGCACCCGTGAGAAAGCTGCGCGCGTTCGGCTCCGACCGCTATGTTTCCGCGGATCTGCAGAACGCCAAAGTCCGTGTGGTACGCCGGGCGGAAGACGGCAGGATCGTTCAGGAAGATGAGCGCACGTTTCCCGCTGCGGATCCGCTGCGCGACGTGGTCGAGTCCTTTGTCGCGGCAGTACGCGAAAGCCGCGATCCGGCGGTGTCCGGCACGGACGGCCGCCGCGCGCTCGCCCTGGCAATCGAGGTGCGCCGACTGATCGATGAGAGGCTCGCGCGCATGTCATTGGGTGCGGGGGTGCAGAGCGCATGAACGTTCCGATGCTCGACCTGGCGGCTGAGTACCGCGATCTCGAAGTGGAGCTCGCCGCAGCGGCAGGCAAGGTCATCGCCTCTGGCCGCTTCATTCTCGGTCCCGAAGGCGAGGCGCTGGAGCAAGAGGTGGCGGCCTACCTCGGTGTCAAACATGCGGTCGCGGTTGCCTCGGGGACTGATGCGTTGCATCTCGCATTGCGCGCGGCAGGCATCGGTCCTGGCGACGAGGTCATAACGCCGTCGTTTACTTTCATCGCCGCTGCCGAGGCGGTTTCCTACGTGGGCGCGCGCGTGGTGTTCGTCGACATCGATCCGGCGACTTATAACCTCGATCCCTCAGCCTGTGAAGCGGCGATCAGTCCGGCTACCCGGGCGGTTATCGCGGTTCATCTGTTCGGCCAGACCGCCGACCTCCCCGCAATCGACGCGATTTGCAAGCGGCGCGGGCTCACCCTGATCGAGGACTGCGCGCAGGCGATCGGCGCCGATTTCGATGGGCGCCGCGCCGGCGCGTGGGGCGCGCTGGGTTGCTTCTCCTTTTATCCCACCAAGAACCTGGGTGCCTACGGGGACGCCGGCATGGTGGTGACGGACGATCCGAAGCTTGCGGAGGTCGTGCGCATGCTACGCCACCATGGCAGCCGCATCACGTACCGTCATGAAATGATCGGCTACAACAGCCGGCTCGACGAGCTGCAGGCGGCGATTCTGCGCGTCAAGCTGAAGCATCTCGACCGCTGGAACGCCCTGCGGCGCGAACGTGCGGGCCTTTATCGACGATTGCTCGCCGGCAGTCCGGTCGGCCTGCCGGTCGAACACGGGCGCGGTGCCCATGTCTACCATCAGTTCACCATCCGCGCCCCGTTGCGCGATGCGTTGCGCGAGCAGCTTGCGGCGCGAGGCGTGGCAAGCGCGATCTACTATCCCGTTCCCGTGCACCAGCAGCCCGTCTACGCGCGGGAATACGGGAGCGTCACGCTGCCGGTATCCGAGCGGGCGGCACGGGAAGTGTTGTCGCTTCCGATTTATCCCCAGCTCACGGAAAGCGCCGTGAAGGACGTGTGCGACGCACTGCGTGAGGCAGCAGCATCGGCAAAACCCCTGCGAGGTAAGACCTGATTGAGAATGGCAACGGAAGACCACGTCCGTATCGAGCCGCTCGCGGCGGAGGACGTAGCGCGGCTCGCGGCGCTTGCGCGCGAGATCTGGTTTGCGCACTATCCCGCCATCATCAGTGTCGCGCAGATAGAATACATGCTCGCGGAACGCTACCACGCCGAGGTGGTACTGCCCGAGCTGCGGCGCGACGGTCTATGGTGGGACAAACTGATGGTCGCGGGCGGGATGGCGGGGTTTGCGTCCTACTTTCTCTCCGGCGTTCCGGGGGAGATGAAGCTCGACAAGCTCTACGTCCATCCCCGGCTGCAGCGCCGCGGCTATGGCGGCATGATGATCGCCCGTGCCGGCGAGGTCGCCCGCTCCCGCGGTTGCAGCCGCCTCGTGCTCGCGGTGAACAAGAACAATCGCGACGCGATTGCGGCTTACCTGAAGCATGGTTTTCGCGTTGCCGACGCGGTGGTAAAGGACATCGGGGGCGGCTTCGTGATGGATGACTACATCATGGTGAAACCTGTGGTGGGTGACGGGTGACGGGTGACGGGAGCAAGCCGGGACGATTCGAGAACCCGGGCGTCGAGGAGCGGTGCGCCCTCTTGAAGCGGGTGAAAACGATCGCGGTGGTCGGGCTCTCCCCCAACCCTTCCCGGCCGAGCTACGGCGTGTCGCAGGCGATGCAGGGATTTGGCTACACCATCATCCCGGTTCATCCTTCGGCCCGGGAAATTCTCGGAGCCACGGCCTACCCGAGGCTGGGCGAGATCCCCGTTCCTATAGACCTGGTCAACGTATTCCGCCGCCCCGAGTTCATCGATAGTGTGGTGGATGACTGCTTGCGGCTCGGCCTGAAAAACCTTTGGATTCAAGATGGTATAGTAAATGAGCCGGCTGCCTTACGAGCGTTGGGAGCAGGCATGATGGTGGTCATGGACCGCTGTATCTACAGGGATTATCGTAGATATTGCAGCTAAATGCGCCTAAAATTCACTAAAATGCATGGCTTAGGCAACGATTTTGTCGTTGTGGACGCCCTTGCCCGTCCCCTGGCGCTTTCTTCCGAGCACCTAAAACGCATCTCCGACCGCCATTTCGGCATCGGCTGCGACCAGATTCTCCAGATCGAACCGCCGCGGCAGCCCGACACCGACTTCTATTACCGGATCTTCAACGCCGACGGCGGTGAGGTGGAGCAATGCGGCAACGGGGCGCGCTGCTTCATGCGCTACGTGAGGGACCGCGGCCTTACGGCGCAGCGCGAGCTGCGTGTAGGCACGCGCGCGGGCGTCATCGTGCCACGGCTCGAGGACGACGGTCGGGTCACCGTCGATATGGGCGTGCCGGAGTTCGAGCCTTCCCGCATCCCGTTCGAGGCCCCGGAGCGGGCGACGCACTACGCGCTCGAGGTGGACGGGCGGCGGCTCGAGATCAGCGCGCTGTCGATGGGCAATCCCCATGCGGTGCAGGTCGTCCCGGACATCGAGCGCGCGCCAGTCGCCGCCGAAGGCCCGCTGATCGAGCGCCACCCGCGTTTTCCGCAGCGGGTCAATGCCGGCTACATGCAGATCGTCAGCCGCCGCCGCATCCTGCTCCGCGTGCACGAGCGCGGAGCGGGGGAAACGCTCGCGTGCGGCACCGGCGCATGTGCCGCAGTTGTCGCCGGCGTGCAGCGCGGGCTGCTCGATCGTGAGGTCACCGTGACCGCGCGCGGTGGCAACCTCGGTATATCATGGGCAGGAGAGGGCAAGCCGGTGATGATGACGGGTTCCGCCGAGTCGGTATTCGAAGGCGAGATCGAGTTGTGAAGGGAGAGCGATGAAACCAGACGAGGTCGCCGGGTATCTGAAGGAGCACCCGGATTTTTTCGAGCAATACGCCGAGCTGCTTGCCGAGATCTACATCCCCCACCCTCATGGCGGGCGCGCGATCCCGATCAGCGAGCGCCAGATCCTGACCCTGCGCGAGAAGAACCGGCAGATCGAGGGCAAGCTGCGCGAGGTGATCCTGTACGGCGAGGAAAACGACGCGATCAGTGAAAAGGTGCACCGCATCGCGCTCGCGCTGCTTGCGGCAACCGAGTTGCGCGGCGTCCTGAACGCCGTTTATCTCAACCTGCACGAGGACTTCGCGGTGCCGCACGTCGCGCTGCGGCTGTGGCGCGGCGCAAACCGCGGCGACATGCCCGAGTTCGGGCCGGCGAGCGCGCCCTCACGCGAATTCGCGGCGAGCCTCGCGAACCCCCATTGCAGCGGCCACGCCGCGGTCGATACCGCCGGCTGGTTCGGCGACTCGAGCTCCCACCTGCGCTCGTTTTCATATCTGCCGCTGCGGGACGGCGAGACCTTCGGCGTGCTGGCGCTCGCAAGCGAGGACCCGCAGCGCTTCTACCCCGAAATGGGCACGCTCTACCTGAAGCGGCTGGGCGATCTGATCGGTGCGGCGGTTGCGCGGCATCTCAAGTAGTGAAGCGGGAAGAGTATTGAGCGAGCCAGTGCCGACCAGACGTAATCTTTCACGTGGAATCAACAAGTTACGTCGTGTAAGTGGGCACTAACTCAGAGGCTGCAGGACCCGCTGCACCGGCTTCGCATTTCCTCGTGCGCAGCTATCTGGAGCACCTGGCGAACGAGCGCCGCCTGAGCCGGCTCACCGTCGCAAATTACTCCCGCGATATTGCTTCCCTGCTCGCGCTTGCGGGCGATATGCCGCTCAAGCGCATGGATGCACAGCAGATACGCCGCCACGTCGCGCAGCTCCACGCGCGGGGGCTCGATGGGCGAACCTTGGCGCGCATGCTCTCGGCGTGGCGCAGCTTCTTCAACTACCTCGCGCGCGATCACGGCTACACGCACAATCCGTGCGCGGGTATCCGGGCGCCACGGACCGGGAAGCGCCTGCCGCACGCGCTGTCGCCGGACGAAGCGGGTCGGCTGATGAATATCGCCGGGGCGGACACGCTTGCGCTCCGCGACAAGGCGATCGTGGAACTTCTCTACTCCTCCGGCCTGCGGCTATCCGAACTGACCGGCCTTGAGCCGGACGACGTCAACGTCCGCGACGCTACGGTGCGCGTGACCGGGAAGGGCGCGAAGACCCGGGTGGTGCCGGTCGGCAGGTTCGCGCTCGCCGCACTCCGCGCGTGGGTTCCGGTGCGCGGGGAGCTCGCGCGCCCCGGCGAGAAGGCGCTGTTCGTCGGGCGCGACGGCAAGGCGCTGGGCGCCCGCGCGGTGCAGGCGCGCCTGAAGCACTGGGCGCGCAAGCTGGGATTGGCGGACACGGTCCACCCGCACGCGCTGCGGCATTCGTTCGCCTCGCACCTGCTGCAGTCGAGCGGCGACCTGCGCGCGGTGCAGGAAATGCTCGGGCACGCGAGCATCTCCACGACGCAGGTGTATACGCACCTCGACTTCCAGCATCTTGCGAAGGCTTACGACGCGGCGCATCCGCGCGCAAAAAAGAAATCTTGAACAAGCTGATCCTCAAGCCCGGGCGTGAGAAGTCGCTCAAGCGCCGCCATCCCTGGGTATTCTCCGGCGCGGTGGCAAAGGTGCAGGGAAAGCCCGATGCGGGCGACACTGTCGAAGTGCGCTCTGCGGCCGGGGAACTCCTGGCAGTCGCGGCGTACAGCCCGGAGTCCCAGATCGTGGCGCGGGTGTGGGACTGGACTGAACGCGGCATAGACCGCGCATTATTCGACGAGCGCATTGCCAGGGCGGCGGCTCAGCGCCGGGAATACCTCGACGGGGCGGCAACGGACGCTTACCGGCTGCTCCACGGCGAGTCAGACGGGCTGCCGGGCGTGGTCGCGGACCGCTACGGGGAAACCGCAGTGGTGCAGCTTACGAGCGCGGGAGCGGATCGCTGGCGCGACGCGATCGCGGACGGCTTGCTCCAGGTGGAAGGGATCCGGCGGGTCTGGGAGCGCTCGGATGCCGAGGTGCGGGCGTTGGAGGGGCTTCCGCCCGCGACCGGACCCCTGCGGGGACAGCACGAGCCGGCGCGCATCGCGGTGAGCGAGCATGGCATCCGGTTCGAAGTCGATCTCGAGCACGGCCACAAGACCGGCTTCTATCTCGACCAGCGCGAAAATCGCCTGCGGGTGCGCGGCCTGGCGCGAGGGCGCGACGTGCTCGACGGCTTCTGCTACACCGGCGGCTTCGCGCTCAACGCAGCGGCCGGCGGGGCGCGATCCGTGCTGGCGCTGGACAGCTCCGCCGAGGCGCTGGGTCTCGGGCGCGCCAATGCGAAGTTGAACGGCCTGACCGGCGTGGATTGGGTCGGGGGCGATGTGTTCCAGATGTTGCGGCAGTTTCGCGACCGGGGCCGCCAGTTCGACCTCATCACGCTCGATCCGCCCAAGTTCGCGCCTACCGCCGCGCACGCGCCAAAGGCGGCGCGCGCCTACAAGGACATCAACCTGCTCGCCTTCAAGCTGCTGCGCCCGGGGGGTTCGCTGATGACCTTCTCCTGCTCGGGCGGGATCTCCGCCGATCTCTTTCAGAAGATCATCGCCGGCGCCGCGCTAGACGCCGGCGTAGAGGCGCAGTTCATCGAGCGCCTCGGCGCGGGCCCCGACCATCCCGTCGCCCTCAACTTCCCGGAGGGGGAGTACCTCAAGGGACTTCTCTGCCGCGTTGCTGGCTAGAGGTTCCTCCTGGGCGGCACCGGGTCGGCGCCGCCGGGATGCCACGGTCCGCAGCGCACAATGCGCATGACGGCAAGCCATGACCCCTTGAGCGCGCCGTGAATATCGATCGCCTCGCGTGCATATTCCGAGCAGGTCGGGTAAAAGCGGCACTGGCGCCCGAAGAACGGCGAGAGCAGCAGCCGGTAGGCGGCAATCAACCGCAGCAGCAACCATTTCATCGGGGCGAGTATAGCGCCCGCGCGCGCGTCACTTCGGCTGCAGCATGCGCGGCGCTCACGGCGGAAGTCATGTTTGGTGTGAAAGTGGGGATTCGACGATAATTGGCTCTTTCCCTCGCTAACGAACATGCTCTGCGACTTTCTCGGGCCGATTGAGACCGGTCCTGCCGCGGGGCGCCGCCGGGCGGGCAGCGTGTTCGCAATCTTCCTCTTGGGCAGCGTCGTGGCGCACGCCGTGGTGCTGGTGGCGTTTCCGGGGTTCGACCGCGAGGGCGAATTACAGAGCGTGCCCGTCCTTGAAGTCGTGCTGCAGAAAGCGCGCCCCCTCGCCGTCGCGCCTCGCGAACCCGCCGTGCGGCCGGCCTCCGATCGCCTGCAGAGAGAGAAGGTTCCGGCCAAAGTCATACCGGAAACGCAGGATGCGCGAGGCGCGCCAGTCTTGATGCTGTCGGAGCCGCGAGAGACAGAAAGCGCCTCATTTGCCGTCGAGCCCTCGAGGGTTCCCGATCCGGCGCTTATTGCGCTTGCGCGCGAGCCGGCCGAGGAAGGCGTTGCGCAATCGGCAGGCTCCAATGCCGCCTACCTGCGTAACCCGGCGCCGCCCTACCCGGAGGCCGCGCGGCGATCCGGTGAGCAGGGCATGGTAACGCTGCGCGTGCGGGTGTCGTCCGAAGGCCTTGCCACGCGCGTGGCGGTGGAGCGTTCAAGCGGCTCCCAGCACCTCGACGCCGCCGCGCTGGAAGCGGTCAAGGCCTGGCGATTCACGCCGGCACGCCGGGGCGCGGAGGCCGTCGATTCGTGGATGCTCGTCCCGATCGTCTTCCGGCTTGAGGGCGCTTCTTAGGGCAGTGACGGGACACGGGTGACGTATTAAAGCGCGAATTCTTCCGTCACCTTTATTCGTCACGCTCATCTCAGCGCGTTAGCACAAAGGGCCTCACGCCGAGCGACTGGCTGATGCGGTCGGCATCCCGCCGCGCCTCCGCTTCCCGCGGATACGGCCCGGCCTGCACGCGGTAGAGCCCGTCGCGGCTGAAGAGATGCAACGCGGTTGCCAGCCACTCGATCTGGAGTTTCATCCGCGCCATGAAGTTTTCCGCGTTGTCCCTTGATCCGAAAGCACCGAGCTGCAGGTAGACGCCGCCGGCATCCGTGATTACCGGAACGGGAGGCGCGCCGGCGCCCGCCGCCGGCGGTGGCCCCGGATCCGGGAGCTGCGCGACTGACGGCTCGGGCTCCAGCGCCGATGCGAGCGGCACGCTCTCCGGCGTCGGCGCGGGCGCCGGGGGCCGCGATGGCGCCGAGGCGACTATCGTCCCGGTGCCGTCGGGAAGGAGGGACTCGACCTCGACCAGCGCATTTCCGCCGGCGATCACGCCGATGCGGTGGGCTGCGGTGTAGGAGAGGTCGATGATGCGACCGTCGACGAACGGCCCGCGGTCGTTGACGCGCACCACAACCGATCTGCCGTTTTTCAGGTTGGTCACCCGCGCGTAGCTTGGTATCGGGAGCGTCGTGTGCGCCGCCGTCATGGCGTACATGTCGTAGGGCTCGCCCGAAGATGTGGGCTTGCCGTGGTAGCGGCGGCCGTACCAGGTGGCGATGCCGCGCGCCTTGTACTGCGCCAGCGACGTCATCGGCGTGTAGCTCCGTCCCATGACGACGTAGGGCCGGGCGGTGCCGCGATTAATGGGCTCAACGCGCGGCACGGCATCGGGGATGCTGTCGAGGTTCGCCGGCGGATTCGCCCCCGGGCCATCGTCGAGGTAATAGCCGCCAGGCCGCGCCGGCTCGCGTTTGGCAGGTGTGCCGCAGCCGCTCAACGCCGCGGCCGCAAGCAGCGCCGCCGCGGCAAGGATGAAGGATGAAGGATGAGGGATGAAGGGCGATCTGGTTTGAACTGCCGCGGCGCAGGGGTCGTCCTTCCTGCTTCCGCCATCGGTCGCTAGGCGAAGCCGTATAGGAATCATCCTTCCTCCTTCCGCCTGCATCCTCAGGTCTGTACGAGTTTCTTGTGGCTGTTGACGCTCATCAGGATGCCGAAGCCCAGGCAGATCGAGACGAGCGCGGTGCCGCCGTAACTGATGAAGGGCAGGGGCACGCCCACCACCGGCAGGATGCCGCTCACCATGCCCATGTTGACGAAGGCATAGGTGAAGAAGGTGAGCGTGATTGCGCCGCAGAGCAGCCGCGCGAACATCGTCGGCGCGTTGGCGGTGATCAGCATGCCGCGCGAGATCGCGGCCAGGAAGAGGCCCAAGAGCAACAGGCAGCCAAGCAGCCCGAACTCCTCGGCAAAGACCGCAAACACGAAGTCGGTGGTGCGCTCGGGAATGAAATCGAGGTGGGTCTGCGAGCCGTTGAGCCACCCCTTGCCGAACCAGCCCCCCGAGCCGACCGCGATCATGGACTGGATCGTGTGGTAGCCGGTGCCGAGCGGATCCTGCGACGGATCGAGGAGCGTCAGGATGCGCTGCCGCTGGTAGTCGCGCAGCGCCGACCACACGAGCGGCAGGGCGGCGGCCGCGGCGATCGCCAGTCCGGCGATGACGCGCCCCGGCAGTCCCGCGAGGAACAGCACGAAGAACCCTGCGGCGGTGATGAGCACCGCGGTGCCGAGATCGGGCTGCCGCGCGATCAGCCCGACCGGGATGAGCAGCAGCACCACGGCGACCGCGTAGTTCGAGAGCCGCAGCGTCTTCTCGTGGCGGTCGAAGTACCACGCGAGCGCGAGCGGCACCGCGATCTTCATGAACTCGGAGGGCTGGATGCGGGTGACGCCGAGATCGAGCCAGCGCCGGGCGCCGTGGACCACGTCGCCGAACAGCGCCACCGCGATGAGGAGGAGCACGCCGAGAATGTAGAGTGGCAGCGCGAGCCGCATCAGGTAATGAGGCGGGATATTGGCGAACAGCCACAGCACGCCCAGCGCGATCAGGATGTTCCCGGCCTGCCCGGTGACGCGCGCCGCATTCAGATTGGACGCGCTGACGAGCACCACCAGGCCGAGCGTCACGAGCGCCAGCACGATTCCCAGCAGCGCGCCGTCGATCTGGCGCGTGAGGGAGTAGGCGAGCCGTCTAACTGCTGGAACCATCCCTGTCCCTGCTGCGTTGTTCCGCGCGCGGCCGCTTGCCGAGGAGGTAGTAGTCGAGCACCTTGCGCGCGAGCGGCGCCGCGGTGCGCGCGCCGAAGCCGGCGTTCTCCACTATCACCGCGAGTGCGATGCGGGGCGTTTCCGCCGGCGCGTAGGCGATGAACAGCGAGTGGTCCCGGAGCTCTTCCTGCACCTGGCTCTCCTCGTACTTCTCGCCCTGCTTGATGCCGATGACCTGGGCGGTCCCGGTCTTCCCTGCGCTTACGTATGCCGCGCCCGCGAACGAGCGCGCCCCGGTGCCTTCCTTGTTGACGCCGATGAGCGCCTGCCTGACTACCGCCAGATGATCGTCGTTCAGCCCCAGCGCGCGCAGCCGGCGCGGCTCGATGGAGGCACGCTCGCGCGTGCGGAAATCCTCGAGGGCGTTCACGATCCGCAGCTGGTACGCGACGCCGCCGTTGGCGAGCATGGCGACCGCCTGCGCGAGCTGCAGCGGGGTATAGGCGTTGTAGCCCTGGCCGATGCCGATGCTGATGGTCTCCCCCGCGAACCACTTCTGGTTGAACCGGCGCATCTTCCACTCCTGCGAGGGCAGCACGCCCGCAGCCTCGCCAGCGATGTCGATTCCGGTACGGGACCCGAAGCCGAACTGCGCCATGAAGCGCGCGATCGCGTCGATGCCCAGGTCGTTCGCGAGCATGTAGTAGTAGGTGTCGCTCGACTTCACGATCGACTTGTACATGTCGACGATGCCGTGCCCGCCGGGGTGGCTGTCGCGGAACTGGTGCCCGCCGAACATGAAGTAGCCGGGATCGTGGATCGTCTGCTGCGGTGTGCGCTTGCCGTAGGTCAGTCCGGCGAGCGCCATGTACGGCTTGAAAGTGGAGCCGGGGGGGTAGGTGCCGTTAAGCGCACGGTTGACGAGCGGCTTGTCGGGCGAATTGTTGAGTTCGTTCCAGTTCAGGGAATCGATCCCGTCGACGAAGAGATTGGGGTCGAACCCCGGCTTGCTGACGAACGCGAGCACCCCGCCCGTCGCCGGATCGATGGCGACCAGCGCGCCGCGGTGGTCTCCGAACGCATCGTATGCAACCTCCTGCAGGCGCGCGTCGAGGTTGAGCACGATGTTGTTGCCGGATACGGGGGGCGTCCGCGAGAGCGTCCGCACCGGGCGTCCGCCGGAATCGACCTCGACCTCCTCCACGCCCGTGGTCCCATGCAGGGTGCGCTCGTAGCTCTGCTCGAGCCCGGTCTTGCCGATGTAGTCGGTCCCGCGATAGTTCGCGGTAAGCCCCTCCGCCTGCAACTGCTCGACCTCGCTCTTGTTGATGCGGCCAATGTGGCCCACCACGTGGGAGAAGACCTCGCCCTGCGGATACTGGCGGAACAGCCGGGCGTTGATCTCCACGCCGGGGAAGCGGTAGCGCACCGCCGCGAAGCGCGCGATCTCCTCGTCGGACAGGCGCGTGCGGATCGGGAGGCTGCCGATGCTCTTGGTCTCTTCGATCAGCCGCCGGAAACGCCGCCGGTCGCGCGGCGTGATCTCGACCACGGTGGCGAGCTCGTTGATCAGGTTCTCCAGATTCGCGATCCGGTCCGGCTCGACCTCCAGCGTGTAGGCCGAATAGTTGTGGGCGAGCACGACGCCGTTGCGGTCCACGATGACGCCGCGGTTCGGCGACACCGGCACGATCGAGATGCGGTTCGCTTCGGCCAGCGTGTAGAGCTCGCCGTGCCTGATGACCTGCAGGTAGAAGAACCGGCCGGCGAGCAGCAGAAAGGCGAGGAGCACGAAGCCGGCCGCGATTGCCAGGCGCACCTGGAAGTGGTGCAGCTCGAGCTGCGCGTTGCGCAACTCGATTCCGGGATTGATCGAAAGCTCGCTACTCATGTTCTGGTGGGCAGCATCGGCCGCCCGTGCTCGCGACATTCGTGGTCAGAGCTTTTTCCATTTTGGGGTCAAAGATCGGGATCGGCGCGCGGGCGCAGCGGGAGCTTGAGCAGCACGCCCAGCGGCAGCCACAGCGCTGCCGCGACAAAGGTGCCGATGAAATACTGCAGCCCCGGAAAATCCGCGCCGGCCGCAAGGCGGATGGCGAGCACGATGAGGTCGTTCAGCAGCAGCAGCACCAGTACATGCATCACCTGCGGCGTCCCCGAGAACATGCGTACCCGGCGGTGCAGCACGATTCCGGCATAGGCGAGGATCGAATAGGCGAGCGCGTGCTGGCCAAACAGCGTGCCGTCCGCGACGTCCATGAACAGTCCCATCATCCAGGCCGAGACGAACCCGACCTTCCGCGGTTGCTCGATGCACCAGTAGAGCACGACCAGCGCCACGAAATCGGGCTTGAGCCACAGCCACGTGCCGGACCACGGAAGGAGGTTCAGCATCAGCGCCGCTATCAGCGTCAGGGCGATGAAGCCCGCCCGGACGGGCAGCAGGATCTCCTGGGGCGCGATGCGCATGTCCGCCATCAGTTCTTCCTCGATTTCTTGCCCCGCGCCTGCTTCTTCTGGTCCACCGGCCGCGGCGGGAGCTCGCGGGTGCCGCTGACGACCAGCAGGTGCGTGTGATTCGCCACGCCGGCGAGCGGCGCGCAGGTGATGCGGGCGAAAATCTGCTCGGCATTGCGTTCGACGTCCGTCACCCGCGCTACCGGCAGCCCGGGCGGGTAGACCCCGTCGATGCCTGAGGTGACGAGCTCGTCGCCATTCCGGAAATCGGCGTTGAGGGGGATGAACCGCAGCTCCAGCACGCCGTCGCTGCCGGTCCCTGACAGCACCGCGCGCAGGCCGTTGCGCACGTTCTGCACCGGCACGAATTGCCCCTTGTCGGTGACGAGCGTGACTTCCGCGAGCCACGGATAAACACGCGTCACCTGGCCCACCAGGCCGCGGTCATCCACCACCGCCTGCCCGGGCCGCACGTCCTGCTGCGAGCCGCGGTCGATTACCAGCTTGCGGGAGAACGGGTCGCGTGCCGCATACAGCACCTCGGCGGCGGCGAGCTCGATGTCGAGGCGCTTGCGCGCGGCGAGGAGCTCGCGCAGCTGATGATTCTCGGCCTGCAGCGCCTTCAGTTGCATCAGCAACGCCGCGTTCTCGAAGTTCTCCCGCCGGAGGCGGGCATTGTCCTCGCGCATTGAGCTATGCGTGGTGAAGAAGTCGCCGATGCGCCGGGCGATGCTCGCGGGCGCCGCGGCGACCCGCTGCAGCGGATATACGACTACTGCGGCAACCTGGCGCAGCGATTCGAGGTAGTTGAAGCGGACGTCGGCGACGAGGAACGCGAGGGACAACGCCGCGAAGATCAGCAGCCTGGCGAGAGGAGTGGGGCCGGTCCTGAAGAACGGCGGCGGCGAGTATTCCATCAGCAGTTCCGAGTTCCGAGTTCCGAGTTGCGAGTCGTCTCGGGCACGCCGGCGGCGTGGGGGTTAACAGGAAACTGAAAACTCGAAACTCGAAACTCCACCGTCAGTCGTTGGTGAAGATGCTGGCCAGCCGTTCGACCCTTTCGAGCGCCATGCCGGACCCGCGTACGACGCAGGTGAGGGGATCCTCCGCGACGATCACCGGCAGCCCGGTCTCTTCCATCAGCAGGCGGTCGATGTCGCGCAATAACGCACCCCCGCCGGTGATCACCATGCCCTTCTCGGCGATATCGGCAGCGAGCTCGGGCGGCGTCTGCTCGAGCGCGGACTTGACGGCGGAAACAATGGCATTGAGAGGCTCGGTCAGCGCCTCCAGGATCTCGTTCGAGGAGATCGTGAAGCTCCGCGGGATGCCCTCGGCGAGATTGCGGCCCTTCACCTCCTTCTCGCGCACTTCCGAGCCGGGGAAAGCCGAGCCGATTTCTTTCTTGATCTGCTCGGCGGTGGTCTCCCCGATCAACATGCCGTAGTTGCGGCGGATGTAGTTGATGATCGCTTCGTCCATCTTGTCGCCGCCGACGCGCACCGAGCCCTTGTAGACCAGGCCGCCGAGCGAGATCACACCCACTTCCGTGGTGCCGCCGCCGATGTCCACCACCATGGAGCCGGTCGCGTCGCCTACCGGCAGGTCGGCGCCGATCGCCGCCGCCATTGGCTCCTCGATCAGGTATACGCTGGAAGCGCCGGCGCCGATTGCGGACTCGCGGATCGCGCGCCGCTCGACCTGTGTCGAACCGCAGGGCACGCAGATGATGATTCGCGGGGAAGGCTTGAAGATGCGCGTGTTGTGCACCTTCCTGATGAAGTGCTTCAACATCTGCTCGGTGACGGTGAAATCGGCGATGACGCCGTCCTTCATCGGGCGGATGGCGGTGATGTTGCCGGGGGTGCGGCCGAGCATCTGCTTCGCGGCAAGTCCGACCTCCTGGATCACCTTCTTGCCGTTGGGACCGCCTTCCTGGCGGATTGCAACCACTGACGGTTCGTCGAGCACGATGCCCTTGCCGCGCACGTATATCAGCGTGTTGGCGGTGCCAAGATCGATCGCCAGGTCGTCGTTAAAGTAGCTACTTAAGAAACCCAACATAACGCTTTCCACCCAAAGGGATTTGGCCTGACAGCTGAGGCGATTATGATACCCTATGCAGCCTCGATTTTTAAGGCTTTCCGACGCGGGGTGACATGGCACTGACGCTGGAGGACGTAAAGCGCGTCGCCGACCTCGCGCGGATCGCGATCGACGAGGCCGAAGCGCGCGCCGTACTGTCGCAATTGAACGACGTTTTCGAGCTCGTGGCCCAGATGCAGGCGGTGGACACCCGCGGTGTGGAACCGATGTCCCATGCGCGGTACGTCGTGCAGCGGCTGCGCGAGGATTCCGTCACGGAATCCGACCGGCACGTCCTCTTCCAATCGGTTGCCCCCCAGGTGGACAGCGGTCTCTATCTCGTGCCCAAGGTGATCGAGTAAGGCGGGGTGCGGGCGGAGCGCAATGCACAACGCCACTCTCAAGAGCCTCTCCGCCGGCCTCGATGCCGGCGCCTTCTCCAGCGTCGAGCTCACACAGCATTTCGTAAATCGGATCAAACAGTTAAATCCGAAGTACAACTGTTTCATCACGCTCGATCCCGAGCGGAGCCTCAAGCAGGCCGAGGCGGCGGACCGGATGCGTTCGGCGGGGAGGGCACAGCCGCTCACCGGCATCCCCATCGCGCAGAAGGATATTTTTTGCGCCCAGGGGTGGCTGACCACCTGCGGCTCGAAGATGCTGTCCAACTTCACCTCCCCCTACGACGCCCATGTCGTGGAGCGGCTCAACGCGGCGGGCGCGGTCACCCTCGGCAAGACCAACATGGACGAGTTCGCCATGGGCTCGTCGAGCGAGACCTCGCACTATGGGCCGGTGCGCAATCCCTGGGACGAGGACAAAGTGCCGGGGGGCAGTTCCGGCGGCTCGGCGGCGGCGGTGGCGGCGCGGCTGGCCCCGGGCGCGACCGGCACCGATACCGGCGGCTCGATCCGGCAGCCGGCGGCGCTCTCGGGCATCTGCGGGTTGAAGCCTACCTACGGCGTGGTATCGCGCTACGGCATGATCGCTTTTGCCTCCAGTCTCGACCAGGGCGGGCCGATGGCGCGCAGTGCGGAGGATCTCGCGCTGATGCTTAACGTAATGGCGGGCTTCGACCCGCGCGACTCCACCTCGCTCGACAGGGAGCGCGAGGACTACACGCGCGAGTTGGGCAAGCCGCTGAGGGGGCTTAAGATCGGCCTGCCCGAGGAATTCTTCGCCGAAGGCGCCGCGCCCGGCGTAGTCAAGGCGGTGGAATCGGCAGTGGCGGAGTTCAGGAAGCTCGGCTGCGAAGCGGTCGAGGTGAGCCTTCCCAACATGAAGCTCTCGGTGCCGGTGTATTACGTGCTGGCGCCGGCCGAAGCGTCGAGCAATCTTGCGCGCTACGACGGGGTGCGCTACGGCTACCGCGCGCCGGAATATGCCGATCTCCCCGACCTCTACAAGAAGACCCGCGCCCAGGGTTTCGGACAGGAAGTGAAGCGCCGGATACTGATCGGCACCTACGTGCTCTCGCACGGCTACTACGACGCCTACTACATCCAGGCGCAGCGGGTGCGGCGGCTGATCGCGCGGGATTTCGCCGAGGTGTTCAAGCGCTGCGACGTGATCATGGGGCCGACCAGTCCCACCACCGCGTTCCGCATCGGCGAGAAGATGGGCGACCCGGTGCAGATGTACTTGAACGACATCTACACCATACCCGCGAATCTCGCCGGCCTGCCCGGACTGTCCATCCCCTGCGGCCTCGACGGGAAAGGGCTGCCGGTCGGGCTGCAGATCGTCGGGAACTATTTCGCCGAGGCGAAGATGCTCGGCATCGCCCATCAATACCAGCTTGCGACTGACTGGCATGCGCGGATGCCGCCCGGCATCCAGTGATGAGTGATGAGTGATGAGTGAGAAGTGGGAAATCGTCATCGGGCTGGAGACCCACGCGCAGCTCAACACGCGCTCGAAGATGTTCTCCGGCGCGTCGACGGAATTCGGCGCGGCGCCCAACACTCAGGCATGCGCGGTGGACCTCGCGCTGCCGGGCACCCTGCCGGTTGCGAACCGCGAGGCGGTCGCGAAGGCGGTATGCTTCGGGCTGGCGGTAAACGGCAATAGTCCGGCGAACATCAACCGGCGCTCCATCTTCGCCCGCAAGAATTATTTCTACCCCGACCTTCCCAAGGGCTACCAGATCAGCCAGTACGAGACGCCCGTCGTGAAGGGCGGCTCGATCACGGTCGTGGTGGACGGCAAAGAGAAAACGGTGCGGCTTACCAGGGCGCATCTTGAAGAAGACGCCGGCAAGTCGCTGCACGAGGGTTTCCGCGATCTCACCGGGATCGATCTCAACCGCGCCGGGACCCCTCTGCTGGAAATCGTTTCCGAGCCCGACATGCGTTCCGCGCAGGAGGCGGTAGCCTACGCGAAGGAGCTGCATGCACTGGTGCGCTGGATCGACGTCTGCGACGGCAACATGCAGGAAGGGTCGTTCCGCTGTGACGCCAATGTCTCGGTGCGGCCGGCGGGCTCGGAGAAGCTCGGCACGCGCTGTGAGATCAAGAACCTCAACTCGTTCCGCTTCCTCGAGCGCGCGATCGAATTCGAGGCGAAGCGGCAGATCGGGATTCTGGAGGACGGCGGAAGGATC
>DATICE010000054.1:0-9116 GCA_035456985.1 Burkholderiales bacterium | reverse complement strand
CGCCGGCGCAACATCCGCGGGGTGGCGCCCGAGCCGGATACCCGTATCGAAGAGGGCGATGTGCTGGTGCTGCTCGGCGCCGAGCAGAATCTCGCTGCGGCCGAGATCAGGCTGATGCAGGGATAAGAAAAAAGCCCGCGGGTCCGCGGGCTTTTCTCAGAAGAGCGGGACTTTCCTTACAGCAGGCTCGCGCCGCCGCAGTTGGAGACCGAAGGTGCGCTCCAGGTCGTGCCGTTATAGCACGTTCCGGCAGCACCGCCCGTCGGCGCGGTGCTCGCCGAAGTTCCGGTGCCGCCGGGGTAGGTCGAAAACTGGAACACGCCGGTCACGGGATTGCCGTCGTCGATCTTGCGATCGATTTCGGAGAGGAGCTCGGACGGTATTGAGTTGCCGGTCTTGATGTTGTGGCGCGCCGCTCCGCCACCGGTGCCGTAAGCGGCGTCGTACATCACCTGGATGTAACGGGCATATGGACTGGTCGGCGCGGTACCGGGAGTCTCTGGGTTCGCCGCGTACGTGAAGCTGCCATTGATGAAGCCCGCCTTCGAGAGGTGATCCCACACGGCGATGTACTCGTCTATCGCGTCGCCCAGGGTTACCGATCGGATCTGGCCGTTGCCATTGCCGTTGGCGCCCGCCGCGACGTTGGCGATGTTGGTCGAGGCCAGACTGTAGTCGCCGGGCAGGGCCCGGAAGCGGTCGAGGAAGCCGAAATAGGCGGCCTTGACCCCGTCCTGCTGGGAGATGATGTTGCGCACGCGGGCGCTGGTAATCAGTTCCTGGCCCTTCAGCACGCCGCCCAGCAAGAGGCCGATGATCACGAGCACGATCGCGATCTCGATCAGGGTGAAGCCGGTTTGCTTACGCATGGCGCATTACCTCCGATAGCCCTAGTGGGGACCGTTTACGCAAGTCCCGTGCCAATTAATCCACAACCGAGACGCGCGTTTCTACACAGTTTTAGCTCGCGCGCGAAATATATCACAGCTCGTGAGGTTTATCTTACAACCCCATGTAATAATGATATTTTTCGTGGTACATGCCCAGAGAAAATTGGATGAAGTCGGTCGGTTTACTCATTGAAAGATAGGGAGATTTCTTGAGGTCAGGGCTTCGGCTGTCGATTTCCCGGCAGTGGTGACGTTTTTCCGGCAGCCTCAAGCTCCTTGAGTCGTTCCATCAAGAAATGGATTTCTTTCGGTTCGGTGACCTCACCGCTCGCAAGCAAGCCGCCGAGGAGGACCTTGGCGGCCTCAAGTTCTCCAAGGTCCTCGAGAATGAATATGCGCATCTGGCGCGCCCAATTGGAGGCGTGCCTGGCGCCCTGCGCGATGGCCTCGGCATAGGAAAGCGCGAGGCGCGCGTCGCCGAGCCGGTGCTTGGCCACGATGGCGCAGTGCGCAAGCCAGCGCCAGCGCCGGTCGGGGTCACGATCGAACTCGCGTCGCACGAACTCGCACATCCGGCGCTGCTTTGCCGCGTCCGGCACCTGGGCGTAGATCTGGGATGCCATCAGCAGCGGGTACTGCCCGACGGGGTCGAGCTCGAGTATCGTCGCGAGCCAGGCGCTGACGCGCCCGTAGTCGAGCTCCAGAAACGGGACGCTGACGCCCGGCTGGTTGTCGAACGCCTGGAGGTAGAGCGTGAGGAGCTGGGCAGCCGCGATGGGCTCTCCCAGGGCAAGAGGCCGCAGCAGGGCGGGCGCGGGCGGTGCGCCAAGCGCCTCGGCACGGGCGCTGGGACGGGGCTGCAGCGCCTGCCATGCCACCTGCCCGCAAAACGCAGCAACGAGCAACGCCAGCACCCAGCACGGCACCTCGCCCAGCGCGCGTTCCTCGCGAAACCTCGTTGCGCGGGTCATCAGAGACTCCTGCGAAATCCCCTCAGAAATTCTTCCTGTAGAAGTCGAACATCGTCGCCGCGGCGAGCAACGCGACGTAGAGCGCGCTGAACCCTGCGAGCTCGAGCAGGGTAAACCACAGGGCCGGCTGATTGACCAGCCACGCAGTCTGGGTCCACCTGTCCAGCGCGGGCACGACCAGCGCGAGGGTGTCGACCATGAACTGGATGGCCTGATGCGAGAAGGTATCGGCGCCGGTCAGCGGATGCGCGCTCATGAGGCGTATTGCCGTGAGTGCGCGGCAGAGGACGTAGAAAGCCACGACGAAGCTCGCCGCTAGTGTGAGCTGGTTGAACGTGACCACGCAGAACAGCGCAAACGCCACGACGATCGCAAGTTCCGCCGCGAGCGACCCCGCCCATTGCAACGCGGCCGGCCCGGGGGCGAGCCACGCAAGCGGCAGTGACGCCGCGGCAGCAATCAGCACGGCGATGGCGAGGAAGCCGGCGAGCTTGCCCAGGACATAATGGGAGCGCGGCAAATCGAGCGCGAGCAGCACGTCGAGATTCTTGTCGTTGAACTCGCGCGTGATGCTGACCAGGACGTAGACGGCCGCGATGAAGACGGCTGCGAGCCGCATGCTCGCGGCGTAGAAGCCGGCCTGGAACCGCGCGCCCTCGGTGACCGATATCGATTCAACGAAGAAGCTGGCGGCCAGCAGGAGCAGCAGAGTGACGAAGACCAGCGCCGCGAGGCGAGTGCGCAGCGCCTCAAGCAATGTGTAGCGCGCAATGGCTGCGATTCTGGAATCCATGCCACAATAGCCGTGTCCGGCAGCGGCCACGGCTTACGTTTCGAGCTCCGATGCAAATCCGCCGACAGTATAGCGAAACCCCCCGCCGCGCAGGCCACGCGCGGGCGCCTGCGTGAGCGAAGTCGCCGCCACGCAAGTCCGCGTCGTCGGGCGCCCGCAATGGTGGCTCGGCCTGATGCTGCTGGCGCTCCACGCATCGCTCGCGTGGGGGATCACCGACTGGTGGTCGCGCGCGCTCCTGCTGGCGCATTTCGGACTGTTCCTGCTTTGGCAGCCGGTGTGGCGGGGCGAGGCGGACATAGAGTCGCGCTACGTTTACCTGGTGGTCATCGTCGGTTTTCTGCTCGCGGCATGGACCACCTGGTGGCTGATGGCCGCTTGGCTCGCGCTGCTGTTCGGCCTGATCGGCGGCTCGGTGCCCGGGATCGCTCAGCGGCGGCAGCGCATGGTGTCAATGCTCGCCGCGCTGTATCTGTTGTCGATGCTGCTGATGTGGGTGGTGCCCCACTTGTTTGCCGACCAGACGCTCGAGGACGCTACGGCCCAGCTGGCGCGACAGAGCGTCGCGACGTGGCCCGCGCTGCTGCAGTCACATCCGTCCCTGTTGCCGGTGCTGCTGGTGCAGTACGGGTTGCCGGTGCTGCCGATCGCGATCCTGCTGACGCAGGTCGAGTCGAGCCGGAGCACGGTACCGCTGGCGGTCGATCTGTTCTACAGCGTAATCCTGTTCCTGCTGGTCGCCGCGCTGGTGCTGGGGAGCTTCGTCGTCAAGCAGGTGAGCCACGGCAACTATCCGCTCGCCCTCGCGCAAACGCTGTTCGCGATCGCCGTGGTGCTGATGGCGCTGTCCTGGCTGTGGAATCCGCGCGGCGGCTTTGCCGGTCTCGGCCATATCCTCTCGCAGTATCTCCTGAGCCTGGGACTGCCATTCGAGCGCTGGGTGCAGCGCCTGGCGGAGTTCGCCGAGCAGGAAACCCAGCCGCAACGCTTTCTCGCGCTGTCCCTCGAGCACATCCTCGACCTGCCCTGGGTGACGGGTCTGCGCTGGGAAACGCGCCTTGGCCAGGGCGAGTACGGCGTCAAGTCGGGCTACTCCGCTGAATTCTCGTTCCAGGATCTCCGGCTGAGGATCTACACTCGCTGGTCGTTGTCGCCGGCGGTGCTGCTGCATTTGAAGCTCCTGACGCAGATGGTCGGCCACTTCTACGAGGCGAAGCGCCGCGAGCAGATCCAGCGCCAGAGCGCCTACACGCAGGCAATCTACGAAACCGGCGCGCGGCTGACGCACGACGTCAAGAACCTTCTGCAGTCGCTGCGGTCGCTGTGCGCGGCGGTCGACAGCAGCAGCGAGCAGCAGGCGCAGGGGCTGCAGGCGCTGATGCAGCGGCAGCTGCCGCAGATCACCCAGCGCCTGAACGCAACGCTCGACAAGCTGCGCTCGCCGCAGCAGGCGGATGCGACGCGCGTGGGGGCCGCGGTCTGGTGGGAGGGCCTCATCCAGCGCCATGCCGGTCGCAGCATCCATTTCCAGATGGACGGCGTGCCGCGCGACCTGACGCTGCCGGCGGAGCTGTTCGACAGCGTTGCCGACAATCTGATCGAGAATGCCGTCAACAAATCGGCTGCCGGCGCGGGCCTTCAGGTGCGGGTGACGCTGTCAATTGCGCGCGGCGGCACGCTGACGGTCTGCGACAATGGCACCGCGATCGCGAAGAGCACCGAAATGCAGCTGTTCGAGGCGCCAGTGCCCTCCCCGAGCGGGCTCGGCGTTGGGCTCTACCATTCCGCGAAGCAGGCGGCCCAGCTCGGCTACCGCCTCGCGCTCGCTTCCAACCAGCCTGGAATGGTGTGCTTCGTGCTGACGCGGGAGGGGGAGGGGACTTAGGGCAACTTGCCGGCGGCGACCATGCGGTTGAAGAGCGTGTACCTGCCGAGCCAGGTCACGATGTCGTCGAATTCCCCCGCAGTGGAACCTACCGAAGTCTGGATGCGGCTTACGAAGGGGCCGCCGGAGTAATTGCCCGTTTCGTCCATGCTGCTCGGCGTAGGGTTCAGGAGATTGGTTTGCGCACTTATCGCGCCAAGGCCGTTCTTGCCATGCGAAATGATGACCGCGACAGCACTATCCGTCAGGTTAGCGCCAAGGCTTGTTGCCTTGACGATAATGCCCGATGCAGTGGTTAGACTAAATTGGGTGGCGGGCGAGCGCCGTGCGTAGTCGTTGTGAACCCGGTATCGGAAGCGATTGCCCCAGGGGTCGGTGGCGCCGAATCCGAGCGTTACCCACGGCACGTTGCCGATCGCGCCCGAACAATTCGTGGTGCCAGCATTGTAGTCCTCGACGCCGTCATTCGAGCCCGCCCCCGAGGTGAGGTCGGGGCACGGGAGATATCCCTTGGCGACGGCATGGCCGATCAGCGCGTCCTTGATGTCCTCTAGCATCTTTTGCGTCTCGCTCACCTGGCGCTGCTCGACCTGGGTGGTGAGCGGGACCAGGATGCTGCCCAGCAGCAGCGTGATGATGAAGATCGCGATCGCGATCTCGACCAGCGTGAAGCCGCGGATGCGATCAGGGGATCGTGTAAATGCGATCGCGCGCATATGCTGTAGATGAGGGGGTCTGAAAAGTGTTGTCGCCATCTCTGTTCTCGAGGTCCTCGATGTAGTCGGGCAAGTTCGTACTGGGACGGCTTGCGCCGGCAGGACCGGTGGTAATCAGCACTAGATTCTTAGCGGCGCCATCAACCGTGAGCGTGCCTCCCGTCTTGTTCTCTGATTCGTTGGGCGCGACAGCATAATAGAAGCGTTTTCCCCATTCGTTGCTCGCGATCATCCAGGGCGGAACGGTGAGTCCCAGCGACCCCCAGGAATGCGGCAATGCAACCTCGATCGGAACCATGCCACGAAACCGGCCGGTGACGCTGTCGTCATCGAAATCGTTGGATGCCCACGGGTAGCAGGCGCACCCGCTCAATGACCGGTAGCTCTGCAGCAATGCCAGCATCTCGCGGGCAACGCGGCGCTCGAGCGGCGGCATCAAATCCGCTGTCGTGATGACGAGAAGTTTGTCGTTGAATGTGCCCGAGGGCTGTGCACCGATGAACGGGCCGCCGGCGATCGAATTGTTGACGCCGCCCGCCGTTTCGAGATAGTTCGCCGGGTTGTTCGCGCTGGCTGGATCGCGGACCTGGCTTCCGACAACCGGCCCCGGCGCGAAGATGACGGCCACCGCCTGGGTGGTAATGACGGTCGCGGTGCTGTCCTGATAAACGGTGAGGCCGCCCTTGGTGTCGACATCGAGCATCCCGGCCGACGAATGGTCGCGAAACGCCGGGAACAGGGCATACCAGAGGCGCTCGCCGCCCGCGTCCCGCGGATCCTGCAGCCCGAGAGTCTTCCACGGCAGTCTGCCGATGTAACTCGGGCAGACACCGCCGTAGGCAACCGTGGACTCGGCGCTGCCGTCATCGTCGATATCCGGGCAGGGCAGTGAACCGGGCCGGGTGCTGTCCGCAACGGCGCGCCCGATCAGCGCCTGCTTGGCCTGCGCGAGAGCGGCTGTCACATCCTGGTCGCGCCGGAGCGCGAGCGCAGTGGTATCGACGGCGCCGAAGACGAGCAGCGTTGCCACGATTACGATCAGCATCACCGCCAGGAGCGCCGCCTGCCCGCGCTGGGAATGGCGGCAGGAAACTCTTGCCTGTCGCGAACCGGAGTACATCGCCGTTACGGCTTCGCTTGGGGCTCGGGGCGCGGCGCGGCGCCGGATCTAGCACTGGCCGTCTCCGTGAGGGCCCGGGAAATGGCGTCTTCAAGACGCTGGCTCTCGCGTTCCTCGCGTTCCCGCTCCGCAGCGCGGTCGGGCGCCAAGGACTTGGCGGACTTGGCGTTCGCCGCCGGCTTGGCCGCCGGGTTGGGCTCGGCCTTGGGGGCTTCCAACCGGCGCGAGTATGCTTCCTCGACGGCGCCCGACAACAGTTCGACACTCTGTCCGGGCTTGAGGCTGACGCTGCGTCCAGACTGGGGCACCTGCAGCGTGACACTGCCGTCTGGCCGCACCCGCCCGACGATCGCGGCGGCGCCCGCCGACTCGCGGTCGTGCACGGGCTGGTTGTTGATCCAGACGGTCGTCTTGCCGTCGCTGCGGCGCAGGACGCCGCTGTAGGTGATAGTCTGCGGGACCGGCGTGGCTTCCTGCTCGGACTTCTCGGTGGCGACCGCGGCGCGCGCCCGCTGGCTGCGCGCGACATCGAGCGAGGCGCGCTGCGCAGGGGTGAAAAACATCCGGCCTAGCCGTTCCTGGGCTGATGCCGGCACCGATATTGCCGCTGCGGCGAGCGTGCCGCACGCGACCAGGCTGATTTTCCAGTTACGTGTCACGAGCCTGTCCTGAGCGCTGTCAAAGGGTCACCCATCACGGTTTTTTCTGCGCTCCGCCCGCGCCCACGCTCACGGTAATCCACGATAGGTCGCATTCCGCGTTGACGTTCGGCTGGTAGCGGATCACGCCGCCGGTATCGATACGCCGCATCTGGCACTGGTCGATGGTAAATATCCCGGCGCCCTGGCGCGCGAGCGCATCGAAGAACCGCCCCAGGTCTCCTTCGTGCAGCAGGCGGAACCGGACACGCATGGACGATTCTTTCAACGCGAGCGCCCCGGGGGCGAATTCGGCGGCGAATGCGTAGGGTTTCTGCGCCCCGATCTGGTAATCCACTCCGAAGAGATCCGCCTGCTGGTTGGCGAGCCGCAGTCCGTCGAGCCAGTTGATGCGCTGCTCGTCGCCCACGAATCCGGTGCGCTCGAGCTGGCGGAAACCGCCGATGTAGCGCACGATGATGTCCTTTTCTTCCCCTGATTTCTGAAGGCGGGTCCGCGCATCCTTGAGCTGGACCTGTTGCTGCGCGAGTTGCTGGCGCGCCGCAATCATCAGGCGCCCGGAATAATAGACGGCCAGCGCGCCGATCAGGGCTACGGCCGCGAGCGCGAGGAGCGGATTTCGCAATGCCTGGAGGTCGGCTTGGTTCATCTTGCGGGTGTGAGGACCAGCAGCAGTTTGAATTCCGCCGCGACGCCCTGTTCGGGGTTGTCGAGCGTGTTGCCCGAGAGGGACAGCGTGGGACTGACGTTGAGGGGAAGTTTCACCACCCTCGCCTCGGCGACTCCCGGCTCGTCGCGCAGCCGCTCCGCGAAACTATTGATCGTGTCGATGGCGCTGCGGTAATCGCCGCGGAACGGCCGGACCTCGCCATCGATGAGCGCACTCTCCTTGCGCTGCCCGGCGGGCCCAGGGACGGCTTGCGCCCTATCGGACGGAGCGACCTCACGGCCCCCCGAGCCCTCGACAGGAATTTCCGCGGTACCGTATTTCCAGCCAAATTCCCGGATGACGATGGCGGGACTTCTCTCCAGCGCACGGCCCAGAAGCGCCATCACTTTTTGGGGCGAATGGGCGGTCGCTCGGAGCCGCTCTGCGATTTCGACCGTCTTTCTCATGTTCTCGGCAGAGGTCGGGGCCTGAGGAAACTGGCGCGTGATCTCCTGGTACTGGGCGGCCAGAACCCCGGTCTGGCGCGCGGCGTCTTCCCGGTCCCAATTGAGCTTCACCGTGTTGTAGAGATTCGCGCCGGTCCACACGGCGGCCGCGGCCGCCAGTGCGCCGCAGCCTGCATAGATGGCACGCCGCGCCTGATAGCGCTTGTAGCCTACCATTGCGTTATCCGGCGCGAGGTTGCTGGGCGGCGTCTTCAGCCCGAGCAGGTGGAGGTAGATCGAATAGGGCGAGGCGTCGAGCAGCGCATTGTCGACGCCGAGGCGGCTCGCGAGTTCGCCGCGGCCGATGCGCGCGCATTCCAGGCTCGGGTTGTCGCGTGCGATTCCTGCGGCCGCCTCCTGCAGCTCGTCGCCACGGTCGATCAGCAGCACCGTCAGGTGCTCGTCGAGCGTCATCGTGCGCAACGCGTGCAGGTAGAGCCGCGTGTTCGAAATCTCTTCGGTGAAGTAGCGAGTCCGGTTCTCAGGACGGCCGCTTTCCCCGCGCGTCAGCCGGCTCAGGCGGAACTGGCGGTCGCGGAAAAAGGTAAGCCGCAGTCCCGTGGCATGCTGCGCGACCAGCAGCAGGTTGGTCGCTTTCACGTCGAGCCTGCCGAGCAGTTCTGCGCTTACCATCGGCAGCAGGTAGATCCCCGCGATCGGCATCCCGCGCGCGGCTACTGCCTGCAGCCAGTCCGTGATCAGGTCCGGGTTGGTGAGCGCCGAGAAGAGGTAACGGTCGTCGCGTCGCTTGCCGGTGTCGCGGCCGAGCGGCGTGGCGGCCATGTACGGCGTATTGCGGTAGTGCTGCCTGAGCTTGCGGGTGACCATATCCGCGCGGTCGCGGCCGAACGCGTGCGGCAGGGTCTCGAAGCGGTAATCCTCCTCGACGGCGTCCACCATGATGTAGGCGGGCATGTCGGGGAGCCG
>DATICE010000053.1:0-2663 GCA_035456985.1 Burkholderiales bacterium | reverse complement strand
ACCGATGCGCCGAGCGCCTGAGCCCGAGCGCCATCAGCACCGCGTCGTGAGCGATCAATCCCAGCGCCAGTACCGCCGCCCCGTCCGGCAGGGAGCGAATTTCAGCCTCAAGGTAGCCATTGCAGCGGCGCACCTCGTCGGGCAACGGCCTGTTCGCAGGGGGAAGGCACTTGACGGCGTTGGTGATGCGGCAATTCCTGAGACGCAGCCCATCTGCCACACTGGACGACACCGGCCGGCTGGCGTAACCAAAGCGATGCAGCGTGTCGTAGAGCAGCAGGCCCGCAAAATCCCCGGTAAACGGCCTGCCGGTGCGGTTGGCGCCGTGCATGCCCGGCGCGAGCCCGACGATGAGCAGCCGGGCGCGCCTCGCGCCGAACGGGGCCACCGGGCAAGCGTGATAATCCGGGTGTGCCGCGCGCACCCGGGCCAGGAATCGCGCCAAGCGGGGACAGCGCCGGCAGTTAACGGAGAATTCCTGCATATATCCAGATGGTTAGTGTAGAATTCGGCCTTTTTTCAGGCAGGCAATGAAATGGCCAAGGTTCTCACCACCGAAATCCGCGCCGGCAACCTGATCGAGTGGGAGAAGCGCGTCTGGCGCGTGCTCAAGTCCCACCATGTCCACGTTGGCGGCCGCGGCGGCGCCTTCATGCAGGTCGAAATGAAGGACATCGAGTCCGGCACCAAGAGGAATGAGCGCCTCCGCACCGAGGACAAGATCGAGCGCGCGTATGTCGAGCCGCGCTTCATGCAGTACCTCTACAACGACGGAACCAGTTACGTCTTCATGGACCAGGAGACCTTCGAGCAGCTCTCGCTTCCACAGGAGCTGCTCGAGGGGCAGTCCGGCTATCTCGTTTCCAACATCGACGTGCAGGTCAATTTTCACAATGACCGCCCGATCGGCGTGCAGCTGCCTTCGACCGTGACGCTTACCGTGACGGAAACCGAGCCCAATCTCAGGGGCGCGACCGCGACGGGTTCCTTCAAGCCTGCCAGGACCGACACCGGCATCACCGTGATGGTGCCGCAATTCGTCACGGAGGGTAGCCGCATCAACGTCAACACCGATACCGGCGAGTACATCGACCGCGCATAGCCGGCGGCAGGTCTGCGTCTACCAGCGCCCCGGCAGGTGTCAGGCGAGAGGCAGCTCGCCCTCCCGCTTGCTGATGCCTGCGACCACCTGCAGGGCACGGGCGTAGCGTGTATCCTCGCGCAGTCTCGGCATGCCTCCCGGCAGCAGCTTGCCGTGCATGCGAGCGAGCCGCGCGAGGCTCACCGCCGGCATCGCATAGCCCAGATTGTCGAGCAACTCGTCCACCTCCTGCGGGCTGTTGCATAACAGAACCATGTCGCAGCCAGCGCCGAGCGCCCCCCGGGCACGCTCCGTCACGCCGCCCGCGAGACGGGCCCCTTCCATGCTCAGATCATCGCTGAAAATCACGCCGTCGAATCCGAGCCTGCCCCGCAGCACCTGCTTGAGCCACACCGACGAGTATCCCGCCGGCCGTTCGTCCACCTTCGGATAGATCACGTGGGCGGGCATGATGCCGCCGAGCCCGGCTTCGATCAAGCGCCGGAACGGTACTAGGTCCGTGGCCTCGATCGTTTCGTAGGTCCGCTCGTCGACCGGCACTTCGTGGTGCGAATCGGCAGCGACGTGTCCGTGTCCCGGAAAATGCTTGCCAACACCGTTCATGCCCGCCTGGCGGAAACCCTGGAGCACCGCGCGCGCGAGCTCCCCGACCACGCGCGGGTCGGAATGGAATGCCCGGTCGCCGATCACGCTGCTTGCCCCTCGGTCGATATCCAGCACCGGCGCGAAGCTCAAGTCCACTCCGTGTGCGAGCAGCTCGGCCGCGAGCACGAAGCCCACCTCTTGGGCCAGCTGCCGCGCGTGTTGCTGCCCCTGGTCCCAGGCCCAGCCCAGCTCGCGCATGGCGGGGAGCGCCGCGAAGCCGTCGCGGAAACGCTGTACCCGCCCACCCTCATGATCGACCGCGATGACGAGCGGCGGATTGCGCAGTGAGTGGATCTCCTCGGTCAGCGCGGTGAGCTGCCCGGCGCCGGCGTAGTTGCGGGCGAACAGGATCACCCCGCCCGCGAGGGGATGGATGAGCCGCCTGCGGTCCGCGTCGGTGAGGTGGCCCCCTTCGATATCGAGCATCACGGGACCGAGCGGGATGCTGCGCGCCGTCATTCCGCCTCCAGCACCACGCAGGCACAGGCAAGGCTCATCTCGTCGCTGATGGTCAGGTGATGCCTCACGATGCCGCGGCTCAAGACCAGTTTTTCCAGGTTCGGGTGAAACGCGAACCCGGGCTTACCCGACCGCTCCTGGACCACGCTGATGCATTGCAGCGTCACCGGGTAGCGGAAGCCGGTTCCCATCGCCTTGGAAAAGGCCTCCTTTGCCGCGAACCGGTTGGCGAGGAACAGCACCGGTCTGGCGGTCCGGAGATAGCCCGGCCACTCGAGCGGCGTCAGCACGCGCCGGGCAAAGCGTTCGCCGTACTTGTCCCGCAACCGCGCGATGCGCTGGGGCTCCACGAGATCGATGCCAATGCCGAGAATCATCGCGCGGACTCGAGCAGCGCCTTCATTTCGCGCACCGCCCGGCTCATGCCCACGAACACGGCCCGGGCGACGATGGCGTG
>DATICE010000052.1:0-26476 GCA_035456985.1 Burkholderiales bacterium | reverse complement strand
GGTGCAGCTGCTCAAGGTGCCCTACCGCTGGCTGTTCCCGTCCATCATCATGTTCTGCGCGGTCGGCAACTACAGCGTGAACAACAGCGCGATGGATCTCTACCTCGTGGGCATCATGGGCATCCTGGGCTACGTGCTGGTTAAGCTCGAATGCCCGCCGGCGCCGCTCATCCTGGGCTTCGTGCTGGGGCCGCTGATGGAGGAGAACCTGCGCCGGGCGCTGCTCATATCGCGCGGCGATCCCACCGTGTTCTTCACGCGACCCATTAGCCTGGGCTTCATGATCGCGGCCGTGTTCATACTGGCGATCATGATCCTGCCCACGATACGGAAGAAGAAGGAGACGGCGTACGAGGGCGGCGGCGGCTGAGCCGGACGCCCCGAAGCGCGAATAAAGGGGGGCCACCGCCCCCCTTTTTGTTTCTGGTGCGCGCTTTTGAGTTTTGTGAAGTGCGGGAGTAGTATTCACGCGCCGCCTCACAGAGACCCGACTTGGCCGAAGGCTCACACGCGCAGCAGTCGCGGGCTGCGCTTACGCTGCTCGCCCTCGGCGTCGTTTACGGTGACATCGGCACCAGCCCCCTCTACGCGGTCAAGGAAACCTTCGCACCCGGGCATGGCATCGCGCTGACGGCCGATAACATCCTCGGCGGCTTGTCGACGATCTTCTGGGCGCTGATGGTCGTCGTCTCGCTCAAGTACGTGCTGCTTATCATGCGTGCCGACAACCGCGGTGAGGGCGGGATCATGGCGCTGCTCGCGCTCGCCTCGACCTCCATCAAGTCGCATCCCGAGTGGCACGCCCGGCTGCTCGTCGCGGGTGCGATCGGCGCCGCGCTCTTTTATGGCGATGCGGTGCTGACACCCGCAATCTCGGTGCTCTCCGCGGTGGAGGGGCTCGAAGTCGGCACTTCCGCGTTGAAGCCCTACGTGCTGCCGATCGCGGTCGGCGTGCTGGTCGCGCTGTTTCTGATCCAGCAGCGGGGCACTGCGGTGGTCGGGGCGTTTTTCGGACCGGTCACCGTGCTGTGGTTCCTGGCCCTTGCCGCGGCCGGCGTCTACGGCATTGCGCAGTTCCCGCAGGTGCTGTGGGCGCTGAATCCCTGGCATGCGTTCCATTTCTTCACGAGCCACATCCTGGCTTCGTTCGTGGTGCTGGGCTCCGTGGTCCTTGCCGTGACCGGCGCGGAGGCGCTCTACGCGGACATGGGTCATTTCGGCAAGGGACCGATCCGGCTCGCCTGGTTCGGCCTGGTCGCGCCCGCTCTGGTGCTCAATTACTTCGGGCAGGGCGCGCTGCTGATCGCGGAGCCGGAGTCGGTCAGGAACCCGTTCTACCTGTTGGTACCAGGCTGGGCGCTCTACCCGATGGTCGCGCTTGCCACGGCGGCGACGGTGATCGCCTCCCAGGCGACGATCTCCGGCGCCTATTCCATCACCAAGCAGGCAATCCAGCTGGGGTTCCTGCCGCGCATGCATATCGTGCATACCTCGGCCAGCACGATCGGCCAGGTCTACATCCCCGCGGTCAACTGGATGCTGCTCGCCGCGGTGCTCGCCGCGGTGATCGGCTTCGGATCCTCCTCGGAGCTCGCGTCGGCATACGGCGTGGCGGTCACCGCGACGATGCTGGTGGACACGCTGCTGACCTTCTTTGTCATCCGCTTTGGCTGGGGCTATCCTCTCGCGCTCTGCATCGCCGCGACCGGTTTCTTCGTCGTCGTCGACATGGCCTTCTTCTCCGCGACCCTGCTGAAGACCGGCGAGGGCGGCTGGTTTCCGCTCGTCATCGGCGCCGTGGTGTTCACCTTCATGACGACCTGGCGGCGCGGGCGCGAGATCCTGTTCGGGCGGATGCGCGCTTCAACCGTGCCGCTCGAGCCGTTCCTCGAGTCGCTGTTCCGGGAGGCGCCGCAGCGCGTGCCCGGAACGTCGGTATTCCTGACGGCGACGCCCGAGGTGGTCCCGCATTCACTGCTGCACAACCTGTATCACAACAAGGTGCTGCACGAGCGCGTGGTGTTCCTCACCGTGACCGTCAAGGACGTGCCGGCGGTCGCGCCGGAGGAGCGCCTCTCGATCCAGGCGCTGGGCCACGACTGCTACCGGGTGACGCTCGCCTTCGGGTTCATGGACCGGCCCGACGTCTGGCATGCATTGAGCGTGCTCGCTCCCGAGAAGGGACTCGGATTCGACTTGATGCAGACCTCCTTCTTCCTCTCCCGCGAGACCGTGATCCCCGTCGGCGGCGCGGAGGGTGGCATGGGGCGGTGGCGCGAGCGGATCTTCGCCGCGATGGCGCGCAACGCCGGCAGCGCGGTCGAGTACTTCAACATCCCCACCAACCGCGTGATCGAGCTCGGCACCCAGGTGCAGATCTAGCGGCCCCTGAAGTCGGGCTTGCGCTTTGCCAGGAACGCGGCGACCCCTTCACGGTAGTCGTCGGTATCGAAGCACTCGAACCCTTCGTCCCAGTCGCCCGGCGCGACATCCGCAGCGAAGGCAAGCCGCTCGATGAACTGCTTGTGCCAGCGGTTGACGAGCGGCGCGCCCTCGGCGATGCGGCGGGCAGTCGCGTACGCCTCGGCTTCGACGTCGGAGTCGGGCACGACGCGGTTCACGAGGCCCTTGCGGCAGGCCTCCTCGGCGTCGAACACGCGGCCTTCGAGGAGTATTTCCAGAGTCACCGCGCGCCCCACCAGGGCGAGCAGACCCATCAGCTCGCCGTAGCCCATGGTGAGCCCGAGCTTGCTGACCGGGATGCCGAAGCGGCTTGATCGCCCGGCGATGCGCAAGTCGCACATCGCGGCTATCTCGAGCCCGCCGCCGACGCACGGGCCCTTGATCATCGCGACGGTGGGGTGGCGGCAGTGCGCGACCGCCCGCATCGTCTCGTGGATGATTTTCCCGTACTCCTTCGCCTGTCTCGCGTTCGCGCGCTCGTGCTCGAACTCGGCGATGTCGGCGCCGGCGGCGAACTTGTCGCCCGCGCCGCGCACGACAATGCAGCGGAGCTCGTCCTCTGCGGAAAGCCGGTGCATGGTCCTGCCGAGCCCCACCCACATTGCCTTGCTCAAGGCGTTGAGGCGGTCGGGATTGTTGAGCGCGACGGTCGCGATTACGCCGTCCCGGGAGACGAGGATGGGATCTGGCACTTGGAACCCGTGATGAATGCGGGGGACGATCAAGAGTGACGTACAACGCGTCGTTTGTCACCCGGAACTCGTTACCCGCACCTCGTTACGGCGCTAGCCGTAGAAGACCTTGACCAGGAACAGCGGGATCGCGGGAACGTAGGTGACCAGCAGCAGGACCGCCAACAATACGCCGATGAACGGGATGTTCGCCCGGGTCACGTCCCAGATGTTTTCCTTGGCGATCGAGCACGCGGTCATGAGCACGCTCGCCACCGGCGGAGTCTGCTGGCCGATCGCGAGGTTGAGCGTCACCACCAGCCCGAAATGCACGGGGTCGATGCCGACCGAATTCACCAGCGGCATGACGATTGGAACCACGAGGATGATGGCCGCGGCGGAATGCAGGAACAGACCGACGACGAGGAAGAATATGTTAAGAAGCGCGAGCACGGCGATGGGGTTGCTGGTGAGGCTCGCGATGGAGGCGGCGAGCTGCTGCGGAACCTTCGCCTCGGTGAGGTAGACGCCGAGGAGCGCGCTCGCTGCCACCAGCAGCATCACGACCGCGGTCTGCACGACGCCGTCCACGATCGCCGTCCGCAACTGCTTCCAGTCCATCTCGCGGTACGAACCGGCGACGCCGACCGCCGCGACCACCGCAAGCCCGGCACCCTCGGTGGCGGTCACGATACCGCCGAAGATCCCGCCCAGGATGATGACCGGAAGCAGGAACGCCAGTGCCGCCTCCTTGAAGGTGCGCCACAGGTTGCGGAGGTTGAAGGCCTCCTCGATCGGCCAGTTGTAGCGCACCGCGTACCAGTAGGACACCCCCATCATCAGGAGCCCGCCGATGATCCCGGGAATGATCCCGGCGACGAAGAGCTGCACGACCGAGCTCTCGGCCATCACCGCGTAGAGAATCATCGGGATCGAGGGCGGAATGATGATGGCGAGCGAGGCCGACGACGAGGTCACTGCGGCCGTGAACGGGCCCGGATAGCCGCGCTTTTTCATCGCCGGCATCAAAACGGAGCCGATTGCGGCGACATCGGCAACCGCCGAACCTGAGATTTCCGCGAAGAACATCGCGGTGCCGATGTTCACCATCGCAAGCCCGCCCCGGATGAAGCCGAGGAGGGCCGAGGCGAACGCGATGAGGCGCCGCGAGATCCCGGACGTGTTCATGATCGCGCCGGCGAGGATGAAAAGCGGGATCGCGATCAGCGGGAAATTGTTCGCGCCGTTGTACATGTCGACCGCGAGGTTCGGCAGCGTGCCGGCGCCATGAGAGACGACCATCGCGACCACGGCTGCGATCCCGAGCGCAACTGCGATGGGTACGTTGATCAGCACCAGGGCAATTACGCCGAACAGCAGCAGCAAAGTCCCCATTACCGCACGCCCCGGTGGTCAACTGCCGCCGCCGCCAATACCTCGGGCAGCCGCAGGAGCTCGGCGATCACAAACAGGGTGGCGCCGATCGGAATCACCGACTGGGTGTACTTCACCGACACCTCGGGGATGCTCACCAGGAAATCGGTCGCGAGCACGTCGAGCACCGAGTATCCGACCCACGCCATCAGGGCGAAGAATGCGATAACGCTCGCCTCGGCGAAAAGGGTCATCGCGAGCCGCATGCCGCGCGGCATCATTTCGACCAGGCTCGGCACCCCGATGTGCGCGCCGCGCAGCGCCGCCAGCGCCGAGCCGTAAAAGGTGATCCAGGCGAGCAGGATCGCGGCGACCTCGTCGTACCACACGAGCGAGTTGCCGGACCAGCGAAAAATCACGCCGATCGTGACCACGGCCGCGAGCGCCATCATCAGCACGAAGGCGATCGCCTCGAGCAGCTTTTCATAGAGCGAGCGTACGCGCGCAAGCATCACGAACCAGTGATCGGTGTTGAGCGACGAGTGACGAGCGGCGGGTGACGGGTTGGCGAGCGACCCATCACCCGTTACCCACCTACTTGGCGAGCGCGAGCGCTTTGTCGATGAGCGCCTTCGAGCCCTTTACCTCGGTGCCGAAGTCTTCGTATACGGCCTTGCTGGCCCTGACGAATGCCGCTTTGTCGGCCTCGTTGACCTGCACGCCCGCCGCCTTGATCTTGTCAAGCAGATCGGTTTCGTCGCTGGTGGCCGCGGCATAGACGAAGGCCTGGGTGTCCTTGGCGACGGCTTCGAGCGTCTTGCGCACGTCGGGGGGCAGCGAGGCCCACTTCTTCGAGCCGACGGTGACGTAGGCCGGGGTGTAGACGTGGCCGGTGAGCGAGAGGTACTTCTGCACCTCGTGGAACTTCGCGCTATAGATCTGCGAGAACGGGTTTTCCTGGCCGTCGAAGACCCCGGTCTTGAGCGCCGTGAACACCTCCGAGAATTTCATCGGGCTGGGATTCGCCCCGTACGCCTGGAACATCTTCACGCGCCACTTGCCCTCCGGCGTGCGCAGCTTGATCCCGTCGAGGTCCTTGGGAACATTGATCGGGTGCTTGTTGTTGGTGATGTGCCGGTAGCCGTTCTCCCAGACCGCGATGATCTTCAGACCTTTCTTCTCGACTGCGGGCGCGAGCGACGGCCACACGACCGCTTTCTCGATGGCGTTCATGTGCTTGCGGTCCTTGACCAGGTACGGCATCTCGAAGATACCGAAGAGGTCGGACTCGGAAGACATGACGGTCGAAGGCAGCGCGAAGTCCACGGTGCCAAGCTTGAGTTTTTGCAGGAGCTCCTTGTCGCCTCCGAGCTGGCTCGATCCGAATACCACGACCTTGGCCTTGTTGCCGAGCTTGGCGTTGGCGCGTTTGGCGAACTCTTCGGCGGACTTCGCGAAGAGCGAACCGGGATTGCCGACGTGGCCGAACTTGAGCTCGGTCTGGGCGGACACGGAGCCGCCGGAGAATGCCGCGATCAGCAGCGTGTAGCAGAGAATGCGTAGCGATTTCATGGTGCTCCTCCTCGTGGGTTGCCTTTTATAGAACCGCGCCCCGGGGCCCGCACGCGGGCACGGACGGTTAACTTAGCTGGAAAGCCCCCGTTTCACAAGGGGGACCGAATTTCCGCCATCCGAAACACGGCCGTCCGGGCGACTAGCGTTTCTCGATCTTGGCCGCACGCACGACGCCCGCCCATTTGTCGATCTCGGACTGGATGTATTTCGCGAACTCCGTGGGTGTCGTCGGGGTGGCATTGAGGCCCTGGGCGATGAAGATCTTTCTAAGTTCCGCAGAATTGAGCGCCCCGACCGCCGCCGCGTTGAGCTTGTCGATAACGGGCTTCGGTGTGCCGGCTGGCGCGAGCAGGCCGTACCAGGTGGCGTAATCGTAGCCGGGCAGGCCGGCCTCCGCGAGCGTAGGCACCTCGGGCAGCGGATCGGCGCGCTTGGCGGTGGTCACCCCGTAGGCGCGCAGGCGATTTCCCTTGACGTGCGGCAGCGCCGACGCGAATGTCGACACATAAACCGAAATCTCGTTGCCGAGCAGCGCAATCAGCGCCGGCCCGGTGCCCTTGTACGGCACGTGTGTCAGTTTCGCGTTGATCCGCATCAGCATCAACTCTGTTGCAAGGTGGATGCCGGTGCCGGCACCGGGAGAGCCGAATGTGAACTTGTCTGGCTGGGACTGCACGAGCGCGGCGAACTCCTTGAACGTTCTCGCCGGCAGCGACGGATGCGAAACCATGATGTTCGGCTGGTCCGATACCAGCGTGATCGGGCTGAAGTCGCGCTGAATGTCGAACGGCAGCTTCTTGTAGACGGCGGCGTTGATGGTCATGCTGATCGAGCTCAACAGCAGGGTGTAGCCGTCGGGGTCCGCGTTCGAGACGATTTCGGTGCCGAGTATGCTGCCCGCCCCCGGCCTGTTGTCCACCACCACAGTCTGGTCGAGCAGCTTGCCCAGCGGGTCGCCCAGGATGCGCGCGTTGATGTCGGTGCCGCCCCCGGGCCCGAACGGCACGACCATGCGGATCGGCCGGCTGGGATAACCGTCAGCGGCACCCGCAAGGGGCGCGACGACTGCGAGCAACAACGCGGAAAGCGAAGCAAGAATGCCGAGATGCATGGTCCCCTCCTCGTTATCAGCCGGTGACCCGTGGCGGGTCCCGGCAGGTTGGATTCTTCCCCGGAATTTCGGGGGTCAACAGAAGTTTGACCCGGTTGTCATATTCAGGTTCAACCGGTGAGGGTGCAAGACGTTGTCAGCCGGTTTCGACGCCTGCCTCGCGCGCCCGCTCGACGAGATAGTCGCGCCCGGCGAGCATGTCGCCGAGCGAGCCGAAGGCGTTGGTGTAGTGACCCTTGTAGCCCCCGCCCTCGATGAGGCTGAACATCTGGCCGAAGTCGAGATTGCCGGCGCCCGGCTTGAGGTGAATCTCGTGGCCGTTGCGGTAGCAATCGGCGAGCCGCACTTCGCCCACGCGCTTCAGGTCGAGCGCCTTGACGAATCCCCCGACGCCTTCGGGCACGAGGTGGGCGTGGTTGGCGGTGAAAGACAGCTTGAAGGCGGGCGACCGGATGTCCCAGTAATACCGCCACTCCTCGAGGGTATGCGCGAGGTAGTGCACCTCGGCGTCCTGCGGCTCCTTGTTGAGGTTCTCGAGCAGGACCAGCGCCTTCTTCTTTTCGGCGTGGGCAATGACGCGGGAGAGACGTTCCCTCCCCGCCTTCATGCGCAGGGTCTTGTCATCCTTGAAATGGTAGCCGGCGTGCACCACCATCCAGCTCGCGCCGAGCTTCGGGAAGATGTCCACGTAGCTCTTGAGGTAGTCGGTGACCGCATCGGCCACATGGGGCGAATATTCGGCGACGTTCACGGCCGAATTCGTGTGCAGCCCGAGCTTCACGCGGTGCTTTTCGAGGAGCTTCCGCACCGCGGTGCAGCGCTTCGCATCGAACGTGGAGAGGGCGTTCTCGCCGGTGTCGAGCTGGACGTCGACGAAGCGCACGCCGTTACTCGCCGCCCACTCGATGCCCGCCTCGAGGCGGATCTTGCGGCCCAGGTCGACGCCGATGCGCTCGAGGAGCTTCATAGGGGTGAAGGATGAGGGATGAGGGATGAGGGATGACCCCCGCAGTGCGGGAGCGAAAACCAGGTCATCCTTCCGCCTTCCGCCTTCATCCTTCGAGCGTCGCGGCGTTCACGCCGCCGCGCGTTTCTTCACGGCGGCGGGCTGTGACGCGAGGTAGTCCATGGCGGCGTCGACGCCCCCTTTCTTGTGCGGCACGCGGGCGAGATCCAGGCCCATCTCAATCCCGGCGAGCGTTCCTGCGAGCATGAGGTCGTTGAAGTCGCCGAGGTGCCCGATGCGAAAGACCTTGTCGCGGAGCTTCGTCAGCCCGGAGCCAAGCGACAGGTTGAAGTGATCGAGCACCACCTGGCGCAACGCGATCTCGCTGTGGCCCTCCGGCATCAGCACGGCGGTCAGCGAGCTGGAGTACTCCGCGGGATTCGCGCACAGTATTTCCAGGCCCCATGCGCGCACCGCGCGGCGCGTCGCCTCGGCGTGCCGGTCGTGGCGCTTGAAGACATTGTCGAGCCCCTCTTCTTCGAGCAGCATCTTGAGCGCCACGCGCAGGCCGTAGAGCAGGTTCGTCGCCGGCGTGTAGGGAAACCAGCCGTCCTGGTTGGAAGCGATCATCTCTTCCCAGTTCCAGTAGGAGCGCGGCAGCTTCGCCGTTTTCGACGCCGCGAGCGCCTTGTCCGAGACCGCGTTGAACGAAAGCCCGGGCGGAAGCATCAATCCCTTCTGCGAGCCCGCGACGGTCACGTCCACGCCCCATTCGTCGTGGCGGTAATCCATGGACGCGAGCGAGGAGATGGTGTCCACCATGAATAGCGCCGGATGCTTCGCGCGATCGATGGCCTTGCGTACTTCGCCGATGCGCGAGGTGACGCCGGTGGAGGTCTCGTTGTGCACCGCCATCACCGCCTTGATGTGCCTGCCCTTGTCCTCCGCGAGCTTCGCTTCCACCTGCGCGGAATCGACGCCGTGGCGCCAGTCGCCGGGCACGAACACCGGGTCGAGGCCGAGGCGCTTCGCCATGTTGAGCCACAGGGTCGCGAAGTGGCCGGTCTCGAACATCAGCACGCGGTCTCCCGGCGAGAGCGTGTTGACGAGCGCCGCCTCCCACGCGCCGGTGCCGGACGCGGGAAAGATCACGACCGGGCCCCTGGTCTTGAAGACCTGCTTCAGGCCCGCCAGCACCTCCTTGCTCATCGCCTGGAACTCGGGTCCGCGATGATCCACGGTCGCGCTGTCGATCGCGCGCAGCACGCGCTCCGGGACGTTGGTGGGGCCCGGAATCTGCAGGAAGTGCCGGCCGCTCTGGTACTTCATGGCGTCTCTCCGGAAAGGGTGCGTTATTATAGACTGAGGCGCCATGGATGATGGAAACGCGCAAAAGGATGAGGGATGAAGGATGAGGGATGACCCCCGCAGTGCGGGAGTCTAGATCAGGTCATCCTTCATCCTTCCGCCTTCATCCTTCGAATGGCCATGCGCAAGATCGCTCCTGGTGATTCATCCCTCGCGGCTCGTTTGAAACGGGAGATCCGGGGCGATGTGCTGTTCGACGCCGCCTCGCGCGGGCGCTACTCGACCGACGCGTCGATCTACCAGATCGAGCCGCTCGGCGTAGTGGTGCCGCAGACCGAGGAAGACGCGCTCACCGCCTTCCGCGTCGCCGTTGAGGAGGGCGTGCCGGTGCTCGCGCGCGGCGGCGGGACCTCGCAGTGCGGCCAGACCGTCGGCGCCGCGCTCGTCATCGATCACTCGAAGCACCTCGACAAGATCGTCCAGATCGACCCGGAAGCGCGCACGGTCACGGTGCAGCCCGGCGTCGTGCTCGACCAGTTGAACGCGTACCTGAGGCCGCATGGCCTGTGGTACCCCGTGGACGTCTCGACCAGCGCGCAGGCGACGATCGGCGGCATGGCAGGCAACAATTCCTGCGGCTCGCGCTCGATCCGCTACGGCAACATGGTGCACAACGTGCGCGCAATCGACGCCGTGCTGGCCGACGGATCGGAGTACGAGTTCGGGGAAGTGCCGGGAGACGCTCGCGGGCCCGCCGGACCGAAGGGCTATGTCGAGCTGGTGAAGAGAATCCGCTCGATCGCCGCACGCGAGGCGGAAGAGCTCGAGCACCGCGTGCCGAAGCTCCTGCGCAAGGTCGGCGGCTACAACCTGGACATGCTGACCGGTGCGCCATTCAACCTGGCGCACCTGCTGGTGGGATCGGAAGGCACGCTCGCCTACTCGCGCCGCATACACCTCAATCTTGCGCCGCTGCCGAAGCACCGGACGCTGGGCGTCTGCCATTTCCCGACCTTCTACAAGGCGATGGAGGCGCCGCGGCACATCGTGAAGCTCGCGCCGGCGGCGGTGGAGCTGGTGGACCGCACGATGATCGGGCTCGCGCGGTCGAACCCGGCCTTCCGCGCAACCGTCGACCAGGCGATCAAGGGTGATCCCGACGCGATCCTGCTCGTGGAATTCGCCGGCGACGACCGCGACGAGCAGCTGCGCAAGCTCGGGCAGCTGGTCGAGCTGATGGGAGAACTCGGCTTCCCGGGCGGCGTGATCGAGATCACCGACGCCCGGGTCCAGCGCGACGTGTGGGAGGTGAGAAAGGCGGGGCTCAACATCATGATGTCCATGAAGGGCGATGGCAAGCCCGTGTCCTTCATCGAGGACTGCGCGGTGCCGCTCGAGCACCTCGCCGAGTACACCGAGCGCCTGACGCGCGTGTTCGAGAAGCACGGGACGAAAGGCACCTGGTACGCGCATGCTTCCGTAGGCTGCCTCCACGTCCGGCCGATCCTCGACATGCGGGCCGACGGCGCAATCAAGATGCGCGCCATCGCCGAAGAGGCTGCGGAACTGGTGAAGCACTACAAGGGCGCCTACTCCGGCGAGCATGGCGACGGCCTGGTGCGCTCCGAGTGGATCGAGCCGTTCTTCGGTCCGAAATTGACGCGCGCGTTCGGGGAGATCAAGGACCTGTTCGATCCGAAGGGGCTGATGAACCCCGGCAAGATCGTGCGGCCGTCGAAGCAGGATGACCGGACGCTTTTCCGTTACCCGCCGGGCTATCGCACGATCCCGATCAAGACTGCGCTCGACTGGTCGGAGCATGAGGCCGGCGCGGGTCATGGCGGGGGCGGCTTCGCCAAGGCGGTCGAGATGTGCAACAACAACGGCCACTGCCGCAAGTTCGACGCCGGCACCATGTGCCCGTCGTACCGCGTCACGCGTGAGGAGCGGCACCTCACGCGCGGTCGCGCCAACACGCTGCGGCTCGCGCTCTCCGGGCAGCTCGGCGCCGACGCTCTCGCCTCTGACGAGCTCTACGCAACGCTCGAGCTCTGCGTTTCCTGCAAGGGCTGCCGGCGCGAGTGCCCGACCGGCGTGGACATGGCGAAGATGAAGGTGGAGTTCCTGCACCACTACCGCAAGCAACATCGACTGAAGCTCCGAGACCGGTTGCTTGCGTATTTACCCCGCTACGCGCCGCTCGCCTCGCGGCTCGCGCCGCTCACCAATGCAATGCAATCCATTGCGCAGGGGTGGCTCGGCTTCGCGCCGGAGCGCTCGCTGCCGAAGTGGCGTTCTCCCTTTACTCGCCCCCTGCCACGGGGCGGTGGCGCGGAGCGCCAGGGCGGTGAAGTCATCCTCCTCGTCGACACCTTCAACCGCTACTTCGAGCCCGAGAACGCCCGCGCGGCGCTCGCGGTGCTGCGGGCGGCGGGATACGCCGTGCTGCTGCCGCAGGCCGCAGACGGCGGCCGCCCGCTTTGTTGCGGCCGCACCTTTCTCGCGGCCGGCCTGGTGGACGAGGCGAGGCGCGAGGCGCGCCGCGTGGTCGAGACGCTCACGCCTTACGTCGAGCGCGGCGTGCCGGTGGTCGGGCTGGAGCCATCGTGCCTCCTCGGCTTGCGCGACGAATTCCTCTCGATGCTGCCGGGCGGAGCATGCGCCGAGCTGGCGATGAACGCATTCCTGTTCGAGGAGTTCCTGGCGCGCGAGCACGAAGCGGGGCGGCTTGGCTTGAAGCTCGGGCCGCTTCCGGAGAAAAGAGCGCTGCTCCACGGTCATTGCCATCAAAAGGCGTTCGATGCCATGCCCGCCGTGCGCAAGGTGCTCGGGCTCGTTCCCGGGCTGGAAGTGGAAGCGATCGAGTCGAGCTGCTGCGGCATGGCGGGAGCCTTCGGCTACGAAGCCGCGCACTATGACGTCTCGATGAAGATGGCCGAGCTCACGCTGCTGCCGCGCGTGCGCAAAGCGGCGGCGGACGAACTGATCGTCGCCGACGGCACGAGCTGCCGCCACCAGATCCAGGACGGATCGGGCCGTCAAGCGATTCACGTGGCGCGGGTGCTCGAGCGCGCGCTCGCGCGGTGACGAAATCCCCCCGCGCTGCGCGCACCCCCCTTTGCCAAAGGGGGGTAGGGGGATTGGAGGGACGGCGATGAAGAAGATCCGGGACAAGCTGGCGGCGGGGAAAGTGGTGACGATGGTCAATCCCGACTTCCAGTCGCCGCGCCTGGTCGAGTATCTCGCGGTGCTCGGCATGGATGTCTCCTTCATCGACGCCGAGCGCATGAGCTACGACTTCGAGCGCATCGAGGAGATGACGCGCGCGGCGCACCTGGCGGGAATTGCCTCGATGGCGCGCGCCTGGATGAACGATCCGGGACTGATCGTGCGCTACTTTGACTGCGGGCTCGACGGCATGGCGTTCCCGCATGTCGAAGACGCCGCGACCGCGAAAAGGATGGTGGACATCGTGCGCTATGCGCGCCCGAAGGACCACGCCGACAAGATCGTCATCGTCATGGCCGAGACGCCGGCCGCGATCGGGCGCCTCGACGAGATTGCCGCCGTGCCCGGAGTGGACGTCGTCAACATCGGCGTCAACGACGTGGCGCTCGCCCTCGGCCACCCCGGCGAGCCGGAGCATCCCGAGGTCGCGAAGCTCGTCGATCAGGGAATCGGGCGCACCCTCAAGGCCGGCAAGCACGTCGCCGTCAACGTGCTCGACAACTGGGAGCAGCGCATGCCGCAACTCGTTTCAAAAGGCGTGCGCTGGCTCAACGTCCGCGCGCGGGTCTTTCTCGCCCGCGGAGCGCGGCAGTACACGGAGCTCCTCAAGCGCCATGCCCCTTGAGGCACTGCGTGGCGCAGTGACGGCGGATCACCCCGCCTTGCGCAGCGGCTGCCGCCCACCCTCGCCGCGCAGGCCGTCGAGGATCGCCAGCGCGCGCGTCATGGAGAAGTCGTAGGTCTGCTGGTGGAACGCCTTTGCGTTCCCCCGCATCATGTAGCCGTGAAGCACGCCGGGAATGATGTGCACCTCGACGTTCTTCATGCGCGAGGGCACGCCGCGATAGGCCTGCTGGACTTCGGGCGGCGCGGCGTGATCCTGGTCGCCCCAGATGATGCACACGGGCTGGGTGACGCCGTCCAGATCCTTCAGAAAGTCCCCCAGCTGCGTGCCGTGGCAGGAGATGCCGGCATCGTAGCCGAGTCGCTTGGGGCCGAGAATGGCGTAGGGACCGCCGTAGCAGAAGCCCATCGCTGCGGCGCGCCCGTTGAACTGCGCGTGCTTGCGCACCTCGGCGAGGGTGTCCGCCATGTCGGCTTCGCCGGTCCTGATTCTCTCGAGGCGGGGCTGCGAGCGCGTTTTCGTGCGCTCGTCGTCGCGCGCGAGCGGGCCGGGGACGGTGCGCCAGAACAGATCGGGCGCGGCCGCAACGTAGCCCTTCGACGCGAACTGGTCGGCGAGCGCGCGCATGTCCGCGTCGACGCCGTGCACGGCTGAGGCGAGCACGATGGCCGGGACCTTGCCGGCGCCGGCGGGCGTGGCGAGATAGCAATCGAATTCACCGCCTTCCCTCGAGCGGATCCTGATGTTCTTCGCGGGCATGGTGCGCTCCTCTGACGATGACGGACGGTTGACGACCGGCGAGTGACGGGTGACGGGGAGAGGGCAGTATGCCATCGCGGACTTTGATAGACTAGCGTCTCGCCAACCACGAAAGGAGGTGATCCCGTGAGAGACCTTGGAGGCAGTACCGGACAGCACGGCTCGAACAGTGGATCAACCCGTAACGGAAGGACGTTCGACCGGCGCTAGGCCGGCGTGCCTGCGTAACGACGCCCCGGGGATCTCAATCCACGGGGCGTTTTCTTTTCCGATTGGCGCGAGACGGGGCGGGAGCAAGCCGGCGGGGTAACGGCATGAAGCGTGACGTGAAGGTAACAGCCACGGACTTCTCTGGCGTGGGCTACGAGGAGGCGATGCGCCGTGCGCGCGAGCTGATTCCTTTTTTCCGCGGCCACGCTGCGGAATGCGAGACGGCGCGCAGGCTCACGCCGCCGGTAATGGAGGCGCTCAACCACAGCGGGCTGATCCGCTACCTGCAGCCCAAGGCCTGGGGCGGGATGGAGCTGCCGTTCATTGCCTACTACGACATGCCCGAAGTGCTCTCGCGCGGCGACATCTCGGTGGGCTGGACGGTGCACAACCTTGCTTCCCACCACCGCACCGTCGGCTGGTACGAAAGGAAGGCTCAAGAGGAAGTTTGGGGGCCGAACCGGGACGTGTGTGTCGCCTCCGGCATCGCCTTCCAGCAAGGCCGCGGCGTGCCGGTGGACGGGGGAGTGATGCTCTCGGGCGAATGGAATTTCTCCTCGGGCACCGACCATTCCGATTGGAACCTGCTCGCCTGCGTGCTGCGCCAGGGCGGCGAGCCCGTCGACTACCTGTTCTGCCTGGTTCCGCTCGCCGACTACGAGGTGGTGGACGATTGGCACGTGCTCGGCATGCGCGCAACCAGCAGCAAGACGGTGCGCTGCAAGGACGTGTTCGTTCCCGCCTACCGGACGATCTCGATGCAGGTCGGCAAGCCCGGGCATACCTGGCCGGGACTGCAGTACAACTCCAACCCCCACTTCCGTATCCCGATCTCGGCGCTGGGCGGCCACGGCATCGGCGGCTGCCTCGTGGGCAACGCGCGCGCGGCGCTGGAGATCACGATCGAGCTGGTGAAATCGCGCAGCACCAGCTACCAGGGGGCGAGAATGCGCGATTTCCAGACAGTGCAGCTGCGCATCGGCGCGGCGGGGGCGAAGATCGACGCCGCGGGGCTGCTGCTGCGCAACGACGTGCTGGAGGCGATGGGCATCTACGATGCGGGCGGCACGCTCGACCTCGAGACGCGGCTGCGCTACAAGCGCAACGCCGCGATGGCGGCGAAGCTCACCGTGGAGGCGGTGGACTCGCTGCACGAGATGGCCGGCGCCAACGGCATCTACGATCACGCTCCGCTGCAGCGCGTCTTCCGCGACCAGCGGGCAGCCGCCGGCCACTTCAGCTTCAGCACCGATGCGCAGCTGCCGCCGTGGGGGCTCGTCGCGCTGGGCGGCGAGTTCAAGAGCCCTACGCTATGAGGGGACGGGGGTAGAATCCACCACGTTCCCACCGCAATGTCCCGTCACTTCAAGGAGGATTCCGTGGCCAAGGCCTACTGGATTGCGTTCTACCGTTCGATCAAGAATCCCGATGCGCTCGCTGCCTACGCCAAGCTCGCAGGTCCCGCGATCCAGGCGGCGGGAGGGCGCTTCATCGTGCGCGGCATGCCCGCCAAGGTCTATGAAGCGGGGCTCAACCAGCGCACGGTCGTGATCGAGTTCGACAGTCTGGAGAAAGCGATCGCCGCGCACGACAGCCCCGGCTACCAGGCGGCCATGAAGGTGCTCGGGAAGGACGCGGTAGAGCGGGAGCTGCGGGTCGTCGAGGGCGTCTAGAAACGCGTCAGCCCCGGAGCTCGAGCTTCGCTTCCTTCACGAGCTTGCGCCACTTGGCGATCTCGCGCTGGATGTGTGCGCTGAATTGCTCCGGGGTCGAGCCGGTGGCCGTGGAGCCGTCGGCGGAGAAACGCTTGACCACGTCCGGGGATTTCAGCGCCTCGTTGATCGCCGCGTTCAGCTTGCGAACGATGGGCGCCGGCACCTTGGCCGACGTCAGCACGCCGTACCACTGGTCCACTTCATAGCCGGGTACGCCGGCTTCGGAGACGGTCGGCAACTCCGGTGCGGCGGGCGTGCGCTTGCCCGTGGTCACCGCGAGCGCCCTCAGGCGGCCACTCGGCAGATGAGGCCGTACGCCGAAGAGCGTGCCGAAGCCGACCTGCACGTCGCCGGCGAGCATCGCGGGGATGACGGCGGCGGTGCCCTTGTAGGGCACGTGGATCAGCTTGATGCCGGCCATGTGGTTGAACATCTCTCCCGCGAAGTGCTGCAGCCCGCCGGTTCCCGACGAGCCGAAATTGAGCTTGCCCGGGTTCGCCTTGGCGTAGGCGACAAGCTCCTTGATCGACTTCACCGGGACCGAAGGGTTGTGATACACGACGTAGAAGAGCGAGCTCGCCTGCGAGATTGCCGCCAGGTCCTTCACGAGGTCGTAGGGCAGTTTCGGATTGACCGCGGCATTGACGGAATGCGATGCGGAGATCAGGCAGATCGTGTATCCGTCCGGGATCGCCTTGGCGGTCAGGTCCACCCCGATCGCGCCCGCCGCCCCGGTGCGATTGTCCACGACGACCTGCTGGCCCCACGCTTCGGAGAGCTTCAGTGCTATGGTGCGCGCGGTCGTATCGGTGCCGGCGCCCGGCGCGAACGGCACGATGAAGCGGACCGGCTTCACCGGGTAGTCCTTCGCGCTGTCGGACTGGGCCGCCGCGAGCGGCTGGGCGGCGACGGCGCAGGCGAGCGCGGCTGCGCGGACGGTCATGTTGAAGAAGCGCATCGGATTTCCTCCTCTAGTGCTTTCAATGTGACGAATTCCAAGTTGGGCTGGATGCCGAGCTTCCTGCCGATGCCACCCCACCGCTCGGCGTTCGCACGGATCACCCTGGCGAATTCCTCCGGCGAGTTGGCAATGACGTCGTTGCCCTGCGCGATCGGCGCGAAGTCCTTGAACGCGTCGTACGGCAGCCCCTTCTTGGCGACCACGGCTCGCGACGTGCATACTGCACCAAAGCGCGGCACACCGCCAGCGCCGGTCCCCGAAAACGAGGAGGAAAACTCATGAACTTCCTGATTTCATATCGCGCGCTGTTCGGACTGCTCGCGGCACTCGCGGCGCTGCCCGGGTTTGCGCAGAAGATCGACTGGCCCACGAGGCCGGTGCGGTTCATCGTGCCGTTTCCGCCGGGAGGAACGGTCGATCCCCTCGCGCGGCTGGTCGGTGCGAAGCTTACGCCGGTGCTGGGCCAGCAGTTCATCGTTGATAACCGGACCGGCGCGTCGGGTTCCATCGGCACCGGCATCGCGGCGAAGGCGACGCCGGACGGCTACACCTACGTGTTCGTGTTCGACACGCACGTCGTGAACCCATTCCTCATCCCCAACCTCGCGTTCGACACCCTGAAGGACCTTGCGCCAGTCATGCTGGTCGCGACCGCGCCCTACGCCTTCGTGACCAACCCGGCCAAGCCCTACCGGAGCTTTGCGGACGTGATCAACGCGGCGAAAGCGAAACCTGACACCGTGACCTTCGGATCAGTCGGCAGCGGCAGCCTCGGCCACCTCATGATGACGCTGGTGCAACAGGCGGGGGGCTTCAAGCTCGTGCACGTGCCCTACAAGGGCGGCGGCCCGATGACCGTGGAGGCGATGGGCGGAAGAATCGACGTCGCCGTCGGCACCGTGGCGCTGCTGACGCCGTTCGTCACGGGCGGGAAGCTCCGCGCCCTCGCGACCACCGGCGACAGGCGCGCCAGCACACTACCTGACGTGCCGACGGTCGCGGAGCAGGGCTTCGCGGGATTTTCGGCGTACGCCTGGTGGGGGATTCTCGCAACCGGCGGGACGCCAAAGCCCATCCTGGACCGGTTTCACTCCGAACTCGTCAAGGTGTTCAACCAGCAGGACATTCGCAAGCACCTTTCCGGAACGCTCGGCATGGATCTCGTCGTCAGCAGCCCCGCGGAGCTGCAGAAGTTCATCGTCGCGGAGACGGCGCGCTGGGGCAAAGTGGTGCGCGAGCACAAAATCCGCGCCGAATAGTGCTCGAGGACCAGCGGCTGGCGAAAGTCCGGTACCGCGGCCCGCCAGACGGCGGGCGCGCGGCCCCGGGCCGGGGTGTCACTGCCCCTTCACCTCGATGCTGTTGGTGACGGACTTGACGCCCTGGACATCGCGCGCGATGAGTTCGGCCTTCTGCCGGTCGGCCTCGGTTGTAACGAAACCGCTCAATTGGACCTTGCCTTTGAAGCTCACCACGCTGATGTCTCCGGAACGGAGGTCTTCAGCGTTGAGCAGCGCGGTCTTGACCTTGGTGGTGATGACGCTGTTGTCGAGGTACTCGCCGGTGCTTTCCTGAGTCGGGGTGCCGGCGCAACCGGTGATCAGCGCTGCCAGAGCTGCCGCGGCGAGCGCAGTGAGGACTTTTCGCGATGGACGAATTGGCGTTTGATATGGGCTGGTCATGGTCTGCTCCTGTTTACGGAATCGGCCGTCAGGATCCCCTGACGACGACCATCTCGTTCTTGACCGAGCGGACGCCGTCCACGCCCAAGGCGACCATCGCGGCCCGGTAGCTCGTCGCAGGCGTATCCGCCGTGCCGTAGAGCGTGACGACGCCGTCGGCTGACTTGACGTCTACCGTCACCGAGCGCAGGTTCGAATCGGCGGAGAGGGCGGCTTTCACTCTGGCCTCCAGCACCGCGTCCGGGGCGGAAACTCCGGACTGATTCATGCCCTGCGGGCCCGGGGTGGTCGCCGGCACCGGCTCACGGTCGCGACCCGCGTTTTCGACGAGTCTGTCAAAACCCTTGGCGGGGTTGCCGGCGTCCGGTTGCCGATCGCAGGCGGCAAAGGCGAGCATCAGCGCGCCCGCGACGGCAAGACTGAGTGTCCTGCCAAGAGTCATCTTCACATTGGGTTTCATGGTGACCTCCGTAGGTGTGGTTTTTCAAACCCCCGAATAAGGCGCAGCCTTGCGTGCAAAGCCGCGCCGACCGCTTCGGGGGGGAGCAGCGGGGATATGACGCCGCTGCGGTCACACGGCGTCGCCCCGGATCGCTGAAGCTAGTACGGCTTGTTCTTGCATCGCGGATCGTCCGGCTTTCTCTTGCAGTCAACCGGAGTGTCCTGCGACTGCGACGGCGTGTCCGCAGTGCCGAGAATCCCGTCGATGGGCAGCGCCGCGGATGGAGCGGTGGCTTGCGCAAACGACACGCTGGCCAGCGTGGCGAACAGCGCCATCAGCAGGATGGAACGAAGCTTCTGCCATGTATTCATCGATCATCTCCTTCACGATTGAAAAAAATGCTGCGCGGAGCCATGCGGCTCGCGATCGAATCCCCGCGATTTCCGTGCCAGAAAGCACAAGCGCTGGGAAATCAGCTTGTTATGAAAAATGCGCGCGACGGCGCGGCGGCGCAATTCGTCGCCTCGAGGCAACGCCCGCGGCCGGTGCTCAGGCAATCGCCTGAATACCCGACAGAAACCAGTTTGCCGATCGGCGACACGACCGCTTGCGCGGAAGGACAAGCGTCGCGGTTGGCGCGCGATGCGCGTGTGGCCCAAGCGCGTGGACGCGCGAGCCGAGGGGTGCAGCTTCGCTCAGGAGCCGCTGCCGGTGACGCTTCCCGCGCGCCGGGCTGCGCCCAGACGTCCCACGAGCGGGAGTTTGATCGCGGGTGGATAAGGATGGAAGCCGAACGTGAGCCCGAGGATGTTGATCTCCATGCCTTCGATCGCGCTGGCGGTGACGCCGAGCAGCCCGTAGAGCGAAACCTGGATACCGCGACCGCTCGGCGCCGTCGCAATCCAGCGGTCGCCCAGATAGTCCTTGCCGATCGCGGTCGGCGGCAGGTCGACTTCGAGCTCCGGCACGGCGCGGGCAATCCACGCGGTGAAGGTGTTCGAGTTCGGGCCCGGCCACACGCCGTATTCCGCCGCGTAGGGATAAGCGCGCGCGGCCGCGTCGATGCGCTCGATCAGCCTGTCCACGCCCGGACCGCGCTTGTCGGCGAGGAGCTCCGGCTCTGACCCGAACCAGCGCTCGTCCGCCCCGCGCTGGCGGATGGCAAGCGCCGAATCGCTGTAGCGCAGGCGCCAGCCGATCACCTCGTAGACCGTGTACGCGTGTGCCTCCGCCGGTTTTACGGCAACCCAGCTGTGAACCCCGAAATAGCCACGCCACCTGACCGCGCGAGCGGCATACACCTGCACTATCGCTTCGGGAGTCCTGGCAGGGTCGGGCGCGAGACCGACCGGTGCGCGGCTTGCCGTGCGCCAGTCTGTCACCCCACCGCGCCCGACCGCGACGAGCGTCACGATGCCGACGATCAAGAGCAGCGCGACGAGGCTCACGATGGGACGCTTCCTCAGCATTCTGGCAAAGCCCTGCTTCACTCGCGATTCACGCGACACCATTTGCGGATCCCGGCGTGCCGCGCGCGCGATTCCGCGCCAGCATGCTCTGGGTATTGGGCACGTAGAGCAGGTGCGCGACCTTGCGCACGTAGTGATCCTCGTGCGAATCGAGCCGGCCGTCAACAAAGGCGATACGCCACAAATGCTCGATCAGGCGCACGCGTTCCGGCAATGGCAGGCCACGCTTGACGACGCTCACCGGCGCGAAGTAGGACGTAAGCTGCCTGGCGCGCTCGCGCCCCTCTTCCAGGAGAACTGCCGCATCGGGCGGCGACAGCCCGAAGAGATCGGCGAGCGCGCGCTCGGCCGCCGCGCGCTCCGCTTCCGATTCCGCGAGGTCCACCCGGGTGACTTCGTGGAGCAGGCTTGACACGGCGAGCAGGAGGTGACGGCGCTCGTGCCCCGGCAGCGCGCGCGAAGGCTGGTCATCGAACAGGCTTTTCAGTGCGCGCAGCACAATCGGTCCCTCCGCATTCGGACTTTCGTTAGTGCCCGTGTGACCGCCAGGAGTTCCGCCCGGATGGGCGACGCGCGGGAAGCGCGCAGTTTCCAGCGCCGGAAAGGCTTGACAATCCACAGGGTGAACTCTAGCCTGACCTGACCACAACAAGCGGTATTCCCCGGAGGATGGACCAACCCACCGCAGCGCGGGGCGCACCCGCGCCCGAGGCGGCGCACAGTCCCTGGCTGCTCGAGGTCGAGGACCTGCACGTCCATTTCGTGACGACGCGCGGCGTGGTGCGCGCGGTCGAGGGCATTTCCTACAGGGTGCGCCCGGGCGAGACGGTGGCGCTCGTCGGCGAGTCGGGCTGCGGCAAATCGGTCTCGTCGCTCGCCATCATGCGCCTGCTTGCAAGACCGGCCGGGCGCGTCGTCGGGGGCAGGATCCTCTTCGAGGGGCGCAACCTCCTCGACCTCACGGAAGACGAGATGCGCGAGATCCGCGGCCGGGACATCGCGATGATCTTCCAGGAGCCGATGACCTCGCTCAACCCGGTGTTGACCATCGGCTTCCAGATCATGGAGCCGCTGCTGATCCACCTCGGGATGAGCGAGGCGGCGGCGCGCACGCGCGCGGCGGAGCTCCTGAAGATGGTCGGCATTCCCGACGCCGAACGCCGACTCGACCAGTATCCGCACCAGTTCTCGGGCGGCATGCGCCAGCGCGTGATGATCGCCATCGCGCTCTCGTGCAATCCCAAGCTCATCATCGCCGACGAGCCGACCACCGCGCTCGACGTCACCATCCAGGCGCAGATCCTGAAGCTCATGAAGGATCTCTCGCGCGACCTCGGCATCGCGCTGGTGGTAATCACGCACAACCTCGGCATCGTCGCGCGCTATGCCGACCGCGTGAACGTGATGTATGCGGCGCGCATGGCGGAGCAGGGTTCGGCCGCCGACGTTTTCGCGCGGCCCCTGCATCCGTATACGGCCGGGCTGCTGCGCTCGGTGCCGCGGCTCGACAAGCCGCGCGGCTTGAAGCTCGAGACCATCGAGGGCCTGCCGCCCAACCTGCTCGACCCGCAGCCGGGGTGCCGTTTCGCCCCGCGCTGCCCGGCGCAGCAGCCGGCCTGCGTCTCCGCGCCGCCGCCGCTCGCCCAGGTCGAGCCTCATCGCTACTCGGCGTGCATCCGGGCGCGGGAGATGGGGCAAGTGGGGCCGACGGGGCTGGGACTGCAGAGCGCCAACCCGCAGCCGCCGGTGGTGAAAGCCCTCGACAAGTCGCAGCCGCTGCTGAAGGTGCACGACCTCAAGACCTACTTCGAGGTCGGCGCCGGCCTCAAGCTGATCAAGGGTGCGCGGCTCGAGGTGCGCGCTGTGGACGGCATTTCCTTCGAGGTCTTCCGCGGCGAAACGCTGGGGCTGGTGGGGGAGTCCGGTTGCGGCAAGACCACGGTCGGGCGCACGCTCCTGAGGCTGGAGGAGGCGACCGGCGGCAAGATGATATTCGAAGGCGCCGACGTCACGCGTGCTCACGGGCAGCAGCTCAAGGGCTATCGCCGCAAGATCCAGGTCATCTTCCAGGATCCGTTCAGCTCGTTGAATCCCCGCATGACCATCGGCGAGATCATCGCCGAGCCGATGCGGGTGTACAACCTCGTCCCGGACAGGAAGGCGGCGCGCGCGAAAGTGGCGGAGCTGCTGAGCCAGGTGGGGCTGTTCGAATACATGGCCGAACGCTATCCGCACGAATTGTCCGGCGGGCAGCGCCAGCGCGTGGGAATCGCGCGCGCGCTCGCGATGCAGCCGTCCTTCATCGTGTGTGACGAGCCGGTGTCGGCGCTCGACGTCTCGATCCAGGCCCAGATCATGAACCTGCTGGAAGAGCTGCAGCAGAAGTTCAAGCTGACCTATCTCTTCATCGCGCACGATCTCGCGGTGGTGCGGCACATCTCCGACCGTGTGATCGTGATGTACCTCGGGCACGTGATGGAGATCGCCGACCGCGATACGCTCTATGCCGAGCCGCTGCACCCCTATACCCGGGCGCTGCTCGACGCGGTGCCGATCCCCGACCCGGGAATCGAGGCGAGGCGCGAGCATCGCGTGCTCGGGGGCGAGGTGCCGAGCCCGCTCAATCCGCCGCGCGGCTGCGTGTTCCACACCCGCTGCCCGCTGGCGGGCGAAGAGTGTAAGATGACCGTCCCCCCGCTACGGGAGGTGCGGCCGAGGCATTTTGCCGCTTGCATCAAGCTCTGAACGTCAAAAAAACGGAGGAGGGACCATGAAGCAAATCTCTGCATTATTCCTCGCAGCAGTTGCGCTCGCCCCCGCGGCGGCGATGGCGGCCGAGACGCCGGTGCGGGGCGGGTTGCTCAAGTTCGCGGTGAGCGCGGAACCCCCGAACTACGACTGTCACGCCCAGACCTCGTTCGCGTTCATCCACCCGGTACGCCCGCACTACAACACGCTGCTCGAATTCAACACGGCGAAATACCCGGCGATCAAGGGCGACCTTGCAGAGTCCTGGACGGTATCGAAGGACGGGCTGACCTACACGTTCAAGCTGCGCAAGGGAGTCAGGTTCCACGACGGATCGACGCTGACCTCGGAGGACATCAAGGCGACCTACGAGCGGCTGCGCAACCCGACCGGCGGCGTGCGCTCGGTGCGCCAGGCGACCTACGCCGACATCGCCTCGATCGAAACCCCGAACGCCCAGACCGTGGTGTTCCGGCTCAAGAAGCCCAACTCCGGCATGCTGGCGAGCTTCGCGAGCCCCTGGGACTGTATATACAGCGCGGCGAAGTTGAAGCAGGACCCGCGTTTCCCCGAGCGCAACATCATGGGCACCGGGCCGTTCACCTTCGCCGGACACGTGGCGGGGTCGCACTGGACGGGCCGCAGGTTCGAGCAGTATTACGAGAAGGGCAAACCCTATCTCGCCGGCTACGTGGCGATCTTCATCAGCGGCGCGCCGATGGTGAACGCGCTTTCCGCGGGCGAGGTGATCGTGGAGTTCCGGGGCCATCCCCCGGCCAACCGCGACCGCATCGTCAAGGCGCTCGGCAACAGGGCGGTGGTGCAGGAGACCCCCTGGGTGTGCTCGCTGGTCGTGACCTTCAATACCAAGAAGAAGCCGTTCGATGACCAGCGCGTGCGCAAGGCGCTCAATCTCGCGATCGACCGCTGGGGCGGCGCACAAGCGCTGTCCCAGGTTGCGCTGGTGCGCCACGTCGGCGGCATCCTGCGGCCGGGCTACGAGCTCGCCGCGAGCGAGAAGGAATTGCTTGAGTACCCCGGCTTCTCAAGGGACGTCGCTGCATCGCGCGCGGAAGCGAGAAAGCTGCTCGCCGCGGCGGGCGTGCCGAATCTCAGCTTCACGCTCACCAACCGCAACGTTGCCATGCCGTATACGCCGGTGGGGGTGTTCCTGATCGATCAGTGGCGGCAGATCGGGCTCGCAGTAAAGCACGAGCAGCTCGAGACGCGGCTCTACCTCGCCGCGCAGCAGCGCGACAAGCCGACGTTCGACGCGGCGCTCGATTTCAACTGCGACTTCATGGACGAGCCCAACCTGCAGCTGCAGAAGTACCTGTCGCATGACCGCGCGCCGATCAACTACGCGCAGCAGACCGATCGCGTGCTGGACGAGCTGTTCGACCGGCAGTCCGGCGAGCTCGACAGGAAGAAGCGCTACGCGATCCTGCGCGAGTTCGAGAAGCGGGCGCTCGAGCAGGCCTATACGATCCCGACGATCTGGTGGCACCGCATCATCGTCCACCACAAGCCTCTCAAGGGCTGGCACATCACGCCCAGCCACTACGTGGGGCAGGATCTCGCGGACGTCTGGCTCGACCAGTAGCGGCAAAGTGACGGGACACGGGTGACGCTGTTTTTCGTCACCCGTGATCGTCACCCTTAGTCGTCACTCGTACGGTTGTGCTGCGCTTCATCCTCCACCGCACCCTGCTGATGATCCCGACGCTGCTCGGCGTCGCGGTCCTCGTCTTCTTCCTGCTGCGCCTGATGCCGGGCGACCCGGTCGCCACCATGCTGCTGGGCGATGCGGGCGGCGCGAACATTTCGCAGGAAGTGATCGACCAGGAGCGCGCGCGCCTCGGTCTCGACCAGCCGCTGGCGGTGCAGTTCTTCAAGTGGTTCTGGGGCGTGCTGCAAGGAGACTTCGGCGTCTCGATGTGGACCGGGAGATCGGTCGCGTACGAGATCGGCATCCGGCTCGAGCTCTCGCTGCAGGTGGCGGTGATGGCGACGATCCTCGCCGTGCTGCTCGCCCTTCCGCTCGGCACGCTCTCGGCCATCTTCAAGGATACGTGGATCGACCAGGCGATCCGCGTGTTCTCGATCGCCGGGCTCGCGGTGCCCTCGTTCTGGCTCGGAATGATCATTATCCTGCTGCTGCTCACGTATTTCTCGTGGATTCCGCCGCTCACCTTCACCTCGTTCGTGGATGACCCGTGGGAGAACCTCTCCCAGCTCATCTGGCCGGCGCTCGCGGTCGGCTATCGCTACTCCGCGGTGTCGACCCGCATGATGCGCTCCTCGATCCTGGAGGTGCTGCAGGAGGACTACATCCGCACCGCGCGCGCCAAGGGCGTGATGGAGCGCCTGGTGGTGGCGCGCCACGCCATGCGCAACGCGCTCCTGCCGGTCGTCACCGTCATCAGCCTGGAGTTCGCGTTCCTGATCGGGGGGCTGGTGGTGACCGAGCAGGTGTTCAACCTGAACGGCATCGGGAAGCTGTTCGTGGAGGCGGTGGCGCGCAGCGACTTCACCATGATCCAGGCGCTGGTGTTGCTGGTTTCGGTGTTTTTCGTGCTGGTCAACTTCGTGATGGATCTCATGTATGCGTTCCTCGATCCCCGGATCCGCTATCGCTAGCGGCGAAGCGGCGAGGCGACGCAATGACGGGAAATGACCGATGAGCACGGCGGCGACCACGATCGAGTACAAGGCGCCCAAGCGCCGGCACCCGGTGCTGCTGTTCATCACGCAGCAGCCGCTGGGCGCGACCGGCCTTGTCGTCATCACCGCGATGTGCGTATGCGCGGCATTCGCGCAGTGGGTGGCGCCCTATGATCCCCTGGCGGTGGACTACGCCTCGCAGCTCGCGCGCCCCTCGGCGGAGCACTGGCTCGGCACCGACTCGTTCGGGCGCGACGTGGCTTCCCGCATCATCTACGGCGCGCGCACGGCGCTCGCGATCGGCTTCATCGCCTCGTTCCTGGGGTGCACCGCCGGCGCGGTGATCGGTGTCGCGTCGGCGTACTTCGGCGGCAGGACCGATCTTTTCATCCAGGGCGTCATGGACGTGCTGCTGTCATTCCCGATCATCGTGCTCGCGATCACGGTCGTCGCGGTGCTGGGCCACTACATCGTGCTCGGCATCGACGTCAACCTCATCATCGCGATCGCGGTGCCGATGCTCCC
>DATICE010000051.1:0-17530 GCA_035456985.1 Burkholderiales bacterium | reverse complement strand
ATCAACGGAGTGGGTCATGATCACAGAGTTGGTCTTCTTCGATCTTCCGAAGGGCATCACCCGCGAGGAGGTGATGGCGAAATATAGGCAGACCGCTCCCGCCTGGTCTAGGAATGAAGATCTCGTACACAAATTCTATTTCTTTGACCCAGCAAAGAACCAAGGTGGCGGCGTGTACATCTGGAAGACCATCGAGGCCGCGCATCGGTGGCACGGTCAGGAGTATCGAGACCGTATCCGCACCCTCTACGGTAGCGAACCCACGATGACCTACCTGGACACACTTGTAGTGGTCGACAATGTCCTCAAACGGGTGTCCGAGCCTGGCGAGGCCTAACCCTGCGTTCGAGCGGACGACCGCAAGCGCGCTTCGCTTGCTTGCGGTGCCCTCCTCGCTACCCTCATCGGCCGCCGCTCAACGCGAGCGTTAGATCACAAAGAAGGAGAAGCCGCGATGAAATCAATAAGAACCTTTGCAGCTACTTTGATTGCTGCCGTCATGATGCTTACGGGATGCAACACAATCAAACCCATCCCAAACGGGGAGAAGATTGGGGTTGTATTGATGCACGGAAAAGGAGGAACTACTCAGTGGGTTGATCCTTTGGGATCAAGCCTGAGATCCGCTGGCGTTCAGGTTGATGTACCCGATATGGCTTGGCATAGAGACCGCATTTACGACAAGACATTTGACGAAGCTATGGCGGAGATCAAAAGTCACGTCGTAAAGATGAAATCGAAAGGAGTTCAATCTGTATACGTGGCAGGTCATAGCTTGGGTGCCATTGCGGCTGCTGGCTACGGCGCTCGATATGATGATGTACAAGGGATTATTCTGCTTGCGCCAGGTCACTTCACAGCGTGGTGGGGATTTCACAGACACTTCGTCGATGATTTAAGCAAAGCAGAATCCATGATCAAATCCGGTAAGGGAAATGAGGAAAGCAGTTTTAGCGACAGCAATATGGGCAAGAGTTATACGAGACATATAACGGCAAACGTGTTCAAAAGCTGGTTTTCAGATACGGGGCCCGCCGAGTTCGTATCAAACATGACAAACATCAAACGCGGTATTCCTGTGTTATATGTTGCGGGTAGTCAAGATCGTAATCCTCAAACACAAAACAGAGAGTATGCCTTTAATAAAGCCCCAACTAACTCAAAGAGCAAATTCGTTATTATCGCGTCCGACCACCTTGATGTGCCGCGTAAGGCTGATGAGGTCGTAATTGAATGGCTGCGAAATATGTGATCTAACAATCGCATTAACTCGGGCTGCCCAAAGCTGCGGCTGCTTCACTATGCAGCTTTGGGCAGCCGGTTATGCTAAGCGTTAAGCATCACGATGGGTCGGGTAGAGTCTCAAATGTGCGAATTGCATGGGGTCAGACCAGTCAAAGTCTGCCCCGGGGTTTCGACCGGCTTGAGAAGAGATTGGCGCGCGGGCACAATGTCGCTCCGCTGTTTTGCAACGGAGGATGGAAACTGTGAAATCGATTTTAATTCTGGCGCTGTCCGCGTTCGTCGTGCTGGGTTGCTCGGACAACAAGCAGGCTGGCACGACCACCGCGCGGTTGCTGGGCGCCGGCTCCAGCGTGGGCAAGGGCACGGTGTCGAGCTACGCCGAGTTCGCGAAGGACGGCGCGCCGAAAGCGATCGGCATCGTCTTCCCGGGGAGCGCGCTGGATGGGCTTCCCCACGCGCTTTCCGACGGGCATCACTGCTACGACCGGAACAAGGACGGGAAGATCGACCCGCAAAGCGAGTGCGCCGGTAGCCACGAGTGGGTCATCCCGCTGCCGAGCGATGCGGCGCGACGCTCCGACGTGCCGTTCAAATGGGTGGGTCTCAACTGGAATCCCCACGGGCACATCCCGCCCAAGGTCTATGACATTCCGCACTTCGATGTCCACTTCCACATGGAGCCGATCGAGAACGTCTTCGCGGTGACTTCCGGTGACTGCGGACCCGAATTCGTCCGCTGCGACCAGTTCAAGATTGCCACCAGGCCGCTGCCGTCCAATTACATGCCGCCCGACTACCAGAACGTGGACGCGGTGGCGCCGGCGATGGGAAATCACCTGATCGACCCGACGAGTCCGGAGTTCAAGGGCAAAACGTTTACGCGCACCTTCATCTTCGGCACCTATGAAGGACGCCTCACCTTCTACGAGGAGATGGTGACGCGCGACTTCCTTCTGAAAAAGGGCTCCGAGTGCTTCCCGATCAAGGCGCCGCCGGCGGTTGCCGTCAAGGGATACTATCCAACGCAGTCTTGCATCCGTTACCAATCCCCGGCGAACGAGTTCACGATTTCGCTGGAAGGGTTCGCCTTGCGCGAGGCAAGTGCTCCGGCGCCAGTTAAATAAAAAAGAACCTTGGGACCTTTAGGGGGCAGACCACCAAGGCTCGGGGCCGGCTGATCCAGGAAAACCGCTGAGACGAAGTGCGGCAGGCGATGGACCTGTACTCGCCTGGACCTTTAGCGAGGATGTGCGCCCGGAGGCGGCGCCGGAAATCCGATAGACTGTCTCACTAGGCACGCGCATCCGCGGGCCGCGCTGCGTGCCCTGCCTCGCACTCCAGGTGAAAGAATCGTGATGAAGTCTCGAGTTCTTGTTTTGGGCGCCGGTTTCGGCGGCATGGAGCTGTCCACGCTGTTGTCGGAGGCGCTGGGAGCAAAGGCCGACGTGACCGTGATAGAGAAAAGCGACTCCTTCGTTTTCGGCTACTCCAAGATCGACGTGATGTTCGGACGGGCGACAGCGGAGGCGGTGCGTCTGTCCTATCGCAAATTCGTCAAACCCGGCGTGCGCCTCGTGCAGGAGACTGTCACTGCCATCGATCCCGCGGCGCGGCGCGTTACCACCACCGGCGGCACCTACGAGGCCGACTTCCTGGTGGTCGCGCTGGGCGCCGAATATGATCTGGCCGCAACGCAGGGCCTTGCCGAGGACGGCAACGAGTTCTACTCGGTGGCGGGCGCCACTCGAGTGCGCGAGGTCCTGCCCGCGTTTTCCAAAGGCCCGGCGATCGTGGGAGTCTCCGGCTTCCCCTACAAGTGCCCGCCGGCGCCGAGCGAATGCGCCCTGATGTTGCACCACTACCTTGCGAAGCGGGGTGTTCGGGGCGCATGCGAGATCACCTTGGTCATCCCGCTTTCCAGCCCGATGCCGGCGTCGGCCGACCTCTCAGCGGATCTGGTCGCCGCCTTCGCTGAAAGGGGGATCAAGCTGCTGCTCGGCCGTTCCGTGAAGGCGCTGGAGCCCGGGCGGAAGACCGCTGTGCTGGACGATGGAACGGAATTGCCCTATGCGCTTTACCTGGGCGTGCCCAAGCACCAGGTACCGCAGCCGGTGCTGGCCAGCGGCCTGGCCGAGAACGGCTGGGTGCCGATCACCGTGCGCACGTTGGAAACGCGCTTCCCCGACGTGTATGCGATCGGCGACGGGGCCGCTACAGGAATGCCGAAGGCCGGATCCTTTGCCGAGAGCGCGGCCCGCGCCGTAGCGAGTTCAATCCTGGCTAAACTCAAGGGCGGCGAGCCGACACCCAACTCGGGAACGGGCAGCTGCATTGTCGAGTTCGGCGACGGTCGCATCGGATGGGCGGACCTGGACTTCCTGTCCGGACCGAAACTCACGAGCATCTACCACGCACCCTCGGTCGCAGGGCGGGCCCATAAGGTGCAGTTTGGTGCCAAGCGAACGGCCCGCTGGTTTGGGCTCTGACACATCTCCGTCAATTCGCCACTAATCGCTTCGGAGGAGATCGATCGTCTCCGGCGGTTCGTAAGCAGACGGCCGGCGATCTTCCTAACTACCGGCGAGATCCTTGTCCGCGTCGGCGAGCAGTCGCTCGAAGGTCTCAGGCACGCGGATGACGCGCCCTTCCACCGTCGGGGAGTGCGCCTGCAGCCAGTAGCTGTGGGTCGGGTGGCCGCCCCCGGCGACGAGGAGCACGATGTTGTCCGGCTTCTGGCAGATCGGCCAGGGGTCGAGGTTGATGCTCGCGCGCGTCACCGGGTTTGCGTCGATTTCGATCCATGCCGGGGCGCCGGCCCGCTTCATCTGCGCCATCGGGATCTTCGAGTTCTCCCACAGGAATTCGCGGACCGAATTCTGGGTCCAGCCGAGCTCTGCCATGCGCCGCGCGACGATCGGCGGGAGCATCATGATGCCGGGCGTGCCCTTCTCCCAGCCGGCGAGCGCCGCGAGGTTGGGGGTGCGCATGAAGTCCGCCATGCGCCACATGCCGTTCAGCGCGTCCTCTTCCGGTGATTCCTTTTTCGCGCCGCGGCGCCGCACGTTAGTGACACCGCTTGCGAATACCACTGAAACCGAGTTCGTACCCGGCGCGAAGCCGTGACGGTGGGTCGCGTGCGGCTGCCAGCCCGACGGCAGCCCTTCCTCATCCTCGGCGAAGACCGCGTTGGTGTAGCGCATGGCGCCGAAGATCGCCATTGTGCCCACCCCCGGCAGCGCGCCGCCCACGTTTTGTTGCAGCAGGCGCAGCGCGCGTCCGATGCTCGCGCCCGCGGGCCGCTGGGGATCCGGCCCGAGCAGGCCGAATCCCGAATTGAGCCGGATCTGCTTCGCGATCGGCCCATTGACGATGACGGCCGGGAACGGACCACCGGAAGTCGCCTGCAACTGGTCGAACCCTTCCGCGGCGAGGCACGCGTCCACCGCCGCAACGAGCACCGGCAGGTACTCGGGCCGTCCGCCTGCCATCGCAAGCGCGATCGCGCAGGTCTCGATGGTGGTGATGCCGCCGCGCGGCGGGAACTTGCCGAGCACGTGCGTGCGCGGGAGTGTGGAGCCGCGCAGTATCCAGTCCACACGTTCCTTCGTCGCTGGCCATAGCGGCAGGCCGTCACCCCACAGGTTAGTGAGGAGCAGGTTGTTCGCCTTGACGAGCGCGTCCTCGTAAGTCGCGCCCTCGACCGCGAGCATCTTGGCCGATCCCGCCGCCTGGGCGAACTCCGATTTCCAGCGCGTGAGGCCGTCGTAGAACTCGCGCTTGCGCGCCTTGAGCGAGGAGAGGTCGGCCCCCGGCAGGAACATGGGGATCGGGAACGTGACCATCGCCGCGTCGGGCGCGAGCCCGACGCCGGACACGGCGTTCTTCATGACCCCGACGAAATCCGTCCGCGTCAGCGTGACGGTCGGGATCCCCAGCGCTTCGATCCTAGCGGCTGCACGGCCGCATGCTGTGGCGCAGGCCCCTCAGGCCGCGTTCCCGACGATGACGGCGTCGACTCGGCTCTTCTTCACGAGCGCGGCGGTCTCCTCGGTGCCGATCAGCGCGTTGCCCTGGGGGTAGGCGTCGATCGGCAGCACGGTGATGCCCGGGAAGTCCTGCTCGAGCATCTCCTTCAGCATCGGCAGCATGCGGTAGGCCTGCCATTGCTCGTTGCTGACGAAGCCGATGCGCTTGCCTTCGAGCGATGCGAGCCGCGGCGCATGCGGCTGCGTCACCTCGAGCACGCCCGACGGATCGTGGAATTCCAGCTTGACCATGGTTGCTCCTTCCCTGGATAGAGTCTCGCGCGAAATCCTAGCACGCGCCGCCGGGGCGTTACGCGCGGTAGCGCAGCGCATCCACCAGCAGGGCAAAGGCCGATGAGAATATCGGGGAGGCCCGCCGGCGTCCTCGCGATCCGCTGGGCGATATGCAACACTACGGTCTGCTCGCCTGTGCGAGCGCAGTGAGGACACGTCATGGGCGAGGAGCCCTCGATGAAGCGCCGGCTCGCCGCGATTCTTGCCGCCGATATCGCCGGCTACAGCCGGCTCATGCACGGGGACGAAGCCGCCACCGTGCGCGACCTCAAGTCCCATCAGAGCGTGATCCTGCCGCTGATCGGCCGGCACGGCGGGCAGATCATCGACACCGCGGGCGACGGCATACTCGCCGAATTTCCCAGCGTCATCGGCGCCACCGAGTGCGCGGTCGAGATCCAGGCCGTGATGGCCAAGCGCAACGAGGAGGTGCCCGAGAGTCGACGCATGCGCTTTCGCATCGGCATCAATCTGGGAGATGTGATCCACGACGAAACCAGGATCTACGGTGACGGCATCAACATCGCGGCCAGGCTGGAAGCGCTGGCCGAGCCGGGTGGCCTGCTCGTTTCGAATACCGTCCACGATCAGGTCCGCGACAAGCTGCCTTTCACCTTCGAGGATCTCGGCGAGCGGCAGGTCAAGAACATCGAGCGGCCCGTGCGAATCTATCGAGTCCACCTTCCGGGAGCATCCTCCCAAGCCGTGGCCACGCTCGTCAGGCGCCCCGCCACAACCGACCGCAGACGTTGGATCGTGTGGGGCGTGGCGGCGTTCCTGGTTCTCCTCGGGGCGGGCGGGGCCTGGTGGATGGGCTCATGGCTCTTTGGTCAGCGAGCAGATAGCATCGAGGCGCCGCGGCTCTCGATCGTCGTGTTGCCCTTCGCGAACCTGAGCGGCGATCCGAGCCAGGACTACTTTGCCGACGGCATCACCGAAGACCTGACGAGCGATCTGTCGCGCATTGCCGGAAGCTTCGTGATTTCCAGGAACACGGCGTTCACGTTCAAGGGCAAGGCCGTGGATGTCCGGCGCATTGGCCGCGAGTTGGGCGTCCGCTATGTGCTCGAGGGCAGCGTGCGCCGGATGGAAGGCACCGTCCGCGTCAACGCACAGCTCATCGACGCGGGCACCGGCGCGCATCTGTGGGCCGAGCAGATGGACGTCGATCAGAGCACGCTGACGACCTCCCAGGACAACTTCGGCATCGCGAGCCGACTCGCCCGGATGCTCAGTGTCGAGCTCGTCAATGTCGAAGGTCGCCGGGCACCGCGCGCCAACCCGGATGCGGTGGACCTGACCATGCGTGGCTGGTCGGTCCTGAATGCGGGGCAGAACAAGGACGAAGTGCAGAGGTCCGTGACGTTGTTCGAGGAAGCTCTTCGCATCGATCCCGACAATAGCCAGGCGAGCGCCGGGCTCGCCCATGCCCTCACTATCATCTACCGCAGCCGTTGGGATCCCGAACCCGCCAAGGTCCTGGCCCGTGCCGACGAAGCAGCCACGCGGGCCATCTCCGCGGCGCCCAACTCTGCGCACGCTCATCAGGTGAAGGCCGAGGTTCTCGGATTGACCAACCGGTTCGATGCGGCGCTGGCAACGTACGACCGGGCCATCGCCCTCGACCACAACCTTGCGGCGGCACACGTTGGCCGGGCGCGGAATCTGATTCTGATCGGTCGGGCAGCGGATGCCCTGGCGCCCGTCGAAAACGCGATACGTCTCAGTCCGCGCGATCCTGACTTGTACGTCTGGTATTTCGTCCTCTGCCATGCGCACACGCACCTGGCGCGCGACGCTTCGGCCATCGACTGGTGCCTCAAGTCGATTGCGACCGGCAAGACGTTCTGGGGCGCCTGGATGGATCTCGCCTCTGCGTACGCCTGGCGCGGGCAGCAGGCAGAGGCGTCGGCCGCGGTTGCGGAGCTCCTGAAGGTGAGGCCAGGGTTCACGGTGCAGAAACTGGCGGAGGATGGATCAATTGTTTCCAACCATCCGACGTTCCGCAAGGAATTTCAGCGGATTGTCGAAGGAGTACGCAAGGCCGGGTTGCCGGAACGCTGACGCTGGGAGCAGGGCTTCCCTTTCACGGCTACGCGGGTACTCTCGGCAGCGCTCCATGCTTCGCGCGCCCGAGGCCGATTGATGCAATGCCCGGCGGGTCGGCACGAGAACCCGGCGGGTAAATAGGGTCACTGACTCTATTTACCCCCTATGGGCGTCGAGCGAGGGAGCACGATGCCCATCTCACCGGCGGTCTTGCGCAGGAGATCGGGGCGGTCGCTGATGATGCCGTCGACGCCCCACTCGATCAGGCGCCGCATGTCGGCCGGCTCGTTGACGGTCCACACCACGACCTTCAGTCCCAGCGACTGCGCTTCCTTCACCTGGTCGCGCGTCGTCTCGGCGTGATACGGCGACCACACGGCCCCGCCCGCCGCCTTCACCATGCGCGGAATCGAGCCGCCATAGCGGCTGACATGGAAGCCAGCGGTCCAAGGCGAGGACGCCTTGTCCCGCTGGATGCTGTCCATGAAACCCTTCTCCACCGTCAGATAGACCGTCGGGATGCCCGGCGCCTCGTTCTGCACGATCTGGAGCGTGCGCCAGTCGAACGACTGGATCGCGGCGCGGCTCTCCATGCCGCCGGCGCGGATCGCCGCGACCAGCTTGCGAGCGAAATCCTCGGGCGTCGTGGTCACTTCCGGCTCCAGCGGAGATATCTTGGTTTCGATGTTTAAGCGGACTGTCTCATTGCCGCTCTTCTTCACGAGGGCGAAGAGGTCGGCCAGCCGCGGGATGCGCGTGCCGTCCACCGGCCGCTGCTCGGGCCAGCGCTTGGCGTAAGCGCTCGTCGGATTGATTCGCCCGACTTCGTAGCGCTGGGTGTCCTGAAAACTGACGCTCCAGATCGCGGGCCCGGGCTTCGAGAGCCACTTGCCGTCGGGCCCGCGCGTGATGTCGGGATTGAATGCCGGGTCGTGGCTCACCACTACCACGCCGTCCTTCGTCACGGCGCAGTCGAGCTCGAGGGTGGTCACTCCGATCGCCAGGGCCCGCGCAAAAGCGGGCAGCGTGTTCTCGGGCGCGAGCCCGCGCGCCCCGCGGTGTCCCTGGATATCGAGCGCATGGCTGGCTGCGGCGGTCATGGCAAGCGTGGCGGCCAGCAGGACGCCCACTGGATCAATCGCGCCCTGCGGGGCCGAAGACGGTCAGGCGCCAACTGTTGCCGGTTCTCGCGAAACAGGCGGTGTGCTCGATCGGGCTGCGGATATGCTCCTCCGGCACGAAGCCGGTGCCCTCCTTGAGCAGCCGGATCCTGACCCACTTCTGCACGAACTTGGGATCGACATCGGCGACCTCCCAATCCGTCACCCGCACGATGTGGTACGAGAGCTTGGCGATCGTGTCCGATTCCCAGGACGGCTCGGCTTTTACCCACGCTTCCCGGGTGGAGATGGCGCCATAGACGCTCGGATCCACGTCGCGCGGCCATTTCGCGAGCACGTACGGCGCACACAGCTCGCGCTGCTTGTTGGGACGCACGAACCAGGCGCTGCCCACGGAAAGCGCCGAGGGCAGCATGCGCCAGAATACGCCGTCATCGGAGTCGAATTCCCATTGCCGGCGGAATTCCGCGATGCCCGCCGGCGCGTCGGAGCCGTTGCGAACCCTGGGATCGAGCACGCTCAGCACGAACTTGCGGTCGCGCTTCTCGATCGCGGTGAGGAGCTTCGCCCGGAACAGCGCCCACGACAGGTCCCGCGATGCCTCGTCCACCGCCTCGATTCTGCCTTCTTGCGCAAGCAGCGGCGCAGGCGCCGCTGCCGCCATCATGAGCGCGCACAGGACGCGCGCGGCGAATCCGCTCATCATCTCCCCTTGTATTGTCCGTTACGTTTCTCGAAGAAAGCAGCGAGCGCTTCGAGGTGATCCTCGGTCTTCTGCAACGCTCCCTGGAAGGAAGCGCAGGACTCCAGGTGCTCCTCGAGGCGCTGCTCGCGCGCGAGCCGCAGCGTCCGCTTGGCATAGCGCACGGCGAGCGGCGGCTTGGCCGCGATCCCCCCGGCGATCTCGCGGGCGCGGGGCAACAGTTGCTCGGGCTCGGTGACTTCCAGCAGGATCCCGATCTCGCGCGCCTCGTCGGCCCTGACGACGCGGCCGGTCAGCGTCAGCTCGGCGGCGCGGTGGGCGCCGACCGCGCGCTGCAGGAACCACGCGCCCCCGTCGCCCGCCATGATGCCGAGGTTGATGAAAGTTTCGCCGAACTGCGCGCGGGTCGAGCCGATGCGGATGTCGCACATGTTGGCGAGATCGCACCCGGCGCCGATCGCCGGGCCGTTGACCGCGGCGATGACGGGGACGTCGGCGGCATTCATCGCCCGCGGGATGCGCTGGATGCCGCTGCGGTAATAATGCGCCATCTCCGCGGCGGATGAGCCTATCGCGCGTTCGCGCATGGTCTTGATGTTGCCCCCGGCCGAAAAGGCTGCACCGGCGCCGGTCAGGATCAGGACCGAGACCTCGGGGCTTGCGTTTGCCCACTCAAGCGCCGCGCAGATGTCATCGATGAGCGCGGTGCCGGTCAGCGCATTGCGCACATCGTCGCGGTTGAGCGTGAGCACGGCGACGCGCCCGTCGAATTCGAGCGTCGCATCCTTCAGTGCGGGAAGCGCGGACATGGCGAGGAATCGTATGTTACGCAGCGCGGCTGGAAGGCACAACCCGGCGTGCTATACTCGCCGCGGAAATTCTCCTGCGGTACTCCGGCATTCCCGCGCGGTCGGCACGCATGGCACGCATCGAAATCAAGTCCGAAATCACCGGCACCGTGTGGAAGCTCACGTCGAAGCCGGGCGACCGGGTCGAGTCGGGCGATACCCTGATCATCGTCGAGTCCATGAAGATGGAGATCCCCGTGATCACCGAGGATCCCGGCACGGTGAAGGAGATCCTCGTGAAGGAAAAAGAGCCGGTCGCCGAGGGCCAGGTCGTCGCCGTCCTCGACGGCTGACGCACGCAGGGGAAACTGGGTGCCGAAGCGCGAAATCGAAGGCGATTGGCTGCTGGGCTGGCCGGACCGCAAGCGCCCGGCGATCATTCCAGGCAAGGACGCCGAAGGCCGCGTGATCAACGGGCGCTCGCCGGTCACCGAGCTCGGCGGGCTGATGACCCCGACCGAAGCCTACTTCATCGTCAACCACCTCGAGACACCGGAACCGGTTTACCCCGGCGACTGGAAGCTCGCGATCAAGGGCGAGGTCGAGCGCCCGTTCGAGATCGATTTCGACGGCCTCATGAAGATGCCCGCGCGCACCGTGCGCGCGGTCACGGAATGCGCCGGCAATGACGCCGGGTTCTTCGATTACCTGCGCAAGGGCGCGAAAAAGCCTTCCCGCATCAACCGGCAGGACATGCAGAAGCGCGCGGAGCGGCGCATCAAGGGCGAGCTGCCTTCGGGAGCTGAGCTCACGTCGGAAGCGACGACGACCTGCGCGGTGAGCGCGGGAGAATTCACGGGTGTGCCGCTTGCAGAGGTGCTGCGGCGCGCCGGCGTGAAGCCGGGCGCGGTCTGCGTGCGGGCCCAGGGCTTCGACCGCGGCCGCCCGGATCTCGCGATAATCTACCAGTCGGCAGGCACGCTCGACCTCGAAATCCCCGATCCCGGCGTGATTCATTTCGAGAAAGCGCTGCCGTTGGAAAAGGCGCTCGATCCGGACACGCTCCTCGCGTGGGCCCAGAACGGCGAATACCTCTGGCACGTGCACGGCGCCCCGGTTCGGCTCATTGTGCCGGGGTGGTCGGGAAACTGGTGGGTGAAGTGGGTCGAGGAGCTCGAGGTGATGAGCGTGATGCCGAAGCCGTTCTACCAGACCGAGTACTTCATCTACGGCGAATCGGCGCAGGATCCGGACCGGCCGCCGCTGACCGCGATGGGGGTGCGCAACATCATCACCGAGCCGCTCGACGAGGATTCCCCCTTGCCGCGCGGTTCGCACATGATCCGCGGCCGCGCCTGGAGCGGGATGGGCGCGATCGACCGCGTCGAGGTGAGCCTCGATGGCGGCAAGACTTGGGCCGATGCCCACCTCGAGGAGCCGCGCGAGCGCTGGCTGTGGCGGCGCTGGTCGTATCTGTGGGAGGTGGACCGGCCCGGCGACTACCGGATCATGGCGCGTGCGACCGACGCGGCCGGCCGCGTGCAGCCGCAGACGCCGTGGAACTACCAGCGCAAGCACTTCGACTGGATCGTGCCGACCGAGGTTACGATCGTCTAGCAGCCGATTCAATGGGGAATTGAAAATGGCATACGAAGCGTTGTTGGCGGAGTACGAGGCGCGACGTGCGAAAGCGCTCGCGGGCGGGGGCGCGGAGAAATACGCGAAACGCACCGCGGCGGGCATCTGGAACGCGCGCGAGCGGATTGCATATTTGGTCGATCAAGGCAGCTTCATCGAGTCGGGGCTGTTCGGCGCCTCGGGCGTCTATCCCGAGCAGGCCGACGAGACTCAGACCGACGGCAAGCTCGCGGGCTACGCCAGGATCAACGGCCGCGACGTGGCGATCGTCGTCAACGACTTCACGGTGAAGGGCGCCTCCACCAGCGCCACCAACAGCAAGAAGATCGCGCACATGAAGCGCGCCGCCACCGAGCGCGGGATGCCGCTCGTGCTGATCGGGGAATCGACCGGCGCGCGGCTGCCCGACGCGATGGGCTCGCGTGGTATGGGGCTCTTGCTGGGCAACGACATCACGCAGTTCCGCCGCATGCGCGAGACGCCGATGTGTGCCGCCGCGCTGGGCCCGTCGTTCGGCTCCTCGACCTGGCTCACCTGCCAGGCCGATTTCTCAGTGATGCAGAAAGGCGCCGTCGTGGCCGTGTCGAGCCCCCGCCTGGTATCGATGGCGCTGGGCGAGAAGGTGGATGCCGAGGAGCTGGGCGGCTGGCGGCTGCATGCCGACGTGACGGGCCTCGTGGACCTCGTGGTGGATAAGGAAGAGGAAGTCTTCGATTCCATCAAGCGCTTTCTCTCTTTTCTCCCGAGCCATCATATGGAAGCGCCCCCTGATGCTCCGGTGCCGGCGGGATCGGGCGCCGACATGGACAAGGTGTTCTCGGTGCTGCCCGAGAGCCGCACCCAGGTCTACGACATGAAGCGCATCATCCGCGCGGTCGTGGACAGGGAGACGCTCTTCGAGCTGAAGCCGCGCTTCGGCAAGAGCGCGGTCACCGCTCTCGCGCGGCTCGGCGGCCGGAGCGTCGGCATCGTCGCCAACAATCCGCTGCACCGCGGCGGCGCGCTCGATGCCGATGCCTGCCGCAAGATCGTGGATTTCTTGGTGCTGTGCGACTCGTTCAACATTCCGATCGTGCTGCTGGTGGACACGCCCGGCTTCCAGATCGGGACCGAGGCCGAGCGCGCGGGCGCCCCGGGCAAGATCATGAATTTCATGAACGCGATGACGCTCGTCACCGTGCCGCGGATCTCGGTCATCATCCGCAAGAGCTACGGCCGCGCCTACGTCTGCATGGGCGGCGGGCGGCATTCGGACGACGTGGCGGCGTGGCCGACGGCGGAAGTGAGCTTCATGAGCCCGGAATTCGCGACCAAGATCGTGCATGGCGTCGGCGTCGGCGAGCCGGGCTTCGAGGAAAAATTCAGCCAGATCCAGAAGGGCGCCGACGTGTGGGGTCTCGCCGAAGTCTATGCCGCGCAGGCCGTGATCCGGCCGGAGGACACACGCGACCACCTGATCCGCATGCTCGAGGTCTACCGGCTGCGCTCGTCGAAGGGCGTCGGCCAGCACCTCATGCGCAGCTGGCCCACCAGCTACTGAAGGATGAAGGCGGAAGGCGGAAGGATGACCTGGTTTCAATTCACGCACTGCGAGTGTCATCCTTCATCCCTCATCCTTCATCCTTAGCCGGCCACAAGCGATTCCATGTTCAACAAGGTTGTGGTGGGCAATCGCGGGGCGGTGGCGGCGCGCGTGTTGCGGGCGCTCGATGCGATGGGCATCCATTCGGTAGCGGTCTATTCCGAGGCCGACGCCGGTGCGCCCTATCTGGAATTGGCGGGCGAGGCCTATGCCATCGGGCCGGCGCCGGCGCGCGAGAGTTATCTCAACCAGGGCGCGATGATCGAAGTGCTGCGAAGGACGCGCGCGGACGGACTGCATCCGGGTTACGGGTTTCTATCCGAAAACCCGGGATTTGCGCGAAAGGTCGTGGACGCGGGGGCGCGCTTCATCGGCCCGTCGCCGCGCTGGATCGAGGCGATGGGGCACAAGACGCGCGCGCGAGAGCTGGCGGCGGACCATGGCATGCCGATGTCGAAAGGCTCCGGCGTCCTGCCCGCGGACAAGGAGGCCACCCTTGCCGCCGCGCGCGCGATCGGGTTCCCGGTGCTGGTCAAGCCCGCGGGCGGCGGCGGCGGGATCGGCATGCTGCCGGCGAGGGACGAGGGTGAGCTCATCGCGGCGGTCGAGCGCTCGCGCTCCATGGCGGAGCGTGGATTCGGCAACGCCGAGGTCTACCTCGAGCGCCTGATCGAGCGCCCGCGCCACGTCGAGTTCCAGGTGCTGGGCGACCTGCACGGCAACGCGGCGCATCTCTTCGAGCGCGACTGCTCGACGCAGCGGCGCAATCAAAAAGTGATCGAGGAGGCGCCGGCTCCGGGCATCACCCGCGAGCGGGCCGGCGCGGTCGCGGCGCAGGTCACCGGGATCCTGCGCACCATGGGATATGACAACATCGGCACGGTGGAGATGCTGATGGGCGGGGACGGCTCGTTCGGCTTCCTCGAGATGAACACGCGGCTGCAGGTGGAGCACGGCGTGACTGAGGAAGTGACAGGGGTGGACCTGGTGCGGGCGCAGATCCGCTCGGCGGCCGGCGACAGGCTGTCCGACATCCTGCCTGCGGGGATCGAGTTGAAGGGCCATGCGATCCAGGCGCGGGTCTACGCCGAGGATCCGAAAAATTTCTTCCCCTCGCCTGGAAGATTGAAGGTGTTCCGGCCGCCGCAGGATGCGCGTGTCCGCATCGAGACCGGCTATGCCGAAGGCCGGGACGTCACGCCCCACTACGACCCGATGATCGCCAAGGTGATCGTCCGTGCCGAAACGCGCGAGAAGGCGGTGGAGGCGCTGATCGAGGCGCTGGCGGCCTTCGAGATCCAGGGGATCAAGCACAACATCCCGGCGGTGCTGGCGGTGCTGCGCTCGGAGCCGTTTCGCGCGGGACGCGTGCACACCGGCCTCATCCCTGAGGTTCTCGCGCAGAAGAAGGCAGCGTGATGGTGATGTCGACCCTGATAGCGGAGGCGCGCGCGGCGAAGCGTGCCGCGCTCGACGAGCTCGCGGGCAAGCAGCTCCTCGCGAGCTTTGGTGTATCCGTGCCGAAATCGGTGGTCGTTCCGGATGCCGCCGCTGCGGCCGCGGCATGCGGCAACCTCAAGCCCCCGCTGGTCCTGAAGGTCGTCTCACCGGACATCCTGCACAAGAGCGACGCAGGCGGGGTGCGGGTGGGCCTTGCGAGCGCCGCAGAAATCGAAGCCGCGGTGCGCGCGATGATGATGCGCCCTGCGATCGCGAGCGCCCGCATCGACGGCTTCCTGGTCGAGGAAATGGCGCCCGCCGGGCTGGAGCTGGTGGTCGGCGGCATCCGCGATCCGCAATTCGGCCCGCTCGTGATGGTCGGGCTCGGCGGTGTCCTCGTCGAAGTGCTCGCCGACGTCGCCTTCCGCATCTGCCCGATTACGCGGCTCGACGCTGGGGAAATGCTGGATGAGCTGAAAGGTGCGGCGCTACTGCGCGGCGCGCGCGGGAGGAGGCCGGCCTCACGCGAGGCGATCGTGGACGTGCTGCTCAAGGTGGGCGGAGACAACGGGCTGCTGATGGCGCACGGCGACGACATCGCGGAAGCGGACATCAACCCGTTGATCGTATCGGAACAGGGCGCGGTCGCGGTGGATGCCCGGTTCGTCCTGACACGATGACAAGAAGCATCATCGAGCAATTCAAGCCGCTCTTCGAGCCGAAGACGGTGGCGGTGGTCGGCGCCTCGACCAAGGGCGGGACGCTGCCCAACGTGTTCATCCGCCGCATCCGCGAGTTCGGCTATGCCGGAGCGATCTACCCGATCCACCCGTCGGCCGAGAGCATCGACGGGCTGAAGGCCTACCGCAGCCTGGGCGACACGCCCGAGCCGGTCGACTATGCCTACATCGCGATTGCCGCGGCCCAGGTGCCGCCGCTGCTCGCGGAGGCGCGCGGGCGCGTGCGCTTCGCCCAGGTGATCTCGAGCGGCTTCGGCGAGGTGGACGAGGGCAGGGAGCTGCAGGAGGCGCTGGCTGCCGCGGCGCGGGCGGGCGGCATGCGGCTGATCGGCCCCAATTGCCTCGGCATCTACACCCCGCGCGGGCGCATCACCTTCACGGAGACTGCGCCGGAGGAATCCGGCCCGGTCGGCATCATCTCGCAGAGCGGGGGGCTCGGCACCGACATCATCCGGCGCGGACTGACGCGCGGTCTCAAATTCTCCGGGTTGGTCACCGTCGGCAATTGCGCCGACATCGGCGCGAACGATCTGCTCGAGTTCTACCTGGCCGACGCGCAGACCCGCGTGATCGGACTCTACATCGAGGCCGCGGGTGACGGCCGGCGGCTGTTCGAGATCCTGCGCGAGGCGCGCGCGGGGAAGCCGGTGGTGATCCTGAAGGGCGGCCGCACGCGGCAGGGCCGCGCCGCAGCGGTCTCGCACACCGGGTCGCTTGCCGGCGATGACCGCGCGTGGATCGCGCTCTCGAAGCAGACCGGCTGCGTGATGGCCGACACACTCGACGGGTTCATCGATGCGCTGCTTGCGTTCCAGGCGCTCGCGCCGCAGCCGCAGCGCCCGACGCGACGCGTCGTTCTGTTCGGCAACGGAGGCGGCGCCAGCGTGCTTGCCACCGATCAGTTCGCCCGGCTCGGCCTCGACGTCGAGACCTTCGACAAGCAGACCGTGGACGAGCTCGCGCGGTTGAAGCTCCCGCCCGGCACCAGCATCACCAACCCGGTGGACGCTCCGGTGGGGACGCTCCAGCAGGAGGACGGGCGCGTCGCGGAGAAGATCCTCGCAGCGATCTACGGGAGCGGGCGGCCGGACGCGCTGGTGATGCATCTCAACCTTTCGGCTTTCGCCGGGCGTACCCGCACCGAGGTGCTCGACAATCTGGTGCAGGCGGCGCTGCGCGTGCAGGCGCGCTATCCCGGGCAGGCGCATTTCGTGCTCGTGCTGAGGTCGGATGGCGAGCCCGCGCTGGAGGAGCGCAAGCGCGCTTTCCGCGCGCACGCGGACTCGCTCGGCATTCCCGTCTACGACGAGATTGCCAATGCCGGAGCGGCGCTCGCCGCGCTCGCGTTTCACGAGCGCTTCGTCCACTCGCATGTATAGCTACGATTTCCGCGCGACCGGCTATCCCTTCCGGCTCTATAGCGGGAGGGACGCGCTCGAGAGGCTGCCGTCGGAAGTGGAGCGCAATCGCGCGCGGCGCGCCTTCATCGTGTGCGGGCGCACGGTGTCGCGCAAGACGCCGCTCGTTTCGCGCATGCGGGAGCTGCTCGGAGAGCGGCTCGCCGGTGTATTCGACGAGATCGACAAGGACACTTCCCGCTCCTCGGTCACGCGCGCGACGGAAGCCGCCCGCTCGGCGCAGGCGGACCTCGTGATCGGCGTGGGCGCGGGCAGCGTGATCCAGGGCGCGCGCATTGTGACGATCCTGCTCGCGGAAAAGCGGCCGGTCGGGGAGCTCGTAACGCAGTATCCCGCGCACGGGCCGGCAGTGAGCCCCAAGCTGCTCGAGCCGAAGCTCCCGATCGTCAATGTCCTGACCGCTCCCACGACGGCGCAGAATCGCGCGGGCTCGCGCATGAAGGACGACGCGACGGCGCGTGGCATGGAGTTCTTCGATCCCAAGACG
>DATICE010000050.1:0-13454 GCA_035456985.1 Burkholderiales bacterium | reverse complement strand
ATTCCCACGCTGAAGCTGCGGCTTTCCAGCCCCGCGGCGCTGGTCGATCTCGGCGCGATCGAGGAGATGCACGGCATCAAGCTCGACGGTGGCACGCTCACCATCGGCGCGCTCGCCACCCACGCCGAAGTCGCGGCGTCCAAGGATGTCGCGCTCGGGATTCCCGCGCTCGCGCGTCTTGCCGACGGCATCGGCGACCGCCAGGTGCGCAACCGCGGCACGATCGGCGGATCCCTCGCACACAACGATCCGGCGGCCGACTATCCCGCGGCGGTGCTGGGATTGGGCGCGACCGTCAACACCAACAAGCGCGCCATCGCTGCGGACAAGTTCTTCACGGGAACGTTCGCGACGGCTCTCAAGGCGGGCGAGATCGTCACCTCCGTCGCGTTTCCGCTGCCCAAGCGCGCGGCCTACGTGAAGTTCCGGCAGCCCGCGTCGCGCTTCGCCATCGTCGGGGTATTCGTGAGCGAGTCGGTCGGCAACGTGCGGGTCGCGGTCACCGGTGCGGGCCATTGCGTGTTCCGCGCGAAGACCATGGAAAAGCGGCTTGCGGAGAAATTTGCGGCCGAATCCATCGCCAGGGTGAAGATCGCGCCCGACGAGCTCGCCTCGGACTTCCACGCGAGCGCCGAATACCGCGCGCACCTCATCGGCGTGATCGCGCAGCGCGCGGTGGAGTCCGCCCTCGCCGGCAAGTAACCACATAACTGCCCGGTCGCCGCTTTCGTTGGCGTCCTGGCGTCCTGGCGGTTAATATTCTTCCGTGACCGCCCTGCCGAAATCGATCGACGACACGCTCACGCTGCTGCGGGCGCACGACTACGTCGCAGAGCGCAGCCTCGCCACCGCCCTCTTCCTCGCGCTCAGGATGGAGCGCCCGCTCTTCCTCGAGGGCGAGGCGGGCGTGGGCAAGACCGAGGTCGCGAAGGTGGTGGCGCGGGCACTCGGGCGCGACCTGGTGCGGCTGCAGTGCTACGAGGGGCTGGACGTCGCGTCCGCGGTCTACGAGTGGAACTATCAACGGCAGATGGTCGAGATCCGGCTCGCTGAAGCCGGCGGCAAGGCGGCGCGCGACGAGCTGGAGCGCGGTATCTTCTCCCGCAAATTTCTCATCAAGCGGCCGCTGCTCGAGGCGCTCGACCACGGGGGAGCGCAGCCGCCGGTCCTGCTGATCGACGAGCTCGACCGCACCGACGAGCCGTTCGAGGCCTATCTCCTCGAAGTGCTGTCCGAGTGGCAGGTAAGCATTCCCGAGATCGGGACGATCCGCGCGCAGCACCCGCCGATCGTGATCGTCACCTCCAACCGCACGCGCGAAATTCACGACGCGGTGAAGCGCCGCTGCCTCTATCACTGGGTAAATTATCCGGACGCACCGCGCGAGCTCGAAATCGTGCGCTGCAAGGTGCCCGAGGCGCCGGAACGGCTGTCACGCGAGGTGGTTGCCTTCGTGCAGAAGCTGCGCGGCATGGATCTCTTCAAGCTCCCGGGCGTCGCGGAGACCATAGACTGGTGCAAGGCGTTGACCGCGCTCGACGCCGTGGCGCTCGATCCCGCCGCCGTGGACGACACCCTGGGCGTGCTGCTCAAGTACCAGGATGACATCGCCAGGGTGCGCGGCGCGGAAGCATCCGCCCTGGTCAGCCAGGTGAAAGCCGCATTGGCCGCCTGATGGTGACGACTGACGAGCTGGCCCGGCAGGCGCCGAGCGGCATGCTGGCGGAGAACGTGATGCACTTCGCCCGCCTGCTGCGCGGAGCCGGGCTGCCGGTGGGTCCCGACCGGGTGATCGACGCGCTCGATGCGCTGCAGATCGCCGGCCTCGAGCGGCGTGACGATTTCTACTGGACGCTCGCCTCGGTATTCCTCGGCCGCCGCGACCAGTTCGATCTCTACGACGAGGCGTTCCGGGTGTTCTGGCGCGATCCGCGCCACGCCGCGCGCGTGCGGCACCTCCCGGAAGTGCGCGGGCGCATTCCGCGGGGGAGCCGCGAGCCGGAGCTCTCCGCGCGGCTCGTCCAGGCGTTGACGGCGCAGCACCGTGCCTCCCCCGCCGCACCCGCGGCAGAGCGCATCGAATTCGACGCCACCCTCACCTCCTCGGCACACGAGTCGCTGCGCACGATCGACTTCGAGAGCATGACGAACGAGGAACTCGCCGCTGCGCGGGCAGCCGTCGCGCAGATGCGCCTGCGGCTGCCGGAGCTGCCCACCCGCCGGCACGTGCGCGATCCGCGCGGCGCGCGTATCGATCCGCGCGCGAGCCTGCAGGCAAGCCTGAGAGGCGGAGGCGCCACCATGCCGCTCGCCCGCCGCTCCCTCAGGCGGCGCGCGCTTCCGGTGGTCGCGCTCGTCGACGTATCGGGTTCGATGAGTCGCTACACGCGCATGTTTCTCCATTTTCTTCACGCCATGGCGCGCGACTGCGAGCGCGTCAGCGCATTCACTTTCGGCACGCGGCTGACCAACATCGCCCGGCACATGCGCCAACGCGACCCGGATGCCGCGCTCGCGCGGGTCGCGCGCGCGGTCGGCGACTGGTCGGGGGGCACCCGCATCGGCGCCTGCCTCGGGGAATTCAACCACAAGTGGTCGCGGCGTCTGCTCGGCCAGGGCGCGGTGGTCCTGCTGATCTCGGACGGGCTCGACCGCGAGGCGGCGGACGACCTCGCGCGCCAGATGGAACGGCTGCACAAGTCCTGCCGCAGGCTGATCTGGCTGAATCCCCTGCTGCGCTATCCGGAATTCGAGGCGAAGCCGGCCGGCATCCGGGCCATGCTGCCCCACGTGGACGCATTCCTGCCGGTTCACAACCTCCAGAGCCTCGCCGAGCTCGCCGCGGCGCTGGCGCACGAGAAAATACCTGAAGAGGGACGCGCATGGAAATGACCGGAGAGCAGCTGGTCCCCCTGCCGCAGGCGGCGACCTGGGCCGCGCTGAACGACCCCGAGGTCCTCAAGGACTGCATTCCCGGCTGCGAGTCGATCACGCGCACGGCCGACCAGGAATACGAGGTGCTCATGACCGCCAAGGTCGGCCCCGTCAGCGCCAAGTTCAAAGGCAAGATGACACTGGCCGACGTCGATCCTCCGCGCGCCTATACCCTGCGCTTCGAAGGCCAGGGCGGCGTGGCGGGCTTTGCCCGCGGCGAAGCAACCGTTTCCCTCAGCCCGGAGGGCGAATCCACGCGCCTCGCCTACGCGGCCAAGGCCACGGTGGGAGGCAAGCTCGCGCAGGTCGGAGCGCGGCTGATCGACGGCGTGGCGAAGCAGCTCGCCGGGAAATTCTTCGACGCGTTCAACAAGCGCGCGAGTGGCAAGGCTTGATGAAGGGAAAAACGCAATGCTGAAGATCTGGGGCCGCACGACCTCCATCAACGTGCAGAAGGTGCTCTGGTGCTGCGCGGAGCTTGGTCTCAAGTTCGACCGCGTGGACGCCGGGGGCAAGTTCGGCGTCAACAATACCCCTGAGTACCTGGCGATGAACCCCAACGGGCTGGTGCCGACGATCCAGGACGACGGGTTCATCCTGTGGGAATCCCACGCCATCGTGCGCTACCTCTCGCGCAGGCACGGCAAGGGCACGCTATGGCCGAACGACGACAAGGTTCTCGCCGACGCCGACCGCTGGATGGAGTGGTACTCGACGACGCTGTGGCCGAACCTGCGGCCAGTGTTCTGGAATCTCGTGCGGGTCGAGCCCGAGAAGCGCGACATGAAGCTCGTCGAGGAATCCCGCAAGAAGATGGCGGACAACCTCAGGATCGCGGAAAACCATCTCGCCAGCCGGCAGTACCTCGCGGGCAATGCGTTCACCATGGGCGACATCCCCATGGGCGTCGCGCTGCACCGCTGGTTCCTGCTGCCGATCGAGCGCCCGGCCTATCCCCGGCTCGCGGCGTTTTACGACCGGCTCAAGCAGCGCCCGGGCTTCGCCGCGCACTGCGCCGCCCCACTTAGCTGAGTGACTGATACAGCGTGACTGATACTGCGTGACTGATAGAGCGCCGCTGGATACCGCCTGATAGCCATGCCTCGCCAGTCACGCCCCACCAGTCACGTTTCGTCAGTCACGAATCATCAGTCACGTTTCACCAGTCACCGGGAACAGCAATGAGCGAGCAACGCTCCTACCGCTACTACGAATTCGTGATGGCGGCGTTCGTCACGGTGCTGATCTGCTCCAACCTGATCGGCCCGGCGAAGATCGCGCAATTCGAGCTGCCCGTGCTTGGCGCCATCGTTTTCGGCGCCGGGGCGATGTTCTTCCCGATCTCGTACGTCTTCGGGGATATCCTGACCGAGGTCTACGGCTACTCGCGCGCGCGCCGGGTGATCTGGGCGGGATTCGCGGGCCTGGGGTTCGCTTCCTTCATGTCGGCGGTGGTGGTGGCGCTGCCGCCCGCGCCGTTCTGGAAGCACCAGGCGGCCTATGAAGTCGCGTTCGGATCCACGTGGCGCATCGTGGCGGCATCGATGATCGCGTATTTCTGCGGCGAGTTCGTCAACTCCTACGTGCTCGCGAAGATGAAAATCCGCACCGCGGGGAAATGGCTGTGGACGCGCACCATCGGCTCCACCATTGCCGGCGAGGCGGTGGATTCCGTGCTCTTCTATCCCCTTGCCTTCTACGGCAGCGGGATCATTCCCAACGAGAAGCTCCCGCTCGTGATGTTCGCCCAGTTCGTTGCGAAGGTGTGCGTCGAGGTGGTCTTCACCCCCGTGACCTACAAGGTGGTCGGGTTCCTCAAGCGCGCCGAGCGCGAGGACTACTACGACCGCAGGACGGATTTCAATCCGTTTACTCTGAAGGCGTGAGTCCGAACCACCCCGGCGTTCTTGCACCACCCCTCCTTGACCAAGGAGGGGGGTGTTAATGAACTCCCCTCCTGCCCGAGAGTGAGCTGTGAATCTCCCCTCCTGCCTGAGGAGGGGTGCCTCCGAAGGAGGCGGGGTGGTGGGAGCTAGTCGCCGGCAGGGAACATCCGGAACTCGACGACCGATTTCATCGTCTCCAGCGATTCCGCCAGGCGCTTGACGTCGTCGTTGCGGCTGGTGCGGACCACCATGCGGTACTCGATGAACGAGGCGTCCGCGCTGTAGCGATAGCTCAAATTGGCGATGGAGAAGCCCTGCTCCCTGAGGAAGCGGCGGAACTCATCCTCGGGCATGGCGGCGCCGCGCGAGAACCGCACCTCGAGATGGCCATAGTAGTCCCCCGGCAGCTTGCTCTCGACCCAGCGGAAGACCGACAGCGTCAGCAGGGTGAGCACCGTCGTGATGGCGAGCGGGAAGTAAAAGCCGATGCCCGCGAGGATGCCGATCGCCGCAGTGATCCAGATCGACGCGGCGGTGGTCAGCCCGCGCACGGTGAGGCCCTCCTTGAAGATCACGCCGGCGCCGAGAAAGCCGATGCCGGTCATGATTCCCTGCGCCATGCGCGTGGGATCGAGGGCGACGCGCCCGGCGAACGTCTCCGGGTACCAGTGGGACTGGTAGACCGTCACCAGCATGAGCGCGCTGGAGGCAACGCACACCAGCGCGTGCGTGCGGAACCCCGCCGGTCGCCCGTGATAGCTGCGCTCGAGCCCGATGATCCCGCCGGCCCCGAGCGCGATCAGCAGGTGCTCGATGATGACGATGTAATCCCGCTCCATGCGCGGCAGTGTAACAAAATCGCAAGATAGTGTGACTGATAAGGCGTGACTGATGAAGCGTGACTGATAGGGCGTGACTGATTAGGCGCCGAGGATGGGGTCAGGCACCACGCAGTACCAGTCACGCAGTACCAGTCACGCTTCTGGAAGAATGGTCAGGGTGGTGAGATTCGAACTCACGACCTCGTGCGCCCAAGGCACGCGCGCTACCCAGCTGCGCCACACCCTGATTCTGATTCCGGGATAGCCGGCTCGATATTGTACTGCAGACCCATGGAGCCCCGCCGAATCAGCGGCGTCTTGCTGTCCGTCTGGATTCGGCGGACTTAAATCGGCGCTTTGCGTCCGATTCAAGGGTTGGTAGGCCGCCGGGGACTCGAACCCCGAACCAACGGATTAAGAGTCCCTTCCGGCCCCGTTCTCCACGCGAAGCAGCAACACTTCACAGCCTCAAATTCAGACTGTTACTGCATTATACGTGTTGCGGTATTTCGTACAAGACTGCGAGTTTTCGCGAGCGAGTGTCCCAGCAGTGCCCCCGGCGCTTGATTTGGGTCAATAGTAACCACCCTCCGGCCTTCTACCATAGACGCATTTGGTCACGCAAAGCCCCAAACGGGGACAGCCCCGATTGCGGCGGGAAAGCGCATGAATCTGAAGTGGAAAGCAGTGGCGGCGGGCGGCGGAATCGCCGCGCTCGCGGCGGCGATGGTGTGGTTCGCCACCCATCGCGGCCCGCTTGCGCCGGTCGCTGTCAGGGTCGCACCGGCGACTGAGACCGAGATCGAGCACAGCGTGTTCGGCATCGGGACGGTCGAGGCGCGCTACGCGTACTCGATCGGTCCCACGCAGGCGGGACGCGTGCTGCGGCTGCACGTCGACCACGGCGACGCGGTGCGGCCCGGGCAGCTCCTGGGAGAAATGGATCCCGTGGATCTGGAGCAGCGCCTGAGTGGGGCGCGTTCGACGCTCGCGCGGGCGGAGCAGGGCGTGCTGATGGCGGCGGCGCAGGAACGCGAAGCGCAGAGCCGGTTAAAGGTGGCTGCCGCGAACGCCGCGCGATACCGCGACCTCGTCCAGCGCGGGTTCGTGAGCGCCGAAGCCGCCGAACTCCGCGACAACGAGGCGGCCGTATCGCAGGCTGGGCTTGAGGCGGCCCAGGCGGCGTTGCGCGCCGCGCGCAACGATGTCGAGCGCGCGAACGAGGAATATCGCGCCTTCCAGAAGCAGCTGGGCAATCTGAGGCTCACGAGCCCCGCGCGCGGCGTCGTCGTTTCGCGCGAGGTCGAGCCGGGCACGACGGTGGTCGCCGGCCAGGCCGTGCTGCGGCTGATCGACCCGGCGAGCCTCTGGGTGCGGGCGCGCATCGACCAGGGACGCGCCCAGGGCCTGAAGCCCGGCCTTGCCGCCGAGATCGTGCTGCGTTCGGACCCGGGGGCCGTGCTCAAAGGCCGCGTGGCGAGAATCGATATCCAGAGCGATTCCGTCACCGAGGAGCGAATCGTTCAGGTCGCGTTCGATGCGGCGCCGCTGCTCCCGTCTCTCGGGGAGTTGGCGGAAGTCACGATCCGCCTCGAAAGGGTTCCGCGCGCCCTGGTCGTTCCGACCGCCGCGTTGAAGCAAGTCGACCAGCAGAGCGGCGTCTGGCAGATCGCCGACGGCCGCACCCGGTTCCGGCCGGTCACGCTCGGCCTGCAGACGCTCGATGGGCTGACGCAGATCGTCGACGGCCTCAAGGCGGGTGAATCCATCATCGTCCACAGCACGGCGCGGTTGCGCGACGGCATGAAGGTCCGCGTCGAGAACGCGCCATGATCAATCTCGCCAGCCGCGACGTGGCGCACGGCCTCGGGCGCTACCTCCTCACCAGCGTCGGGCTGGCGCTGCTGATCGGAGTCACCCTCAGCATGGCCGGAATCTACCGGGGCATGGTGGACGACGCCCGGGCGCTCCTCACCAGCTGGCAGGCCGATATCTGGGTGGTGCAGCAGCACACGCTTGGCCCCTTCGCGGAGTCCTCCACCCTGCGCGACGATGTCTATCGCGGGCTCGCCGGGCTGCCCGGCGTAGCGCAGACCGGCAACGTCACGTTTCTCACGATGCAGGTGAAGCAGGGCGTCAAGGACGTGCGCGTGATGGTGGCGGGATTCGAGCCGGGGCGGCCGGGAGAGCCGACGCTGCTCACGGCGGGGCGACCGGTGACGCGCTCGCACTACGAGGCCATCGCCGACGTGAAGGGCGGGTTCAGCCTGGGCGAGCGGATCCGCATCCGGCGCAAGGAATACACCGTGGTCGGCCTGACGAACCGGATGGTTTCCTCCAGCGGCGATCCCATGGTCTTCATCCCGCTCAAGGACGCGCAGGAAGCGCAGTTTCTCAAGGACAACGAGGCGATCCGGAATGAGCGCAGCCGGCTCGCCGCGAACCCGGCGTTGAACCGCCCCGGGCTGCCCGGATTGCTCGAGGCGATCGAAGTCAACCAGTTCTCCAGCCACAACGTGAACGCCGTGCTGGTGCGCCTGGCCCCGGGCTTCGATCGGCAGGCGGTCGCGGAAAACATCAAGCGCTGGAAATATTTTCAGGCCTACACGGGCGAGGACATGGAGGAGATCCTCGTGGGCACGCTCATCGCCACCTCGGCGCGGCAGATCTTCGTGTTCCTGGTGATCCTCGCGCTCGTGAGCGCAACCATCGTCGCCTTCATCGTCTACACCATGACCATGGCCAAGATCAAGGAGATCGCCGTGCTGAAATTGATCGGCGCCAGGAACACGACGATCGCGGGCATGATCCTGCAGGAGGCGCTGGGACTGGGGCTGATCGGGTTTCTCGCTGGCAAGCTCATCGCGTCGCTGTGGGGACCGCACTTTCCGAAATACGTCGTGCTCCTCACGGAGGACGCGGTGCGCGGGTTCGTCGTCACCATGGTGATCTGCGCGCTCGCCAGCGTTATCGCGATCCGCGCGGCGCTTCGCGTGGATCCGGCGGCGGCGATCGGAGGTTGAATGGACGGCGATCGTCCCGCAGCCGAACCGGCGATCCGGGTCGAGAATCTGCGCAAACGATTCGGTTCCGGCGCCACGGCCGTGGATGCGCTGAAGGACGTGGACATGGAGGTCTTCCCGGGCGAAGTCGTGGGCTTGATCGGGCCGAGCGGCTCGGGCAAGACCACGCTCCTCAAATGCCTGGGCGCCGTGATCGAGCCAACCGGCGGGCGCATCATGCTGGGCGGCGAGACGACCTACGAAGAAGGCTGGAAGATCCGCGACCTGCGCGCGCTGCGCCGCGACCGCATCGGTTTCATCTTCCAGGCGCCCTACCTCATCCCGTTCCTCGACGCCACCGACAACGTCGCGCTGCTGCCGATGCTCGCTGGCGTGTCGAACGCGCACGCCCGCGCTCGCGCGCTCGAGTTGCTCGGCGCGCTCGATGTCGCGCACCGCGCCGGCGCGCGCGTGTCCGAGCTTTCCGGCGGCGAGCAGCAGCGCGTCTCGATCGCGCGCGCGCTCGCCAACAAGCCGCCGATCATCCTCGCCGACGAGCCGACCGCGCCGCTCGACAGCGTGCGCGCGTTGACGGTCGTCAAGATCCTCAACCGCCTGGCGCAGGAGTATCGGACCGCGATCATCGTCGTCACCCACGACGAGAAGATCATCCCCACCTTCAAGCGCATCTACCACATCCGCGACGGCCGCACCGTCGAGGAGGCGGGCGAAGGACGCGCAATCGACTAAAGGAGATGCACGTGACGGAGAGACCGATGTCGGCAGTGCAGAAGCACCGAGCGAGCGAGCGAGCCGCGAGCGCGAAACGCGCGTTGACTCCCCTCTCACCCGAGCCGCCCGCCCCGCGCGACCCGGCGCGCGGTGAGGCGTCCCGCCGCTCCGGACAACCCGTATCGCCGCGCCGAGCACGAGCTCCTGGAGGCGACCTCGGCCGCGCTCGACTTCGCCCGCAGGATGCGCGATCTGCTCGTGGCCGAGACGCGGTTCGACCAACTCTACGGATGACGCGCAACTCCCAAACCACGAAAGGTTACGTCCATGTCTGACCCGCTTTCGTTCACCATCGACCTCGAGCAGGAGCAGGATTACCAGTTCCGAGTGAAATTCGACTGGCCCAGAGTGCCGGACCTTCTGGTCGACGAGCCGGAGCCGCTCGGCTCGCGCCGGGGCCCGAACGCCGCGCGGCTGGTCGCCGCCGCCGTGGCGAACTGCCTATCGGCAAGCCTGCTCTTCTGCCTGCGCGACAAATTCAAGCAGCACCCGGGGAAGCTTCGCGCCGAGGTGACCGGCCAACTCACGCGCACCAACCGGGGCCGGCTGCGAATCGGCGGGTTCGACGTCACGATCCGCCTCGCCGACCAGGCCGATGCGCTCGCGCATCTCGATCGGTGCGCCCAGCAGTTCGAGGATTTCTGCGTCGTGACCGAGAGCATTCGGCACGGCATTCCCGTCCGGGTGCGGGTCCTCGACAGCGCGGGGCGGAAAGTGCACGAGGCGGGGGGCGCGGAATTCGCCGAGCCGGTCGCCGCGACGCATTGACCGCGGGAGAGCATTGCGGCCGACTTCGACACACGACAGTGCGCCGCAAACGATTGGCTGATCCGCGGACCGATGACGATTCGTGGAACATTTCCGTCCTTGCTTCGTTTAAGGGATAGCGGGGAGCTGGCCGGCGTGCCGAAGGCGAGCTCACCGACCAGGAATGCGTGGCGAGGAGCACGCAGGGCGACCGCAACGCGTTCGGCACGCTGGTGCGCCGCTACCAGGACCGGGTGTACCGCTTCGTCCTGCGCATGGTCGGCTCGCATGACGAGGCGCTGGAGCTCACGCAGGAGGCGTTCATGAAAGCGTGGCAGGCCCTGCCGGATTGGCGTCCCGAGGCGCAGTTCCGGACGTGGCTTTTCAGCATCGCGTCGAATGCCGCGACGGACAGCCTGCGCCGCCGCAAGGTAGTGCAGTTCGTTGCTCTGGAAGAGGACTACGACACGCCCGGTGAAGAGGCCGGCCCTGAGGCGCAACTGCAGGCGAAGCAGAACCTGCGCGCGCTGCAAGCCGCGCTCGACCGGCTGCCGCATGACCAGCGCGAGATCGTGCTGCTGCGCGAAGTCGAGGACATGTCATACGGTGAAATCAGCGCTGCGCTCGGCATCAGCGAAGGCACTGTGAAGTCACGGCTGGCGCGCGCCCGGGAAGCGCTGATCGGCCATTACCGAGGGAAGAACGCATGAAGGAGCGAACGCAATCCGAATGCCCGCGCACCGAGCAGCTCTCGGCGCTGATCGACGACGAGCTTGCAGGCGCCGTGCGCGCGGAAATCGAGGCGCACGCCGGGTCGTGCCCGCTGTGCGGCGCGATGCTGCGGGAATTCGGCGAACTGCGCGTCGCGCTGAAGCCGCTCGCGGCGGCCCGCCCCGGATTCGATCTTGCGCCACTCATCGTTCAGCGGCTCACTGCGGGCGGCCGGCGGGCGCGCCCGGTGCGTGATCGCAACTGGTGGCAAGGCTGGCAGCTCCTGCCTTCGGGGCTCGCCGCGGCGGGGATGCTCTCGGCAGGCGTTTACCTCGGTGCGCTGCTCGTCGGCGGCGCGGGCGTGACCGCGCTCGAGCCCGCCGCCATGGCGGTGTTCGACGCTGTCCCGCCGGGCGGATTGTGCCTCGGATCGTCGTCGTGCTATTCGCTGGGAAGATGACATGAACCGCATCGGCCTGAAACTCGCGCTCATCCTGTCCGTACTGCTCAATCTGGGAGTCGCCGGCGCGGTGGGCTATCGCGCGATCCAGCACGGGCAGTGGCCGTCCGTTCCGCGCGCCGTCGGGGAGGAAGCGAGCCTTCCGGATTATCTCGGGCTCGACGCCGAGCAGCGCCGGAAGTGGCGGGAGCTCGAAACCGGATTTCTGCGCGAGCTCAGGGCGGAGTGGCCGCAAGTCCGGAGCCACCGCGAAAGCATGGTCCGCGAGATCTTTTCCGAGCAGCCGCGCCGTGAACGCATCGAGGCCGATCGAGCGGCTATCGCGCAGCTGCAATCCGCGCAACAACGGCGAATCATCGAGCAATTGCTACGGGAACGGGAACTGCTCGGGCCGGAGCAGAGACGCAAGCTCGCCGATCTCCTGTTGCGCCAGGCGCCGGCAAGCACCTTCGAGGAACGCCTACACGGGAAATAACGCCGCGCGCGATTTCCGGAACATTCGGCGGCGCCGTCCGTTTAACGGGATGAACGCGGCGGAAAGGTCCGCCGCACCTAAACAACCTCTGACAGGAGTCAAACGATCATGAAATCTCATAACGTCATACGCCGCTGGGCGGCGATAGCAACTGTTGGTCTCGGGCTGTTGGCCGGATCGGGGACCGCTTCCGCGCATTGCGATACACTCGACGGGCCGGTAGTGGCCGCTGCCCGCAAGGCACTCGACACGGGCAACGTCAACCTGATACTCATCTGGGTGCAGAAGAAGGACGAAACGGAGATCCGCAATCACTTCCAGAAGACCGTCGCCGTGCGCAAGGCCGGCGGACAGGCAAAGGAGCTCGCCGACATGTATTTCTTCGAGACCCTCGTGCGCATCCACCGCGCGGGCGAGGGCGCCGGTTACACGGGACTCAAGTCGGGCCCGGTCGAGCCGCCCATCGCTGCTGCCGACAAGGCGCTCGAGACTGGCAAGCTCCAGGATGTGGCGAAACTCATCTCGAAGCGGACGGAGGAAGGGCTGCACCGCAGCTTCGAGGACATGATGAAGAAGAAGAAGTACAACCCGAACGATGTCGCCGCCGGACGCGCCTTCGCGAGCGCTTACGTCGAGTACACACACTATGTCGAGCGCTTGTATGACGCGGCCGAAACACTGGCGCCAGAGCAGGTGAAGAAGGCGGCGCCCGGTCTCGCCCACACCCATTGATTACCCGGGCTGACGCCGTTACACGGGGCTGACGGGCCTATTACACGACCCGTCAGCCCCGGGTTGCTCGACGATGTCGATCTCCCGGCGTGCTTCAATCGCTTATCGGGACAGTGGCACCGCGGCGCGGGGATCATCTGGCGGACGAGCGCAGGTTGAGTTGAGTGTTGCACGATCAAGGAGATTAGATCATGGAATTTGTCATCCCCCGTCCGTTGAAACTGGAGCATGACGAGCTCCACGAGCAGCTTCGGAAGGCCACCCGGGAGAGCGGCAGCCTCGGCGAGGCCGGGGAAGCGGTGGCCAAGCTGATGCACCCCCACTTCGTGAAGGAAGAAGAGTACGCATTGCCACCCCTTGGCTTGCTGCCGCTGCTGGCGGCGGGAAAGGTCACCCCGGACATGGCGGCGGTGCTGCCGATGACCGATAAACTGAAAGCGGAGCTCGGCCAGATGCTCGCGGAGCACAAGAGCATCGTGGTCGCGCTCAGGAATCTCGCGGATGCGGCGAAGCGCGCGAACAAGCCGGAGTACGCGGAGTTCGCCGATAAGCTGATCCTGCACGCGCAAACGGAAGAGGAAGTGTCATATCCCACCGCCATCCTCATCGGTGAGTACTTGAAACTGAAGCTCGGTAAGTAGCCGTCTGTCGGGCGAAACGAGGGTCCTCCTTCCGGTTGCAGCCACGGATACTTGCAGCCCACTTCATGGACAAGGAAACACTCGCTCCACCAGGCAAAACCAAGGCGTCGCGGGTCGCGCCCGGCTTCGCCCTGTGGAGCCTGGGATTCCGCCCGTTCTATCTGCTGGCGAGCGTGTTCGGCGCGTTCAGCGTGCTCGCCTGGGCCGCGCAGTACTCGGGCCTCCTTCCCTTCACCTATCTGCAGGGCGCGGC
>DATICE010000049.1:0-20779 GCA_035456985.1 Burkholderiales bacterium | reverse complement strand
ATTGTTGTGTCCGATAACGCCGCGGTGGCGGCCAAGCTCAGGCAACTCGCCCCGCGCCTGCTATCGCACATCCGCAAACAGGCGACCGAGGTTACTGGAATCCGGGTGGATGTGCAAGTAAACCCGCACAAAATCAAGGATGAGGACGAAGTCACGAAGCGCTCGTTACCCCCTGACACCATTAAGGAAATCGAAGCCCTCTCGGGCGCGCTCCCGTCCTCCCCGCTCAAGGCCGCGCTCGCGCGCATGGTGGCTCGCCGCCGTCCCAAAAAACCGGGATGATCAGGCGGGGATATTCAGAGAACCAGCACCAGGCGCTCGAGCACGTAGAGCGCCATGAATACCAGCAGGAACACGAAGGCGAACTGGAACACCCGCCAGGCGAAGGCGAGGTAGCGCCGGTTGCGGGTGAACAGGTACATCACGATCGATCCGGCGATGGTGATCAGGACGAGAATGCCGATCAGCCTGAGAACGATCATGCCGTCGAAGATCCGTTGAACTGTCGCGGACAATCCGCCGGGACGACGGCCAGCGTATCCCTCAGGCAGCCTGCGGCTGCCAGGTGAGATAGGCCGGGGCGTCTTCCGGACGCTCGAAACTGACCAGTTCCCAGGAAGGCTTATCCTCGACCAGGCGGCGCAACAGCCGGTTGTTCAGCGCGTGGCCCGTCTTGTGGGCGGTATACGCGCCGATCAGGGGATGCCCGAGCAGGTAGAGGTCGCCGATCGCGTCGAGCACCTTGTGCTTGACGAACTCGTCCTCGTAGCGCAAGCCGTCGGTGTTGAGCACCCGGTATTCGTCCACCACGATCGCGTTGTCGAGGCTGCCGCCCAGCGCGAGCCCCTGCGACCGCAGCGTCTCGACGTCCTGCATGAATCCGAAGGTGCGGGCGCGGCTTACCTCCTTGATGTAGGACGTCGTGGAGAAGTCCACCGTGATGGCGCGGCTCGCCTTTTCGAAAACTGGATGCGCAAAATCGATTCCCATGGTGAGCTTGAAGCCGTTATACGGCTCGAAGCGCACAACCTTGTCGCCTTCCTTCACCTCGACGGGTTTCAGGATGCGGACGAACCGCTTGGGGGTGCCCTGCTCCTCGATGCCTGCCGATTGCAGCAGGAACACGAACGGGCCGGCGCTGCCGTCCATGATCGGCACTTCCGGGGCAGTGAGATCGACGTAGGCATTGTCGATGCCCAGGCCGGCCAGTGCCGACATCAGATGCTCGACCGTGTAGATCCGCGCGTCGTTCTTTTCCAGGCAGGAGGAGAGCCGCGTGTCGCCCACCGCGTATGGCTCGCCCTTGATCTCCACCGGCGGCTGAAGATCGATGCGCCGGAACACGATGCCGGTATTTGCCACCGCCGGCCGCAGCGTCATGTAGATCTTGGTGCCGGTATGCAGCCCGACGCCGGTCGCGCGGATGATGTTCTTCAGCGTGCGTTGCTGAATCACGAAAAAACTCCCTGAAATTTCAGGCTGTTAACGTTTAAATTCTATCACGCGCCGACGCTGCGGCGCAACAAAATCGTCACAGTTATACCGTCAACGATCAACATCCAACTATCGGTCACCCATTCATAGGCGGAGTTCCAGGCGTCGCAAGGCGGGGGCCGGCCGCTTCACGGTAGCCGCTGATCCCTAGTCGGCCTGCTTGCGCAGGAATGCGGGGATGTCGAGCATCTCGACACCCGACTGCCGCATCGCTTCGACCGTCGCATCGCGATTGCGCTTGGAGCGCATCACCGCCGGCATCTCGAGCGCGCCGTAATCCACCTCGAGCGGCTGGTTGTCGGTGCCGGTCTTGCTGGCCACCACGGTGAACGGCTTCGCCTGCCGCTGCACCACGGGCTTGCCGAGGCCGGTCGCGATGATCGTCACCCGCAGCTGGTCTCCCAGCGCATCGTCGTACACGGTGCCAATGATGGGATGCGCCGAATCCGACGAGAACGCCTTGATCGTGCCCATCACGTCGTACATCTCCTGCAACTGGAAGGTCGCCTTGCTCGCCGAGATGTTGACCAGCACGCCGCGCGCGTCCGAGATGTTGACGTCCTCGAGCAGCGGGCACGCCACCGCCTGCTCGGCGGCAAGCCGCGCCCGGTCGGGCCCGGACGAGCGCGCCGAGCCCATCATCGCCATGCCCATTTCGGCCATCACCGTGCGCACGTCGGCGAAGTCCACGTTGATCATCCCCGGGCAGCTGATGATCTCGGCAATGCCGGCGACCGCGCCGTGGAGCACGTCGTTCGCGGCCTTGAACGCCCCGTCGAGCGTCACCTGATTGCCGAGCACCTCCATCAGCTTGTCGTTCGGCACCACGATCAGCGAGTCGACATGGGGCGAAAGCTGCTCGATGCCTTCGTGCGCGACGCGCTGGCGCTTGCCCTCGAACGCGAAGGGCTTGGTGACGACCGCGACCGTGAGGATGCCGAGTTCCTTGGCGAGTTCCGCCACTACGGGCGCTGCCCCGGTCCCGGTGCCGCCGCCCATGCCCGCGGTCAGAAACAGCATGTCGGCCCCCGCGATCGCTTCGGCGAGACGCTCGCGGTCTTCCAGCGCCGCCTTGCGCCCGATCTCGGGATTGGCGCCCGCTCCCAGTCCCTTGGTGATTCCGGCGCCGAGCTGCAACTGGACCTTCGCCGCGCAGCGCCTGAGCGCTTGCGCGTCGGTGTTGGCGGAGATGAATTCCACCCCCTCCACACCCTTGTCGATCATGTGGTCGACAGCGTTGCCGCCGCAGCCGCCCACTCCGATCACCTTGATCACAGCCTCCTGCGCTTGCGCGTCCACTATCTCAAACATGGGTACAGTCTCCTTTCATCATGTGAATCAGAAATTCCCGGTAAACCAAGTCTTCATCCTGTCCAGCACCTGGCGGAACGAGCCCGCGTTCATGCGCGCGAGCTCGCGGCTCCGCAGCTGCTGCATGCCCGCCAGCAGCAGCCCGACGCCGGTCGAGTGGCGCGGGTGGCGCACCGCCTCCGCCAGCGCGCCGTGGTACGCCGGGTATCCCACGCGCACCGGCATATGGAAAATCTCCTCGCCCAGCTCCACCATGCCCTGCATGATGCTGGAGCCCCCGGTGATCACCACGCCGGAGGAGAGCAGCTCCTCGTAGCCGCTTCTCCGCAGCTCGGTTTGCACCAGCGAATAGAGTTCTTCCACCCTGGGCTCAATCACCTCTGCAAGCGTCTTGCGCGAGAGCTGGCGCGGGTCGCGCTCGCCGAGTCCCGGCACCTCCACCATCTCCTGGGGATCGGCGAGCTGCGACAGCGCGCAGCCGCATCGCTCCTTGATGTCCTCGGCGTCCTTGGTGGGGGTTCGCAGCGCCATCGCAATGTCATTGGTGATCTGGTCGCCGGCTATCGGGATCACCGCGGTGTGGCGGATTGCCCCGTGCGTGAACACGACGAGATCGGAGGTGCCTCCGCCGATGTCCACCAGCGCGACGCCGAGGTCCTTCTCGTCGTCGGACATGACCGCCATCGCGGAAGCGAGCGGCTGCAGCACCAGGTCGCGGACCTCGAGCCCGCAGCGGCGCACGCACTTGACGATGTTCTGCGCCGCGGAAACCGCGCCGGTCACGATGTGTACCTTGACCTCCAGGCGCACTCCGCTCATGCCAAGGGGCTCGCGGACGTCCTCCTGCCCGTCGATGATGAACTCCTGGTTGAGCACGTGCAGGATCTGCTGGTCGTTCGGGATCTGCACGGCGCGCGCAGTGTCGACCACGCGCTCGATATCCGCGAGCCCCACTTCCTTGTCCTTCACCGCCACCATGCCCTGCGAATTGAAGCTGCGGATGTGGCTGCCGGCGATACCTGTGTAGACGTCGCGAATCTTGCAGTCGGCCATCAGCTCCGCCTCCTCCAGCGCGCGCTGGATGGCGTTGACCGTGGTCTCGATGTTGACGACGACGCCTTTCTTCAGCCCGCGCGAGGGGTGGCTGCCCATGCCGATGATCTCGAAGCCGCCCTCCGGCTTGATCTCGGCAACGATGGCGGCGATCTTCGAGGTGCCGACATCGAGGCCCACGATCAGCTTCTTGTTGTCCCTGGCCTTGCCCATGCGTTCAACTTGCCCGTTGTCCAGTTCTCTGCCCGCGCTTCGGCGCCGCCTTTTCGCGGCGCGGCTCCGCGAAGCGCACCGCGAAGCCGTTGGCATAGCGCATATCGATGTAATCCACCTTGCGCCCGAGCGGCGCGAGCGTCCGCTCGTGCATCGCGACAAACCTGGCGAGGCGCGCCTCCACTTGCTCGCGCCCGAGGGCCAGCGTCAGCCCGCTTGCAAGCCTCAGCTTCCAGGCGCGGCGCGGCGAGACTTCCACCCGCACCGGCGTCTCGCCGATCGTCTCGAGAGACTTTTGGAAGTGGCGGTACTGGATCGCGATCTCCCGCGCCATGCCTTCCGGACCGGCGAATTCCGGCAGCTCACCGTCGTAGCCCGCCCGGAACACCTCGCCCTGCATGTTCACGAGCGCGTCCCCGCCCCAACGCGCGAACGGCACGTGCTCCTCGAGCGTCACATCGAGCCGCGCCGGCCACTGGCGCCGCACGCTTGCCTGGCGGACCCACGGCAGCTTCTGGAACGAGACGCTCACGGCGGCGGGATCGAGCGTGAGAAAGTTGCCCTTGAGCCCCCGCCGCACGGCGTCCTCGATGTCGCCGCGGGTGACGTGCGCGAGCGCGCCGCCGACTACCACTTCGCGCAACGCGAATACCGGCTGGCGCGCGGCAAGCTTCCACGCGATGACAAGCGCCAGAACCACCGCCACGGCGTAGAGCGCATTGGCGACGCCATTCATGACCGCGGGTCTATTCCACATGTCGTCCCGCCGCGTCACCCGTTGCTCGTTTCACGTTGCTCGTTTCCGGTCTCATCCGACATGCGCCGATTCCAGGATCCGCACGCACAAGTCCTCGAACGTGATTCCGGCTGCGCGCGCAGCCATCGGCACCAGGCTGTGATCGGTCATGCCGGGTATGGTGTTCACTTCCAGCAGGAGCAGATTGCCCTCGCGGTCGAGCATCGCGTCCACCCGCCCCCAGCCGCTGCAGCCGAGAATGCTGAACGCCTCCAGCGCGGTCTTCTGGATCGCCTGCTCCTTGGCGGCCGGCAGCCCGCACGGGCAGATATAACGGGTATCGTCGGCAAAGTACTTGGCCTCGTAGTCGTAGAACTCGCGCGGGGTCTCGAGGCGGATCAGCGGCAGCGGCTGCTCTCCGAGAATTCCAGCGGTGAGCTCCATTCCCGCCACGAAGCGCTCCGCGATTATCATGTCGTCGTAGCGCGCGGCGAGCTCGTAGGCCGGCGCGATCTTCTCGATCGTGGTCACCTTGCTCATGCCGATCGAGGAGCCTTCGCGCGCCGGCTTCACCATCAGCGGCAGCCCCAGCCGCGCCGCGAGCCCCGCGGGATCGGTGCGCGCGCCGATGAGCTCGTAACGCGGCGTCGGCAGCCCCGCGGCACCCCACAGCAGCTTGGTGCGCCACTTGTCCATCGCGAGCGCGCTCGCCATCACGCCGCTCCCGGTATAGGGGATGCCGAGGTACTCGAGCGCGCCCTGCACCGTGCCGTCCTCGCCGAAGCGGCCGTGCAGCGCGATGAACGCGCGGTCGAAGCGCTGCGCCGTGAGCGCCTCCAGCCCGCTGTCGCGCGGGTCGAAGGCGTGCGCATCCACGCCGCTCTTCTTGAGCGCGTTGAGCACCATCGTCCCGCTCTTGAGCGAAATTTCGCGCTCTGCAGAGCGGCCGCCCATCAGCACCGCTACCTTCCCAAAATTCTTCACTCATCTCGCTCCGGCCATATCCAACTCTTGGGCGGCCCTGTGCGCCTCCGGGGTCGCATCCCCATAAATGGGGCCCCTGCTCCGCCCTCCGGCGCCCCGCCCATTAACACGGCCACTTTCCCGAATTTTCCCGTCACTCGTCACCCGTCGCTCATCACTCATTGCCAACGATGCGCACTTCGCGCTCGAGCACGATCCCGAATTTCTCCCGGACCGAGTGCTCCGCGAGCAGAATCAGCGCCTCGATGTCGGCGGCGCGCGCGCCGCCCCGATTAACGATGAAATTGGCGTGCTTGTCCGAGATCATCGCGTTGCCGATCGCGCGCCCCTTCAGCCCGCAGTCCTCGATCAGCCGCGCGGCGTAGACGCCCTTGGGATTGCGGAACACGGAGCCGGCGTTGGGCTCGCCGAGCGGCTGCGTCGCGATGCGCTGCCTCAGCAGCTCGGTGATCTTCCTGCGCGAATCGGCACCCGAGCCGCGCTTCAGGCGGAAGCTCGTGGCGACGAACCACTCCTCGGAACGATCACCCTGGTCGTCTTCGTCTTCTTCCGTCCGACCTCCGCCTTCTCCCTTCAAGCGCACGTGCCGGTAATCGATTTCGTAGTCTTCCCGCGTGCGCGCCCGCGTTTTGCCGGCGCGATCGACGGTGAGGACGTGCGCGACGATGTCCCACGTTTCGCCGCCGTAGCATCCGGCGTTCATCGCAAGCGCCCCGCCCACCGTCCCGGGAATGCCCGCGAGAAATTCCGCGCCGACCAGGTCGTTCATCGCGGCGTATCGGGCCACCTTCGGGCACGCCACGCCGGCCTCGGCGTAGACGCCCCCGCCGAGCGCGCCCAGATGGTCGAGTCGGATATCGCGCAGCGCCCGGTGCGTGAAGATCACCGTGCCGCGTAGCCCGCCGTCGCGCACCAGCAGGTTGCTGCCGAGGCCGGTCATGTACACGGGCTCGCCGACGGGCATCGAGCGCAGAAAGTTGACGAGGTCATCGAGATCGGCGGGGAAATAGGCTGCCTCCGCCGTGCCGCCCGCGCGCCAGCTCACGTGGCCTGCCATCGGCTCGCGCCGCCGCAGCTCGCCGCGCAGCCCCGCCGCCAGTTTGTCTGTGTCCGCCATATTCATGCGAGCCCGTTCACGCTCCTCGGCCGGGCGGCGAGCAGCTGCGCCGGCACGTTGCCTATGGATCCCGCGCCCATCGTGAGCACCACGTCGCCGTCGCGCGCGAGGCCCAGGATCGCCGCCGGCAGCTCGGCGATCTTTTCGACGAAAACCGGCTCGACCCTGCCCTGCACGCGGATCGCGCGCGCCAGCGCCTTGCCGTCCGCCGCCACGATCGGCGCCTCGCCGGCCGGGTAGACCTCGGTCAGCACCAGCGCATCCGCGGTGGAGAGCACCTTCACGAAATCCTCGAAGCAGTCCCGGGTGCGCGTGTAGCGGTGCGGCTGGAAAGCAAGCAGGATGCGGCGCCCGGGAAAGGCGCCGCGCGCGGCGGCAAGCGTCGCTGCCATTTCCGCGGGGTGATGGCCGTAGTCGTCGACCAGCACGAAACTGCCGCCCCCCGGCATGCGCACCTTGCCGAGGTTCTGGAAGCGCCGGCCCACGCCCTTGAACTCCGCGAGCGCCCGCGCGATGGCTGCCTCCGGCACCCCCAGCTCGAGTCCGACCGCGATCGCCGCGAGCGCGTTGCGCACGTTGTGCGCGCCCGGAAGGTTGAGCGTGATCGCGAGCTCGCCCCCGGGGTGCGCAGCGCGGAAGCGCATCTGGCCACCGCTCGGGGCGAGATCCAGACCGCGCACGCGTGCGTCCGGCGCCAGCCCGTAGGTCGTGATCGGCTTGGTGAGCTGCGGCATCACCGCGCGCACATTCTCGTCGTCGGCGCACAGCACCGCCACGCCGTAGAACGGCAGCCGTTGCAGGAAATCGACGAACGCCTGGCGCAGCCGTTCCATCGAATGCCCGTAGGTCTCCATGTGGTCGGCATCAATGTTGGTGACGACCGCCATCACGGGCTGCAGGTAGAGGAACGACGCGTCGGATTCGTCGGCCTCCACCACGATGAACTCGCCCGCGCCGAGCCGCGCGTGGGCGCCCGCCGCCTCGAGCCGACCGCCGATCACGAAGGTCGGGTCGAGCCCGCCCTCCGCGAGCACGCTGGCGACCAGGCTCGTGGTGGTGGTTTTCCCGTGCGTGCCAGCGACCGCGACGCCCTGCCGCAACCGCATCAACTCGGCGAGCATCAGCGCCCGCGGCACTACCGGTATCTTCTTTGCGCGCGCGGCGGCGACCTCGGGGTTGTCGTCCCTGACCGCGCTCGACACCACCACCGCGTCGGCGCCCGCGATGTGCCCCTCCGCGTGGCCGATGTGGATCCGCGCGCCCAGCTGGCGCAGCCTGCGCGTTGCGGTGCTCTCGGCGAGGTCGGAGCCGCTCACCCGGTAACGCAGCGTGAGGAGCACTTCCGCGATGCCGCTCATCCCCGCGCCCCCTATTCCAACGAAGTGCACATGCTTAACTTTGTGTCGCATCGGCTCTAGTCCGCGAAAGTACTCGCACGGAATACGGGGGCAGACGCCACTCGCGGGCGGTCGCATCCCCAAACGGGGCCCCTGCTCCGCGCTCCGCCGATCCCTGCTCCCTGCTCGCAGCGGTCCCGCCTATCCCCACGAAGTGGACGTGCTTGACCTTGTGTCTCATGCCGCGAGCTCCATGCACGCTTGCGCCACTGAGCGCGTCGCCTCCGGCCTGCCGGCGGCGCGCGCCGCCTGCGCCATCACGAGCAGCCGCTCCCGCGTGAGTCCGCCCAGCACTTCGGCAAGCCGCTGCGCCGTCAATTCGGCCTGCGGGATGAGGAGCGCCGCGCCGCGATCGGCGAGAAAACGCGCGTTGATCGTCTGGTGGTCGTCCACCGAATGCGGATAGGGCACCAGCAATGAGGAGATCCCCGCTGCGGCGATCTCCGCTACGGTGGTGGCGCCGGCGCGGCAGACGATGAAGTCGGTTTCCGCGTAGCGCGCCGCCATGTCGTCGATGAAGGCAACGACGTCGGCGGCGACGCCACGCTCCTGGTAACTGCTCCGCACCGCGACGTCGTGCCCTGCGCCCGCCTGGTGCACGACGCGCGGGCGCGCGGATGGCGCGAGCAATGCGAGCGCCTCGGGCATGACCGAGTTGAGCACCTGGGCACCCTGGCTGCCGCCCACCACCAGCACCCGCAGCTGCCCGGCGCGCGTGGCGTAGCGGTTTTCCGGGGGCGCCATGGCGACGATCTCCTGTCGCACCGGGTTGCCGGTCCAGATCACCGCCGTCGACTCGCCGAAGGCATTGGGAAATGACGTGAGCACGCGGTCCGCGAGCCGCGCCAGCACGCGGTTGGCGAGCCCCGCCACCGAGTTTTGCTCGTGTATCGCGAGCGGCCGGTTGAGGAGCGACGCCATCATGGCGCCCGGAAACGAGACGTAGCCGCCCATGCCGAGCACCACGTCCGGGCGGTGCGCGAAGATCGCCCGCGCGCTCTGCCAGAACGCGATCAGCAGGTTGAACGGCAGCAGCACCGCGGCGAGAAGGCCCCGGCCGCGCACCCCGGCAATCCGCACCCACTCCATGGAGTAGCCGCGCGCCGGAATCAGCCGCTCCTCCATCCCGCCGCGGACCCCGACCCATACCGCGTTCCAGCCCTGCGCCCGCAGGTACTCCGCCACCGCCAGCGCGGGGAAAATGTGCCCGCCCGTGCCGCCGGCCATGATCATGATGGTCCGGCTCATACGGTGAACCCTTTCGCGAGCTGCCGGTTCTCCCAATCCACGCGCAGCAGGACCGCGAGCGCGCAACAGGTCGCGAGCAGCGCGGTGCCGCCGAAGGACACCAGCGGCAGCGTCAGGCCCTTGGTGGGCAGCATCCCGGTATTGACGCCGATATTGATGATCGCCTGCACCCCGATCCACAAGCCGATGCCCTGCGCCACCAGCGCCGGGAAATAGCGCTCGAGGACAGCTGCACGCCGGCCGATCATGAACGCCCGCGTGACGATCCACGCGAACGCCGCGATGATGGCAGCGACGCCGGCGAAGCCGAGCTCCTCCGCGATCACGGCGAGCAGAAAATCCGTGTGCGCCTCGGGCAAGTAGAAGAGCTTCTCGACGCTCGCGCCGAGGCCCACGCCGAACCACTCGCCCCTGCCGAAGGCGATCAGCGCATGCGAGAGCTGGTAGCCGGTGCCGTAGGAGTCCGCCCACGGATCCATGAACCCGATCACGCGCTGCAGGCGGTAGGGTGAGGCCAGGATCAGAAGCACGAACCCCCCCAGCAGCAGCGCGAACAGGCCGGCGAACAGCTTCCAGTTCATGCCGCCGAGAAACAGGATCCCCATCGCGATCACCGCGATGACCACGAACGCCCCGAAGTCCGGCTCGCGCAGGAGCAGCCAGCCGATGACCAGCATCACCGCGAGCATCGGCAAGAACCCCCTGCGGAAGCTCGCCATGTGCGCCGCCTTGCGCGCGGTGTAGTCGGCCGCATAGAGGACCGCGAAGAGTTTCATCAGCTCCGAGGGCTGCACCGTCACGAAGTGCAGCGAGATCCAGCGCTGGCTGCCGTTCACCTCGCGTCCCACCCCGGGGACGAGCACCAGGGCGAGCAGCCCCGCGCCGGCGAGAAACAGGTACGGCGCCGCCTGCTGCCATAGCCGCAGCGGGACCTGGAACGCGGCCACCCCCGCAGCGAGCGCGACTGCGACGAACAGCGCGTGCCGCATGAGGTAATAGGTCGACTGGTGTCCGCTCACGCGGCTCGCTTCCGCAATCGCGATCGAGGCTGAATAGACCATCACCAATCCCAGGCCGAGCAGCAGGACTGCAGCCCACACCAGTCCCTCGTCGTATTCGGCGGCCTGCGCGCGCGACTTGACGTCGGTGTAGAACACGCCCTAGCCTCCGCTTCCCGCAAGGCGCCGCACCGCCGCCGCGAAGGCTTCCCCACGGTGCGCATAGTTGCGGAACATGTCGTAGCTCGCGCACGCAGGCGAGAGCAGCACCGCATCGCCCGCGCGGCTTGCGCGGAAGGCGGCCTGCACTGCCTCGTCCATCCCTGCCGCCCGCTCGACCGGCACCCCGCTCCCGGCGATCGCCTGCGCCAGCTTGTTCGCGTCGCGCCCGATCAGGACCACTGCGCGCGCGCGCGCCTTGACCGCGGGCGCGAGCGGCGCGAAGTCCTGCCCCTTGCCATCGCCGCCCGCGATCAGCACTGCCGGCCGCTGCAGGCCGGCGAGCGCAGCCACCGTCGCGCCCACGTTGGTGCCCTTCGAGTCGTCGAGAAAAATCACGCCCTCGTGCTCGGCCACTTGCTGCATGCGATGCGGCAGGCCCTGGAACGAGCGCAGCGCTCGCGCAAGCGCTTCATCGGGCGCGCCGATCGAATGCGCGAGCGCGTGCGCCGCAAGCGCGTTGGCCGCGTTGTGCAGTCCCGCGACCGGCAGCCGGGCGAGCTCCATCAGCGGGCGTGAGCCGCGCGCGAGCACGTCGGTGCCGCGCTCGGCGCGTATGCCCCACTCCGTTTCGGTGCGGGGTGCCCCACCGCCGAAAGTAAGGAGGCTCCGTCCCGCGCGCGCCATGTCCATGGACCACCGGTCATCGCGATTGAGCACCTGCGCGCCGCCGCCTGCGAACACGCGCGCCTTCGCCGCGGCGTAATCGGTCATGCTGTCGTAGCGGTCGAGATGATCCTCGGTCAGGTTCAACATCACGGCTGCCGCCGGCTCGAGGCTCGAGGTGCTCTCGAGCTGGAAGCTCGAGAGCTCGAGGACGAAGGCCTCCGGCGCGGCCGCGCCGTCCTCGATCGCGCAGAGCGCATCCAGCACCGGCGTGCCGATGTTGCCCGCCACCACGGTCCGGCGCCCCGCGGCGCGGAGGATTTCGCCGGCCATTGCCGTGACGGTGCTCTTGCCGTTGGAGCCGGTGATTGCGAGCACTTTGGGCTCGGTGACGACTGACGACTGACGGCTGACGCCCGCCTTAAGAGCCTGTGCGAACAATTCGATATCGCCGACTACGGGCACGCCGCGCTCGATCGCTTCCGCGACCGGTGCCTCGCGGCGATCCAGTCCCGGGCTGATCGCGACGAGATCGGCCCCGCGCAGCGTCCCTTCGCCAAAGGCGCCGGCGGCAAGGGGAACCTGCGGCAGCTCGCGCGCGAGCCGCGCGGCATGCGGCGGATCCGCGCGGGTGTCGGCGACACGCACGTCGGCTCCGTGCCGCGCGAGCCAGCGCGTCATCGACAACCCGGTATCACCGAGCCCGAGCACCACGACCTTTCGCCCTTTCAGCTCCACGGTTCATCAGCGCAGTTTCAAAGTGGACAATCCGACCAGGACGAGCATCATCGTGATGATCCAGAACCTGACCACGACCTGGTTTTCCTTCCATCCCTTCAGCTCGTAGTGGTGGTGCAGCGGCGCCATGCGGAAGACGCGCCTGCCCGTCAGTTTGAAGGAGGCGACCTGCAGCATCACCGAGAGCGTCTCCACCACGAACACTCCGCCCATGATGAAGAGCACGATTTCCTGACGCACGATGACGGCGATGGCGCCGAGCGCGGCGCCGAGCGCGAGCGCGCCGACATCGCCCATGAAGACTTCAGCCGGATATGCGTTGAACCACAGGAACGCGAGGCCCGCGCCCGCGATGGCGCCGCAGATCACCGCGAGCTCGCCGGCACCGGGGATGTAGGGAAATCCGAGGTATTTGGCGAACACGGCGTGCCCGGCGACGTAGGCGAAGACGCCGAGCGCGCTGCCGATCATGACTGTCGGCATGATGGCGAGCCCGTCGAGCCCGTCGGTCAGGTTGACCGCGTTGCTGGTCCCGACGATCACGAAATAGGTCATGACGATGAAGCCGAGCGCGCCGAGGGGGTAGGCCACCTGCTTGAAGAAGGGCACGATGAACGCGGTCTGCTGGGGCAGGTTCGAGTAGAAGGCGAGGAAGCACGCCGCGGCGACCCCGATCACCGACTGCCAGAAGAACTTCACCCGGGCCGACAGCCCCTTCGGATTGCGCGCCACGACCTTGCGGTAATCGTCGATCCAGCCGATCGCGCCGAAAGCGAGCAAGACCCACAGCACGAGCCAGACCAGGCGGTTCGCGAGGTCCGCCCACAGCAGGACGGTGAGGGTGATCGAGGCGAGAATGAGCGCGCCGCCCATGGTTGGCGTGCCGGCCTTGGTAAGGTGCGATTGCGGCCCGTCGTCGCGCACCGCCTGGCCCACCTTGTAGGCCGTCAGCCTGCGGATCAGCGCCGGCCCGATGAGGAACGTGATGATCAGCGCCGTCAGGCACGCGAGCACGGCGCGCAGCGTGATATAGCCGAACACGTTGAACGCGCGGATGTCCTTCGCGAGCCATTGGGCGAGCTCTAGGAGCATGCGTCCTCCGCGGTCCCGGGTGAAAGCAAGGTCCTCATCGTGACTCGTGACCCGTGGCGGGCGTCTCGAAGCGCTTGACGACGCGTTCCATCTGCATGAAGCGCGACCCCTTGATGAGCACGGTCACGTCGGGCGCAAGCGCATTCTCGAGCTCGGCCAGCAGGTCCTCGATGCGCGTGAAATGGCGTCCCCCTGCGCCGAACGCGCGCGCCGCCTGCGCCGAGAGATCGCCCAGCGCGAGCAGCCGTTCGATGCCGCTCTCGCGCGCGAGCGTGCCGATGTCGGCGTGCATCTGCGCGCCCCCGGCGCCGAGCTCGCCCATGTCGCCCAGCACGAGGAGCTTTCCCCCCGGAGCCTGCGCGAGCACGGCCACCGCCGCGCGTACCGACTCGGGGTTGGCGTTGTAGGTGTCGTCGAGGAGCGTCGCGCCGTGCAGCGCCGTTTTTCTCTGCAGCCGCCCCTTGAATCCGGCGTAGCCTGCAAGCCCGCGGGCGATGGCGGGCGCCGGCACCTCGAGCGCCGCCGCGGCCGCGCTCGCCGCAAGGGCGTTGCGGACGTTGTGAAGTCCCGGCGCCTTCAGCACCGCCTGCGCCTCGCCGTGCGGCGTGCGCACGACGATCTCGCTCTCGAGGTAGCGCAACGCGTAGCGCGCGCTCACCGCAGCCGGACGTTCGATGCCGAACTCGACGATGCGCCGGTCGCCCGCGAGCGAGCGCCACAGGCCGGCGTGGCGGTCGTCGGCGTTGATGACCGCCGTACCGCCGGGCCGGAGCCCCTCGAAGATCTCGCCCTTGGCGCGGGCGATGGCATCGACCGAGCCGAAGAATTCGAGATGCGCTGGTCCCGCGTTATTGATAAGCGCCACGTCCGGCGCGGCGAGCCGCGTCAGGTAGCGGATCTCCCCGGCGTGGTTCATTCCCATCTCCACGACGGCGTAGCGATGGCCGGGCCTCAACTCGAGCAGCGTAAGCGGCACTCCGATGTCGTTGTTGAGGTTGCCGCGAGTGGCGAGCACCGGGGATCGAGAATCGGCAACCGGGGATTGGGCCGCGCACGCTTCGCGCAGGATCGAAGCCAGCATCTCCTTCACCGTCGTCTTGCCGTTGCTGCCCGTCAGCGCAACCAGCGGCAGGGAGAATTTTTTCCTCCAGTAGGCAGCGAGCGTGCCCAACGACTTTTTCGTGTCCTCGACGACCAGCAATGGAAGCCGGTCGCTCAAGCCTGATTCCCCTATCCTCGATTCCGCCTTCTGCACCAGCGCGCCGGCCGCGTGTTTCGACGCGGCCTCGCCGAGAAAGTCATGTCCGTCGAAGCGCTCGCCCTTGAGTGCCACGAACAGGGTGCGCGGAACGAGGGTGCGCGTATCGGTGCTGACCGCCTCGAAGACGCGGTCTTCCCCCCGCAACTCGGCCGGAATCGCGCGCGCGGCTTCCGAGAGACGCATCAGGCTCATCTGGAAAGCGCCTCCCGCGCCACCGCCGCATCCGAGAACGGGTGCCGCACGCCCCGGATTTCCTGGTAGTCCTCGTGGCCCTTGCCCGCGACGAGCACGATGTCGCCGCGGCGCGCCTCCGCCACCGCGCGCAGAATCGCCGCACGCCGGTCGCTCTCGATCTCGATACCGCGCGCACCCCCGGAGACGCCCGCGACGATGGCTTCGATGATTTCCGCGGGTTCCTCGCTGCGCGGGTTATCCGATGTCACCACGACGCGGTCGGCGAGTCGTGCCGCGATTCGCCCCATGCGCGGCCGCTTGCCCGTGTCGCGGTCGCCGCCGCAGCCAAAGACACAAATGAGGCGGGATGGGTGATGAGCGATGGGTGATGGGGTATTCGCAAGAAGCTCGCGCAGCGTCGTCAGCGCATGCTCGAGCGCGTCGGGAGTATGGGCATAGTCCACGAACACCAGCGGTCTTGCTCCGCCGCCGAGCCGCTGCAGCCGGCCGGGCAGTGGCTTCAGGGCGGCGAGCGCGGCGACCGCGCGTCGCAGCGGAATGCCGCTTGCCAGCAGTACCGCCAGGATCCCGAGCAGGTTGCTGGCATTGTGCCGCCCCGGCACCGGTCCCGTGACGCGCGCGGCGCCCCACGGCGTCTTCACGTCGAAGCTCACGCCTGGTGCGCCGGAGACGAGATGGGCGCCCGCGAGGTACGCGGTCCGCCCGCCGCGCGCCGCGCCGAACCCGTAGCCGATCACGTCGAGTCCCGGTCGGCGGATGCGGCGCGCAAGCTCCGCGCCGAAATCGTCATCGAGGTTCACCACCGCGTGCTTGAGCGTCTCCCAGGCGAACAGTCGCGCTTTCGCTTCCTGGTAGCGCCGCATGGTGCGGTGGTACTCGAGATGGTCGCGCGACAGGTTGGTGAAGAGTGCCGTGTCGAACTCGACCCCCGCCACACGGTCCTGGTCGAGCCCGATCGAGGACACCTCCATCGCCACCGCCTGGGCGCCGCGCCGCGCGAACTCCGCAAGCTGCGCGTGCAGCCACAGCGCGTCCGGCGTCGTGTTGACGAGAGGCCGCAACGGCGCGCGCAGGCCGTAGCCGAGCGTGCCGATCACCGCGCAGCGCCGCCCGCAGCGCGTCAGCGCCTGCGCAATCCACTGGCTGCAGGTGGTCTTGCCGTTGGTGCCGGTGACTCCGATCACCTGCAGCCGCCGGCTCGGTCGACCGTGGAAGCGGCTTGCGAGTTCGCCTGCATGGTGGCGCAGTCCCCGCAGGCCGAAATTCGCCACGCGCCACCGCGGATCCCACCGGAATCCCGCCTGCTCCCACAGGACGGATGCGGCGCCGTTCGCGATCGCTTGTGCGATGAAATCGCGCCCGTCGCGCGCGTGTCCGGGATACGCGACGAAGGTATCGCCGGGCCGCACCGCGCGGCTGTCGTTGACCAGCCGGCGTACGCCCAGCGACTCGATCACCTTCCAGTCCGGAGCTGATGCGGGTTTTTCCCTCAATCCTCGATCCTCGATTCCGCGTTCAAACCTCTTCCCTGATCTCCTGGGCATCGGGCAGCGGCAGCGTCACGTTGTCCACCGGCGCATCGGGCGGCACTCCGAGCGCTCGCAGCGCTTCTGCCATGACCGCGCTGAATACCGGCGCCGCTGCGGCGCCGCCGGTATGACGGCCCACCGGGGGCTCATCGATCATCACGGCAACTATCAGCCGTGGAGCGGAGGCCGGCGCGAAACCGACGAAGGAAGCCACGAACCGGTCCGTTGCGTAGCCCCTGCCTTCGGCCTTGTGCGACGTGCCGGTCTTGCCCGCAACGCGGTAACCGGTTACCTGCGCGCGCGGCGCCGTGCCGCCGGGTTGCGCGGCCATCTCCAGCATGCGGCGCACCGCGTGCGCGGTCGGGGCCGAGATGACGCGCGTCGGCCCCGCCGGGACCTCGCGCCGCAGCAGTGTTGCCGGCCGCAGTTCCCCGTCGGTCGCGAAAACGAGATAAGCGCGCGCGAGTTGAAGCAGCGAGACCGAGATGCCGTGTCCATAGGACATCGTCGCCTGCTCGATCGGCCGCCAGCTCGCCGCCGCGCGCAGCCGCCCCGGCACTTCTCCGGGGAAGCCCGAATGCGGCGCCGCGCCGAACCCGACCTGGTGGAACAGGTTCCACAGCGTCTCGGGCCTCAACTCCAGGGCGATCTTGGCCGCCCCGATGTTCGAGGATTTCTGGATCACCTGGGCGACGGTGAGCGCGCCCTGCGGGTGCACGTCATGGATCACGCGGTTGCCGATGGCGAACTGCCCCGGTGCGGTATCAATGACGCTCTCCGGGCGCACCGTGCCCGCTTCCAGCGCCGCGGCAGCGGTGAAGGGCTTCAGCGTGGAGCCCGGCTCGAAGAGGTCGGTGACGGCGCGGTTGCGCGCGCGCTGCGGATCGAAGCGCCCGCGGTTGTTGGGATTGAACGAAGGCGCGCTCGCCATCGCCAGCACCTCGCCGGTGGCGACGTCGAGCACCACGATGCTGCCGGCGCGCGCGCGGTTCGCCGCCACCGCGGCTTTGAGCTCGCGGTACGCGAGGTACTGGATCCTTGCGTCGATCGAGAGCGCAAGGGTGCGCCCGTGCTGCGGCGTGCGTATGCTCTCCATATCCTCGACGATTTTCCCGAGCCGGTCCTTGATGACGCGGCGACTGCCGGCCCGGCCCGCGAGCTGCTGCTCGAACGCGAGCTCGAGCGCCTCGCGCCCGCGGCCGTCCACGTCGGTAAGGCCGATCAAGTGGGCCGTGACTTCGCCCGCCGGGTAATAGCGGCGGTGCTCGCGTTGCAGGAACACTCCCGGTATCCCCAGCGCCACCACCCGCGCGGCCTCGTCCGGAGGCAACTGCCGCTTGAGGTAGACAAACTCGCGGCGCGTGTCCGCGAGTTTTTTCCGCAGGTCGCCGACATCCTCGCTGAGCAGCCGGGCGAGGCGCCTCACCTGCTCGGGCGTGATCTCGAGGTCCACCGGGCTCGCCGCCACCGACTCCACCGGGGTGGAAATCGCGAGCGGCTCGTTGTTGCGGTCCACGATGGGCCCGCGCGTCGCGGCGAGCTCGATCACTCGCGAGTAGCGCAGCTCGCCCTTCTGCTGCAGGAAATCGTTATCCAGGCCCTGCAGGTAGAGCGCACGCAGGGCAAGCGCGGCGAGCCACGCGAGCAGCAACAGCAGCAGCAGGCGCGAGCGCCACGCCGGCAGCTGCAGCGCCAGCCCGGGATGCGCGACCGGGCTCACCGCTGTCCCCCGGCGGGAGCGCCTGGTGCGATTCTGACGCGCGATGCCGGCGGGACGCGCATGCCGAGCGCCCGCGTCGCAAGCTTCTCCACGCGCGCGTGGGTCGCCCAGGTGCTCGCCTCGAGCTGCAGCTGCCCCCACTCCACGTCGAGCTGCTTGGCCAGCTCCTGCTCCTTCTGCAGCTCGCCGTAGAGCTTGCGCGCCTGGTGCTGGGAGGTGACCAGCGCCAAGGCGCAGGCGGTCAGGGCGGCAAGTAGAACCAGGTTGAGCCTCAGCATTTGGATCAGGCCGTGGCGGACAGCTTTTCGGCGACTCGCATCACTGCGCTGCGTGCGCGGGGATTTGCCGCGATCTCCGCAGACGAGGGCCGCACCGGCCGGCCGACGACCTTGAGCGGCGGCGGGGGCAGCTCGCGGGCGCGCAGCGGCAGCCGCGGCGGCAGGCGGTCGGCGCGGGCGTTGTCACGCAGGAAGCGTTTGACGATGCGGTCCTCCAGCGAATGGAAGCTGATGACCACCAGACGCCCGCCGGGCCGGAGGAGTTCCAAGCATTGGGGCAGCGCTAGCGACAACTCTTCAAGCTCCTGATTGATGTGAATCCGTAGAGCTTGAAACGTGCGCGTCGCCGGATCCTGTTGTGGCTGCCGCGCGGGAACGGCCTTTGCCACGAGCGCGGCAAGTTCTCGTGTGGTGCCAACAGGTCCCCGCGCTCGAGCCGCAACAATCGCTGCTGCAATCGGTTTAGCAAACCGTTCTTCGCCATAGGTTCTTATGACCTCCCGGATCTCCCGCTCGGGCGCGCGCGCGAGCCACTCCGCGGCGGTGATGCCCGCGCCGGGGTCCATGCGCATGTCGAGCGGTGCGTCGAAGCGGAAGCTGAAGCCGCGGGCGGGGTCGTCGAGCTGGGGCGAGGACATGCCCAGGTCGAGCAGGATGCCGTCCGCCGACGTGACGCCGGCCTCCCCCGCCCATGCGGCGAGCCGGCTGAAGCGCCCGTGCAGGATGCGAAAACGCCGGTCATCAATGTCTCCTCCTGCGGCCACCGCCTGCGGATCGCGGTCGAGCGCGAGCAGCCGCCCTGCCCCTCCCAGCCGCGCCAGAATCCGCCGGCTGTGCCCGCCGCGGCCAAACGTGCAGTCGACGTAGCACCCGTCGCCGTGCACCTTCAAACCCTCTACTGCCTGCTCCAACAGAACCGCGGTATGTGAGCCCCCGCTCACAAGGAGAAGCCCTCCAGCTCAGGCGGCAACCCGCCTGTGCCGGGCGCCCCGCCCTTCTCCATCAATTCGTCCCAGTGGTCCTTGTTCCAGAGCTCGAACTTGTGCCCCTGCCCGACCAGGACGACGGCCTTCTCGAGCTGCGCGTAGGCGCGAAGTGCCGGCGGCACGAGGATGCGTCCCGTTGCGTCCATCACCACGTCCTCGGCGTAGCCGACGAGCCGGCGCTGCAGCTCGCGGATCTGCGTGTTGAAGCTCGAGAGCGACATGAGCTTCTTCTCGATCGGCTCCCAGTCGGGAAGCGGGTAGACGAGGAGACAGCGGTCGGAGTCGGCGGTGAGGACGAGATGTCCGCTCGCACGCGCGATGAGGGCGTCGCGAAACCGGGAGGGCACTGCCAGCCTCCCCTTGCTGTCGAGATTCAGTTGCGCGACGCCACGAAACACCGGTCCCCCTTGGCTCGCGGGAATACGCCGCCCCCGTTACCGCAAGACGGCGCTTTATCCCACTTTTCTCCACTTCTTCCCACTATATTGGAAAGGGCGGCGAGCGGTCAAGGACGATCAAGCGTTTTCTGTTTTCAGGACAATGACTTATGAGGTGATGTACCGGGGGAAATATCGGCTGCAATCCTGGCTTAATTAACTCGTTAAAACAGCGTGATAACGAATGTACTAAAAGTAATGCTTTAAGTAATGGCCGGTCGCGGGCGCGGAACCGGGGAAACGGGTTTGTCGTGAAGGGACAACACCCGCCGGCCCGGGGAGAGCAGAAGGGAGAAGGGAAGCCGGCCGATAAGCCGGGTTCTGTAAGGGCGTTTCAGCCCCTGACAGCCATTCCTCTAGGCCGGGAATTGCTCCCCGGCTCAAGCCACCTACCCGCAAGCTCGGCGGGTCGCGTCATCGCTTGCCTATTTGGTGTTGCTCCGGGTGCAGGTTGCCTCGTTTCACCCCCAACGCAGTTGCCCACGCTGAGACTCGTCTCTGTGGCCCTGTTGCTCGCCTCACGGCGGGCGGTGATTAGCCGCCACCCTACCCTATGGAGCCCGGACTTTCCTCTGCGCGCGGCACGAACCATCGTAGAGGATCGCTTCTTCCACGCGCAGCGGCTGTCTGGCCGGCTTCCCGATGCGTATTTTACGCCTTCCGCAGCGCGCGCACCGCCGCCATCACCCGCATCAGATGATGATCCCGGACCCCGAGATACGCGAGTTGCTTCAAGGTGCGCGCGAGATACTCGACGTTCGGTCCGCGGTCGCCGTGGCCGTTGGCGATCAACTCGGCGGTTCGCGCGGTCGGGAGCGCCCCGGCGTAGCCCGGGTGCTTCGGGTTCGCAATGAAGGCCAGAACGCGGGCAGTCCGTCCCGAGAGCCGGGCGTGCAGCACCCGGGGATGATAGACGCCGCGGCGCATTTCGCGGCTCCAAAGTGCGTCGAGCGAACGGGAAACCCGTGAGGTGGCGATGCGATACGCGACGCCCCGGCATGCGCCTCCGGGAGTGAGCCCCAGCACGAGACCGGGCCGCTCGGGCGACCCCCGCCACCGGCTCGAGTAGATGCACAGCTCGCGGTGGTATCCGTACACCAGGGCCGGCACGCTCTCGACGTGGGGAAAGCACGGGTCCCACATCAGCGAGCCGTAGCCGAAAACCCA